>CAYPQM010000012.1:0-43500 GCA_964412845.1 uncultured Streptosporangiaceae bacterium
GGGCCTCACGGCCGGGCGGCCAGGGGCCGGCCGGCGGGCGCGGGCGGCCCGGGCGCAGGTGGCCGGATGCCCCGCAACCTGTTCATCGGCCGCCGGCCCGGTTGACCGCGTTACTTCGCGGCCGCCTTGGCCGCCGAAGGATCGGGGGGCAGCGGCGGCATCGCCTGCGTGGCCTTCGAGGCGAGGAGCTTCGTCATATCAAGCTTCGAGCCGCCCATCTGCTTGAGCATGAAGTCGTGGTTGAGGTCGAGGATCGCGCGGGTCTCGGCGGCGATCACGGCGTTCCGGCTGAGGCTGAGCTCGTTGTCCTGCTGCTGTTCGCCGGACAGGGACCAGTTCGTGGAGCCCTTCACCGTGTACACGCCGTCGACGATCACGATTTTCAGGTGCGAGATCGCGTTGTGCACCGAACTGGTGCCGATGGCGATGCTGTTGCCGAAGGCATTGTTGCTCCACGAGGCCAGGATCTGCTTCTCGTGCACCCCGCCGGCCTGGCTGCGGTCCAGGCTCATCTGCACGTAGACCTTGTCATCGGCGAGCTTGCCCTGGATGAGCTTGTTCAGCTCGTCGTCGTCGTAACCGAACATGTTGACCACGATGGAATGCTGCGCAGTCCCCAGCAGCGCGACGAGCATGCCGTGCACGTTGTCCCGCGGAGCGAAGAACGTCCGCTGGTCGTCGGGATACCCGTCCAGGAACCGGCCCTCGGCCTTGTACGCACCAAGCTGATCCCACACGAATGGCGAATCGGCCACCGTAACCCCCCTTTGTTTTTTGGTCCCCCTATGGTGGCCAGTCCGCACCCGTTACGTCCACTGGACGCGCGCCGGTTTCCGGCCGCGCCGGCCCGGTCCGGTCCAAGGACCCGCAGGTGACCGGCAGATTGTTCAAAACCCGTGGAACTGGGCAGCGGATAGAGTTGCCCGTACCCCCGACAACGAGGAGTTGCCTGCGCCGTGCAGCAATCAGGCCGGTCCGCTGACCAGACGGGCACCAGCCCGCCGCAGGCCGGCACCCCCCAGCCTGCGGCCGGTGACTACAAGTTCGTGGTGGCCGCCAGCCGGCTGCCGGTGGACCAGGTCGAGGGCCCCGACGGTGCAGCGGAGTGGCGGCCCAGCCCGGGCGGGCTGGTGACCGCGCTGGAACCGGTGATGCGTGACGCAGGCGGCGCGTGGATCGGCTGGCCCGGTGTGGCCGGTGCGCCGCCGGAACCGTTCGACTCGGGCGGCATGCACCTGGTCGGCGTGGGCCTGTCCGCCGACGAGGTCCGCGACTATTACGAAGGCTTCTGCAACGCCACGTTGTGGCCGCTGTATCACGACGTCATCGCGCAGCCGGAGTTCCGTCGCCCCTGGTGGGACGCCTACGTGCGGGTCAACCGCCGTTATGCCGAGACCGTGGCCACCTGCGCGGCCGCCGGCGCGACGGTGTGGGTCCAGGATTACCAGCTCCAACTGGTTCCGGGCATGCTCCGCGAGATGCGCGGCGACGTGCGCATCGGGCACTTCACCCACACCCCCTTCCCCGGCTACGAGATCTTCGCCCAGCTTCCCTGGCGCCAGCAGATCGTGCAGGGCTTGCTGGGGGCTGATTTGCTGGGATTCCAGCGCCGCGGCGACGCCACGAATTTCTTGCGTGCCTGCCGACGTACCGCCGGGCTGGTAACCCATGGGTCACTCGTCCGCGTTCCCGATTCCGCGCCCGGGGACGGCGGCACCGCCGTCGGTCCCCGCCGCCGGCACCCCTTGGCGGACGACCGGGACCGCGCCGGACGCGACGTCCGGGCCGCGGCCTTCCCCATCTCGATCGATTCGGCGGCCCTGGAAGACATAGCGCGGCGCGAAGACGTCCGGGCCCGGGCCGGGGAGATCCGCCGGGCGCTGGGCAATCCGGACGTCGTCCTGCTCGGCATCGACCGGCTCGACTACACCAAGGGCATCTTGCATCGCCTCAACGCCTACGGCGAACTGCTCAACGAGGGCCGCCTCGGGGCCCCGGAAGCGGTGCTCGTCCAGGTGGCCAGTCCGAGCCGGGAACGCGTCGAGCAGTACCGCATCCTGCGGGATGAGGTCGAGGTGACGGTGGGCCGGATCAACGGGGAGCATGGCGAACTGGGCAACCCGCCGGTGCACTACCTGCACCAGTCCTACCCGCGGGAAGAGATGGCGGCGCTGTACCTGGCTGCGGACGTGATGCTGGTGACCCCGCTGCGGGACGGCATGAATCTCGTGGCCAAGGAATACGTCGCCTGCCGGTACGACGAGAGCGGCGCGCTGGTGCTGAGTGAGTTCACCGGCGCGGCCGATGAACTCGGCAGCGCGTTCATCATCAACCCGCATGACATCGAGGGGCTGAAAGACGCCATCGTGCGCGCGGCCACCATCTCTCCCCGGGAGGCCAGGCGCCGGATGCGCTCGATGCGCCGCCGGGTGCGGGACCACGACGTGGCCTACTGGGCGGCGACCTTCCTCGACGCCCTGAAGCAGACACCTGGTCCAGGCTAGACAGCCAGGCCGCGGTTATCCGGCCGGGTTATGCGGCACGATGGCAGGGTGGCCGGTGCTGACCTGCTGACCGAGGCGGTCGAGGAGTTGTACGCGGCTGACCCGGACGTGTTCACCGAGCGCCGCGGGATGCTCGCGGCCCAGGCCCGCGCGGCCGGGCAGGGCCCGGTGGCGAAAGCGATCGCCGGCCTGCGCAAGCCGACCCGTTCGGCGTGGGTCATCAACCAACTGGTCCGCGCCGACCCCGGCGTGCCCGTCCGGCTGGCCGCACTGGGTGATGAGCTACGTGCCGCCGAGGCAGCCCTGGATGGGGCGAAGATCCGGGAGCTGTCCCTGGCCCGGCGCCAGCTGATCGACGCGCTGGTCCGCCGGGCCCTGGACGTGTCCGGGCCGAGTTCGCCACCGGCCGCGTTGCGGGAAGAAGTGACCGCTACTTTCGGCGCGGCCCTGGCCGATCCCAAGGTCGCTGATCAGCTGGCGGCCGGAACCTTGCTCCGCGTGGAGCGCCATGCTGGCTTCGATCTGCCGACGCTGTCGGCGCTGACTCTGGTGCCGCCGCTAGCCGGCGAACGCCCGGCCGCGGCCGGAACAGCGGACCCGCACGCCGATGCGCAGGCGGAAGCGCCGGCGGAGGCAGCAGCCGATGCGCAGGCGGAAGCGGCTGCTGAGACTGCCGCTGCGGAAGCTGCTGCAGCGGAAGCGGAAGCGGAGACTGCTGCAGCGAAGGCAGCGGAGGCAGCGAGGTTGAGCGCGGAACGTGCGCACGGCCAGGCCATTGCTGCCGCTGAGCAGGCCGTGGCCGACACTGTCCGGGCGGCCGACGCGGCGAGCGAGGCCGAACGGGAGCAGGAGGACGCGGTCCGCCGCCTCGAAGAGCAGCTCGCCGCGGCCCGCCAGCGTCTCGGCGAGGCCAGGCTGCAGGCCCGGCAGGCCAGAAGTGCGCAGCGCACGGCACGCCACAAGCTCGACCGGCGGCACGGATAGCCACTCCCCGTCGCTGAGCCCGGGGACGCCTGCCGACATGGCAACGTGGGTGCTGAAATCAGCGAGACTGGTCGCGTACGCCCAGCCTGGACCAGAAGGACTGTGCTGATGGACGATGAGCTTCGCGCGGAGCTGCTGGAGCGCGCTGACCGTGACCGGGTCGCACGGAAATCCATGCGCCCCGGATACACGCTGCAGGAATGGGAGGAGACGGTGCTCCCCATCGACGACGCCAATACGGCGCGGCTGCGGGAGATCATCGCCGAGCACGGCTGGCCGGGCCACCGGCTGGTCGGTGCGGCCGGCGCGAATGCGGCCTGGCTGCTCGCCCAGCACGCCCCAGACGAGTTCCAGGAGGAGTGCCTGCCCCTGCTGGAGAATGCGGTCGCCGAGGGCGACGCCAGCCGCCGCGATCTGGCCTACCTGATGGACCGGGTGCTGATGCAGCGCGGGGATCCGCAGATCTACGGCACCCAGTACCGGGTCGAGGACGGCGTCCTGAAATTATGGGAAGTCCAGGACCCGGCGGGCCTTGACCAACGCCGGGCTGAGCTCGGCCTGCCGCCCGAAAACGAACAGCGAGCGAGCATCCTGGCCTCGGGGGTATGACCGGCCCAGGCTCCGACAGCGGATCCTTCAGGACGGCCTGACCGCCACATGGTCACCTTCCCGTCAACGAGGAAATCTGATGAGCAGTCTGCACCACGACATCACCGTCCCCGGGCCGCCCGAGGTATCCGAGGTGTCCGCCGGCGTCTACGCCTACATCCAGCCGGACGGCACCTGGTGGATCAACAACACTGGTTTCCTGGTCGGGCCGCAGGGGATCACCAGCATTGACTCATGCGCCACCCGGCGCCGCACCCAGGCCTATCAGGACGCGATCGCGGCGGTCAGCACCGCGCCGGTGCGCGCTGTCATCAACACCCACCATCATGGCGATCACACCTTCGGCAACTGCCTGTTCCCCACCGCCGCCATCATCGCCCATGAGCGCGCCCGCGACGAGGCCATCGCGTTCGGCCCGGCCCGGGACCTGCCGTTCTGGGACGGCCCGGACTGGGGCGACCTCGCCCTCGACCCGCCGTTCGTCACCTTCACCGACGAGATCACGGTGCATGTCGGCGACCTCCGGGCGCAGGTCCGCCACGTGGGCACCGCCGCGCACACCACCAACGACTCGATCATCTGGATCCCCGAGCGCTCCGTGCTCTTCTGCGGCGACCTGATCTTCAACGGCGGCACGCCGTTCCTGCTCATGGGCTCGGTCAGCGGCTCCATCGAGGTCCTGGAACACGTCGTGCGGCCGCTCGGCGCGCGGATCATCGTGCCCGGGCACGGCCCGGTGTTCGAGAACACCGGGCCCATCGACGCCACGCTGGACTACCTGAGATTCGTCCTCGACGTCGCCGTCCGCGGCCGCGACGCGGGACTTACCCCGCTGGACGCCGCCCGGGAAACCGACCTGGGCCGGTTCGCCGCCTGGCCGGACGCCGAGCGCATCGTCGGCAACCTGCACCGCGCCTACGCTGAACTCGGCGGTGCCGCCTGCGGCGCCCCGGTTGACATCATCGCCGCGCTCGGCGACATGGTCGCCTACAACGGCGGATCCCCGCTCAGCTGCCTGGCCTGAGCCGGTGGCCAGGGTCAGGGCTCCAGGACGATCTTGCCCCGGGTATGTCCCTGCTCAAGTTCCCGGTAGGCGTCCTGAACCTCGGACAGCGGGTAGACCCTGGCGATCGGGATATCCAGCCGCCCCTTGTCGATCAGCGCGGCCAGTTCGGCCAGCACCCCGGCGCTCGCCGCGGCCGCGCTGCCTTCGAGCTTGACGCCGTACTTGGCGGGGGCGGTGAAGTCGGCGATGGTGTCGATGCGGTCCGGCGTGACGCCCAGCTCAATCGCGAGTTCCACGTAGCCCGTGCCCACGGTGTCGATGAACGCGTCCACACCGCCGGGGGCCGCCGCGCGGATCCGGTCGGCGGCTCCCGCGCCGTAACTGACCGGGGTCACCCCATGGTCGGCCAGCCACTGGTGATTCGGCTCGCTGGCCAGGCCGATGACCGTGGCACCAGCGTTGACCGCCAGCTGGACGGCGATGGAGCCCACCCCGCCCGCGGCGCCGGCCACGACGACCGTGTCACCGGGGGCCGCCGCCACCGCCCGTACCGTGGCATAAGCGGTCGTGCCGGCCACGAACAGGGCGCCTGCCGCCGGCCACGGAACATGTGCCGGGCGGGGGGTCAGATTACCGGCCTCGACGAGGACGAACTCGGCGTGGCTGGCCCGGTTGTCGGTGAACCCGATCACCTCATCCCCCACCGCGAAATCGCCTGCGTCCGGACCGACTTCCGCCACCACGCCGGCCAGGTCGCTGCCCTGCCCGGAGGGAAACGTCGAGGGCCACCGCTCGGCCAGGGCCCCAGCGCGGATCTTCCCCTCGCCCGGGTTGATCCCGGCCGCCTTCACGGTGACCAGAACCTGGCCACGGCCTGGGACAGGCCGGTCAACCTCCGCAACCCGCAGCACGTCTATCCCGCCGTACTGGTCGAATCGGACCGCCTTCGCCATCTCAGAACCTCCGTCGCAGGTGGTGTGCGACAGGAGAACCACGGGCCGCGCCGATCTATGCCTGGCCGGCCTGCGTGCGCCTCGCCAGCGCGTCAGTCGTGGCTGGCGGCGGAGGGCAGAGGTTGCGCAAGCCCGGTCCCGACCGTCAGGCCAACGCGGTGCATTGTGCTCGCATCAGGGGCCACAATGCACCGCCCTGGCCGGGCCTGCGCTGGTCAGATGAACCCGGCCAGCCGGTACAGCACGAGAGATCCGGCCACGGCGACGTTCAGGCTCGCGCCGGTGCCGATCATCGGGATCTCCACGGCCACATCCAGCAAATCGACCGCCTCAGGCGGGATGCCAGTCTGCTCGTGACCGAGCACGGCAATGGTGCGCTGGCGGGCCGCGGGCAGGTCGGCAAGCCTGACTGCCTCGTCGGCAAGTTCTACTCCGATGACGCGTGAACCTGCTGATCGCTGTTCCTGGAGCCACCGGCAGGCGTCCCGCCCGGTCCAGTGCACGCAGACGGGGCGGCGGAGCGTGTTCCCGCGGGCCAGTGCCTCGGGGACCCAGGGCAGGCGAGGCACGGCCAGGCAGGCGCCGACCGCGTCGCAGGTGCGCAGGAGGGTGCCAAGGTTGGCCCCGTGCAGCGGCCACAGCGGCGCCGCGATGATGTGATCCCAGCATCCGTGGCTGCGGAACCTTCGCTGGCGAGCAAGATCCCTGCGGGTCCTGGCCCTTATCTGCGGGCCTGTCACCGGCTAGGCGGATACTCCAGAGCAGGACAGGTACTTCCGGAATGTCGCATTGACGGGTGCTTCGCGGCGCACCTGGGCCCTCGTCGGCAGTGGTAGATCAGCCTTAGTGTAACGGCTGACTGATCGCGACCCGGGGCGCGGCGGCCAGGGGAAAGGCAGGAGCACGTGGGACCGAGAAGCAGCTATCTGGACTACTCCGGCCGGGACGACGCGCTGGGCGGGGGCGCCCGGATGATCCCGGTGCGCACACCGCTGGGCAGCTACCGGGTATGGGTGAAGCGGATCGGCAACCACCCCGATCTGCGGCTGCTGCTGTTGCACGGCGGCCCGGGGGCGACCCACGAGTACCTCGAGGCCTGCGACAGCTACCTGCCCGCGGCGGGGATCGAGTACTACTACTACGACCAGCTCGGCTCGGGCTTCAGCGATCAGCCCGACGAGCCGTCATTGTGGGAGCTCGACCGTTTCGTGGATGAGGTGGAGCAGGTCCGCCAGGCGCTCGGCCTGGATCGGGACAACTTCGTCCTGTACGGCCAGTCGTGGGGCGGGATCCTGGCCATCGAGTACGCCCTGCGCCATCAGCAGCACCTGCGCGGGCTCGTCATCTCCAACATGATGGCCAGCGTGCCGGCCTACAACGCGTATGCCGAGCAGGTGCTGATGCCGGAGATGGACCAGGCGGCACTGGCCGAGATCAAGTCCCTCGAAGCGAAGGGCGAGATCGAGAACCCCCGGTACATGGAGTTGCTGAACGCGCAGCACTACGTCCATCACGTGCTGCGCATGCCGGTCGAAACCTGGCCCGATCCGGTGCAGCGCGGCTTCGCGCACATCAACCCGGCGATCTACGTGTCCATGCAGGGCCCCAGCGAACTCGGCATCAGCGCCGACGCCAAGCTCGCGCACTGGGACCGGACCGGCGAGCTCGCGTCGATCGAGGTACCGACCCTGGTCATTGGCGCTCGCTACGACACGATGGACCCGGCTCACCTGGAGATGATGGCGGGGCGCCTGCCCGCAGGCCGTTATCTGCATTGCCCGCACGGCAGTCACCTGTCCATGTACGACGACCAGCAGACGTACTTCGCCGGCCTCGTCGACTTCCTGCACGGCCTCAAAGGCCGGTGACAGGCCCGGCTGACCGCAGGCCGGCACCGCCGGACACCCGCAGGGATCTATGGGCCGACCGGTGGGACTCTCGGCCCTACCGGCCCGGGGCCCGGCACCGTCAGGCTTCAGGTGCGGGCTCCGCCGAGGGGTTCGGTCAACGACGTGAGAGGCGGACTCCATGCAGCAGTACGACGCCTACCTGCGATGGCTGTACCGGGACGGCCGCCCGAGTCGTTTCGCGCGACTGCAGAACCGCGGTGCGGCCATCGCCTTCGCGGCTGGGATCTTGCCGAAGCGAGCCGCCGCGCTGGAGATCCCGGGACGGCGCAGTGGCCGGGTCATCTCGTTTCCGGTCGTGATCGCCGACTTCGAAGGGGAGCGCTACCTGGTCTCGATGCTGGGAAAGAACACAAACTGGGTGCGCAACCTCAAGGCCACCGGCGGCCGGGCGGTGCTGCGGCATGGCCGCCGCGAGCCCGTCCACCTGGAGGGCGTCGAGCCGGGCGGCCGCGCGCCGATCCTGCGGCGCTACCTGCAGGTCGCCCCGGGCGCCCGGCCGCATATCCCGGTCGACCGCGCGGCCTCCCTCGCTGAGTTCGAGCGGATCGCCCCGGACTACCCCGTGTTCCGCGTCCGCGCCGATGTGGCGTGATATCCGCGCTCATCCTGCGCGCCCAACGGAGCTGCGGTTGTTATGGTCTCGCGGCATCCGCGCCTGGCTCGTTACGATGAGTCAGACCGATAACCGGGGATGTGCTCAATGGCGCGGTTAGCGACATGGCTGAACAAGTACGCCGACAGCGGGCTGGCCCTTATTCTCGCCATCGGCGTGGGTATCCTCGCGCTGGCCGACATCATCTCCAGCACCAACGAGATCGACGGCGCGATTCTGCTCACCCTCGGCCTCGTGGCCACCTCCTCGCTGCGGAACCGGGCCCGCGAGGAAGCGATGGACACCCAGCTGCACGACGTGCTGCAGACCACGGCGGCGATGCTGACCAAGATGCCAGCCCGCCTCGACGAGCTGGAAAGCACGGTGGAGAGCACCCGGCGGGCGCTGACCGAGAGCTCGTTCATCCGGGTGCTGCACGGCGCCGAGGTCGGCCTGGCCCTGGAGGAGGCCCGCCGCAACACCGACCGCTGGGTCTTCAAGGGCGGTACCGGCACTTTCCTGCGGGCGGTGACGCTGCCCGAATGCGTCAGCATCGCCCGCCGCAAGAAGCACGCGATGCATTTGCAGCTCGAGATCATCGATCCCACTGACGAGAAGGTGTGCGGCAGTTATGCGCAGTTCCGCCGGTCACTGGCCGACCAGCCGGATGCCACCGGCGAGATCTGGACGGTGGACCGCACCAGGAAAGAGTCCTACGCGACCGTGCTGGCCGCCTGCTGGTACCGGTGGCGGTTCAGCTTCGTCACCATCGAAGTCGGGCTTTCCTCGGTGATGACCACCTTCCGCTGGGACATGACCCCGCACCGGCTCATCATCACCCAGGAAGACCCGCAATTCCCGGCGATGATGCTGGAACCGGGCAAGTACTACTACGAGATCTACAGCCGCGAGCTGATGGCCAGCATGCGGCAGTCACGGCAGGTGCCGATCAGCCATCTGGATCACGCCGGGCTGAGCGATGAGCCGACCGTGGATGAGACACGCAAGCTCTTCACTACGCTTGATCTCGCCATACCGCGGGCATTCACCGATCGCGACGTCACCGAAATCATCAGCAAAGCCCTGCGGCCCAAGAATCCCTATTAGCGATGGACTACCAGGGCATCCAGGAGGCAATCGAGCATGGCACGGCTAGGGAGTCATTGCCGGGCTGGGCATTATCGGTGATGCAGGAGATCATCAGCGGCGACCGTGAGCTGACCGCGGTGCGGCATCCGCTCGGTTTTCTCTGCTTCCCGGCCGAGCGCCTGGCCACCCGCGGGGTGTGCGTGCACCTCTGGGCACCAGGCCGCCGCAGCGCGCTGACCACCTCCACCGTCCATTCGCACAGCTGGGACCTGACCAGCTACGTGCTCTACGGCACCCTGCGCAACCAGCGCATCCGGGTGACTCCCGCGGCCGGGCCGGCCACACATCGCCTGTTCGAGGTGCACAGCCGCGATGATGTGGACGAACTGCAGGCCACCAGCCGCCTGGTGTCGTACCAGCCGGAGGCGGACAGCGTGCACGGCCCGGGTTCGGTGTACTTCCTGCCGGCCGGCGAGTTCCACGCCACCGTGGTCCCGGATGGGCAGGAGGTCGCCACCGTCGTGCTGAGCCGCAGCCGGCCGCCGGCCACGGACGTCGCCCTCGGCCCGGTGCACGCCCCCAGTCACACGCTCAGCCGGTCACGCTGCGACCCGCGGGAAACAGCCCGTGCGGCCCGGTTGATCGCGGGCCGGCTGGCGGAAACTGGCCCCGGGGAGCGGGCCGGGGGCGGCCGCCATGACTGAGCTGGAGGTGGCCCGCAAGGTCGCCGTGGAGGCGGCTGAGGCCGCGGGCGCGCTCATGCGCTGGCCGGGGCGGGCCGACACCGGGATGCGGGTCAAGGACTCCACCGGCGACGTCGTCACTGACCTGGACCTGGCCGCCGAGAAGGTGATCATTGACCGCATCCGGGCCGTGTTCCCGGAGCACCGGATCATCGCCGAGGAAGCGGGGCTGCTGGACCCGGCCGCTGCGGGGGGCAACCCGGCCGGCGGTGCGGCCCGCGGCGGTACCTGGCTGGTGGATCCGCTGGACGGCACCAACAACCTCGCGGTCAGGCTCCCGGCCTACGTGGTCGGGATCGCGCTGTGCTTAGGCGATCTGCCCATGCTCGGCGTGGTGCACGACCCGGTCGCCCAGCAGACCTGGTCGGCGGTGCGGCACGGCGGAGCATTCGGCCCCGGCGGACGGCTGCCCCGGCCGCCCTGCCGGCCGGCGCCGTACGGACCGGTGCTCGCCTGGACCCAGGGGCACGGCGTGGCCCGCGAGGACGCCACCGCCCGGGCGCTGAAGCTCGTCCTGGAGTCCACCGCCCGTCGCGTGCTGCAGCTATGGGCTCCACTGCTGTCATGGGTGATGCTGGCCCGCGGTGACATCGACGGCATCGTCGGATACCGGGCCGAGGCGGTTGACCTCCCCGCGGGTGCCCTGATCGCGGCCGAGGCGGGGATCGCGGTGTGCGGGCTCGACGGCCAGCCGTTTGACGAGCGGATCGGGCTGTCCGTGGACGACCGCAGCTTCGTCGCCGGTCATCCCGACAACATCGGCCGGCTCACCAGGCTGGTCGCCAAGGCCGAGGGCATCGCGCCGCGGCTGGCCGGCCTGGACGCGGCCACGGAGTGGTGACCGGCGGCGCGCCTCCCCCGGCCGAGCCGCGCATGCACTGGCTGAGCCGCGCACTCACCGGCTGAGCAGCAGGGTGCCGACGGTGGCGGCCAGGCCGCACAGGGCGAGCCCGGCCCCGGTGAGCATGAACGTGCGCAACGGCACGACGGCGTCATAGGCGCGGCATCGCTCGTACCACAGCAGGGTCGCCAGCGACGCCCACGGCGTGATGATGGGCCCGACATTGGTGCCGATGAGCAGGGCCAGCAACTGCTCGTGCTGGCTGACCGGGATGACTGCCTCACCCGCCACGTACGCGGGCAGGTTGTTGACGGCGTTGGAAAGCCCGGCGCCGGTCGCGGCGGCGCGCAGTGCGCCCAGCGCGCCACCCCCGGTGCCGATGAGCGCCCGGGTCACGGTGGCCAGCCCGTGCAGGCTCACCGTCTGCACCACCAGGAACAGCCCGACCACCAGGACCAGCAGCCGCCACGGCACCAGCCCGGCCCGCAGCACCGCCCGCTTGCGCACCGCGAACGCCGCCACCACGAGCGCCGCCGCCATCGCGGAGTCATAGCCGAGCTGGATCCCGGTGGCGACGATCAGGGCGATGAACAGCAGGCAGGCCAGCCCCGCCACCCAGAACAGCACCGGGTCCGGCGGCTGCTGCGGCGGCGGCGGGTCGTAGCGGTGCACGCCGCGCGCGCCGCGCCGCCAGTAGAACACCCAGAGGAAAAGCATGGTCACGGCCACGGAGGCCAGCTGCACAGGCCACATCCGGGCGGCGAACGCCGCGGTCGGCAGCGCCACCCGGTTCGCCGCGAGCAGGTTGGTCAGGTTCGACACCGGCAGCAGCAGGCTCGCCGTGTTGGCCAGCCATACCGTGGTCATGGCCAGCGGGATGGCGGCGATGCCCGCCCGGCGGGCCAGGGCCAGCATCACCGGCGTGAGCAGCACCGCGGTGGTATCCAGGTTGAGCACGGTCGTGGTGGCGGCGGCGAAGAACACGCACAGAACGAAGAGAACCGGGTAATTTCCCCGCGCCAGGCCGGCCACCCGGACCGCGATCACATCGAAGACCCCGGCGTCGGCGGTCAGTTCGGCCAGCACGATGACGGTGCCGAGGAAGAGCAGCAGGGGCAGGATCCGCCTGACCGTCGCGTCGGCGGGCGCGCCGGGGAGCAGGCCGGTGGCCACGAAGATCAGGCCGAGCACGAACAGCGCGCCTGCGATCCAGTCCAGCACGGGCCGCCGGGCCGCCGCCCGCCAGCCCCGCGCGGTGACCGCCCGCCAGCCCCGCGCGGTCACCGGGTGCCCTCCCCGCGCGGCCGCTGCGGGCCCGGCCTGCGCGGCCTGGTCAGGGTCGGCGGAGGACACATCCGCCATCGTCGCACAGCGGCCAGGCTTCAGCGAGGAGGGACCCGGGCCGGGAAGGGGCCGGCCGATCCGATTCGCCAAGGGATACCATGTCCGCTGGTCACGGGGGATACTGAGGCCATGAGCGGGTCAGCCGTGGCCAGGGGGATGAACGGGCCGATCCAGATCTTCGTCAGCTACTCTCCCGCCGATGAGCGCTGGGCCACCTGGATGGCCTGGGAACTTGAAGCCGCGGGCTACCGGACCATGCTGCAGGCCTGGGACTTCGTGCCTGGCACGAACTTCATCGATTTCATGGACCGCGGTCTCAGCGAGGCCGCCGCCGTCGTCGCCGTGCTTTCCCGGCATTACGTGGGCTCCACCTACGGCCGGCTGGAATGGCAGGCGGCGCTGCGGGCCGACCCGGGCAATCCGGCCGGCAGATTAGTCACCGTCCGGGTCGACGACTGCCCCCTCGAAGGCCTGCTCGCCACCATCACCTACATCGACCTGGTGGGCGTGACCGATCCACACCAGGCCCGTGAGCTGCTGATCAGCCGTATTGAGCACGCTCTGGCCGGGCGGGCCAAGCAGCAGGAGGTGGCATACCCGCAGTCCGCCAAGACCATCGTGGGCCAGGTTCTCCATCCGGCGGAGCGGCCCGCGCCCGCGCCCTCGCCCACGGTGCCCACGGTGCCGCGAACCCGCCGGTCCCCGGCCACCGCGCCGACCTACCCGCCCGCTCTCCCTGACCCGGCCGGCCCCCGCTCCGCGATCACCCTGCTGCAGGTAGCAGGCCCCCGGTTCGGCCGCGGGCTGGCCGCCTCTGGTGAGCACCTGTCCGCCGCCGAACTGCAGGCCCGGATCTGGGCCGATGTCACCAGGCGCACCGCCGCCGGCATGCCCCGCCCCGACCTCATGGTGGTCACCGGCGATCTGACGGAATCCGGCAGCCTGCGGGAGTGCGACGAGGCGCTCACGTTCCTGACCGGGCTGCGCGCGCTGCTCGGCCTGGAGCCGCAGCGGATCGTGATCGTTCCCGGCGGGCACGACATCACCAAGGCCGCCTGCCGCGCGTACTTCGCCACCTGTGAGGCCGACGACCTTGACCCGCAGCCGCCGTACTGGCCCAAGTGGCGTCACTTCGCCAGCCTCTTCCAGGAGTTCTACCGCGGCCTGGATGGCCCGGTCTTCGAGAGCGCGCAGCCCTGGACCCTGTTCGCGCTGCCCGAGCTGCACGTCGCGGTGGCCGCGCTGAATTCGACGATGGCCGCCAGCCACCGGCCCGAGGACGATTACGGCTGGATCGGCGAGGCTCAGGCGGCATGGTTCGCCGAACAGCTGGGTGCCTTCGAGCGGGCCGGCTGGCTGCGGATCGGCGTGATCCGGCATGACCCGGCCCCGGGCAGCACGCCCGCCGGGCGGGACGCGGCGCTGCTGCGCGACGCGGGCACGCTCGACCAGTTGCTCGGGCCGCGGCTCAGCCTGCTGGTGCACGGGCCCGGGCCCGGCGGCGACCAGACCGACGAGCTTGGCTCCGGGCTGCTCGTGGTGCCGTCGAACGCTCCTGGCCAGCACCAGTTTCTGCGGATCACCCCGGACGGCCTTGACCGCTGGAGTGCCCGCCATGGGACCGGTGACGACCCGGCGCGGTTGCCGCGGCGGTGGCCCGCGACCGGCGGCACCTTCTCCGCTGATCACGCCGATCAGGGTGCGGTGGCGGATGAGGCGGCCGCGTCACCCGAACCCGAGCGTCCCGCGAGCCCGGCCAGCCTGCTGCTGGACCGGATCGCGGAGGTCTGCGAGACCCGCCATGAGCACGCCAAGATCCGGCGCATCGAGGGAGGCCTGCCACACCTGCTGATCACGCATCAGGAGGACGGGTTCATCCGGCAGTGGCGGATCGCCGCGCACGTGGGTGAGCCGGGCCGCGACGAGCTGGCCGCGTTCTTGCAACTGGTGCACACCGGGCAGCCCGAACCTGGTTCCGAGCTTGTCTACGAGGGCCCGCAGCCGCCCCGGGTGCTCCGCGAGGAGGCGCAGCGGCGGGGCGTGCGGCTGCGCAGCTTCATAGAGTTCCAGGGCCTGCTGGACCTGCGGAGCTACGTCGCGAATCAGACCGCCCGGCTCACTGCCGACCCGCTGTACCCGCCCGGCCTGTACGTACCGCAGCGTTTCCGTGAGCTGGACCGGCCCACCCCCGGGGTCCGTGACGACCTGGCCGACGAACTGCTCCAGCAGATCGCGGCCGAGCACGGCCGGTTCGTCCTGGTGCTGGGCGATTTCGGACGCGGCAAGACGTTCGCGCTGCGTGAGGCGGCCCGCCGGATCCCGGTCGAGCTGCCCCACCTGGTGCCGCTCCTCATCGAGCTGCGCGCCCTGGACAAAGCGCATTCGGTGGACGCCCTGGTGGCCGCGCACCTGGCCAATCACGGCGAGGATCTCATCGATCTCAAGGCGTTCCGCTACATGCTCCGGCAGGGCCGCATCGTGCTGCTGTTCGACGGCTTCGACGAGCTGGTCACCCGGGTCACCTATGAGCGGGCCGCTGATCACCTGGATACGCTGCTCCAGGCGGCCGAGGGCAAGGCGAAGATCGTGGTGGCCAGCCGAACCCAGCACTTCAAGTCCCACCAGCAGATCCTGACCGCTCTCGGTGAACGGGTGGGGGCGCTGCCGAGCCGCCGGGTATTCGCCATCGAGGACTTCACGCCCGCGCAGATCCGCGCCTACCTGGTCGGCCGCTACGACGGTGACGAGGAAGCCGCCGACGGCCGGCTGCGGCTGCTGGCCGGCATCCAGGACCTGCTCGGCCTGTCCCGGAACCCGCGCATGCTGTCCTTCATCTCTGACCTGGACGAGAGCCGGCTGCGCGCGGTGGCCGGAACGCAGCAGACGATCAGCGCGGCCGCGCTCTACGAGGAGATCCTGCGCACCTGGCTCAGCCACGAGGAGGAGCGCACGCAGGGCGTGCCCGGGGCACCGGCCGGCCTGAAGCTCGACGATCTGTGGGCCGCCGTCAGCACGCTGGCGATGCGCCTGTGGGAGACGGGGGAACCCTTTCTCCGGCTCACCGCGCTCACCGACGTCGCGGACACGTTGTCGGGCCTCGCCGGCGGCCAGCTTTCCCCGCGCCAGCGCGCGCACGCCGTGGGCGCGGGCACCCTGCTGGTCCGGACCGATACCGGGCTGTTCGGCTTCATCCACGCCTCAGTCGCGGAATGGCTGGTCGCCGCCGAGATCGGCCGCCAGCTCACCAGCGGCGTGGCCCGCCCGGCGCCGCTGTCGGCCCGGCCGCTCTCCCAGCTGACCGTGGACTTCCTCTGCGACCTCGCGGGCAGCCAGGCCTGCCGGGCCTGGGCCAGCCGGGTCCTGGCTGACCCGGCCGCCGGCGAGGTGGCCCGCGGGAACGCCCTGAAGATCAGCACCCGGCTGCGCACCCCGGTGCAGACCGATCTGCGCGGCGCCCTGCTGAAGGGGGAGGACCTGTCCTACCGCGAGCTGGCGGGCGTCGACCTCACCGGTGCTGACCTCACCGATGCCCGGCTGGTCGGCGCGAACCTGACCCAGGCCATCCTGCGCGACGCGACGCTGGCCGGCGCACGTCTCGACGAGGCGCGGCTGACCGGGGCAGATCTCCGGGGCGCGGACCTGACCAGGGCCCGGATGGCGCGCGCCGACCTTCGGGGCGTGGTCCTGGCCGGCAGCCGCTGGACCCGCGCCGCCCTGGTCGACGTGACCGCCGACACCGGGCTGGCCAGCGCGCCGGAGCTCCGCGGCGCAGCCATCACACCGGGCCAGCCGGTCGAGGTGGAACTCGCGCCCGCCGCGATCGGCGTCCCGTACGGCTTCCACCACCAGACCAGCCGGCTCCCCGAGCCAGTGGCGTACAGCCGCGACGGTGACCTGCTGGCCATCGGCAGCGAAGATGGCGGCGTGCTCATCTGCGACACCATCTCCGGCCTGCCCGTGCGCACGCTGCACGGGCACCGCGGGCGGGTCTACGCGGTCGCGTTCGGCGCGGACGACAGCGTCCTGGCCACCGGGTCAAGCGACGGCACCGTCCGGCTCTGGGATCCGGCGACCGGTAGCTGCCTGCGGGTGCTGGAGGGCCACCGGGACGGCGTGTGGCCGATGGTGCTCAACCCCGCCGGGGACCTGCTCGCCACCGGCGACGGCGACGGCGTCCTGCGGCTGTGGGAGGTCCCGGCCGGCCAGGTGCGCCGCACGGTGCCCGGCCATACCGCACCCATCTACACCGCCGCCTTCAGCCCGGACGGAGCGTTTCTCGCGGTGGGCGACCGGGCGACACTGCGCCTGTACGACGCCAGCTCCGGCACCGCGCTGGGTGAGCTGGGCGGCCACCGCGGCCCGGTCTACCGGGCCGCGTTCAGTCCCGCGGGCGACCTGCTGGCCACCGCCGACAGCTCCGGGATGGTCCGGCTGTGGGATCCGGCGACCGGTACCTGCCTGCGGGTGCTGGACGGGCACAGCCGCGCCGTCTACACGCTGGCGTTCCACCCCCAGGGCAGCAGGCTGGCCAGCGGCGACACGGATGGGCGGATCCGGCTGTGGGACCCGCGGACCGGGCACGCGGCGGGCGAGCTGACCGGGCACCGGGCCGCGGTGTACTGGGTCGTCTTCAGCCCCGGCGGTGAACTGCTCGCGAGCTGTGACAGCGACGGGAACGTCCAGCTCTGGGACGCGGCCACCGGCCAGTCCCGGCACCTGCTGACCGGGCATAAGGCGTCGGTGTGGCCGATGGTGTTCCGGCCGGACGGCGGCCAGCTGGCGACCAGCGGCAACGACGGCACCGTCCGGCTGTGGGACCCGGCCGGCGGCCAGTGCCGGCATGTGCTGCGCGGCCATGGGCGGCGGATCACCGGGGTACGGTTCAGCCCGGCCGGTGACCTACTCGCCACCAGCGGCAACGACGGCATCGTGCGGCTCTGGCAGCCGCGCACCGGGCAGCGGCTCAGAGAGCTGGCCGGCACCGCCGACCGGCTGGTCTCCGTGCTGTTCAGCCCGGCCGACGGCCGGCTCGCCACCGCGAGCAACGACGGCGGCATCTACTTCTGGAACGCCGGGTCCGGAACCTACGAACGCGAGATGAACGTCGAGACGGACCATCTGTGGGCGGAGGCGTTCAGCCCGGATGGCGACGTGATAGCCACCGCCAACGACGACGACACGGTGCGGCTGTGGTACTGCACGACCGGCCGGCATATCCAGACCTTCGCCGAGCACCAGGGCCGGGTGCGGTCCATCGCGTTCAGCCCGGACGGCCGCCGGGTGGCGACCGGCTGCGACGACCGTGCGGTCCGGCTCTGGGACGTTGAGACGGGCACCTGCCTGGCCACGCTGACCGGCCACGCGGACCGGGTCTACTCGGTGGTGTTCAGCCCCGACGCCACGGTGCTGGCCAGCGCGAGCAATGACGGCACGGCCCGGCTCTGGGACCTTGCCTCGGGCGTGCCCATCCACACGCTGACCCGTAACCGGGGGCGGCTGTGGTCCGCCGCGTTCAGCCCGGACGGCGCCATGCTCGCCACCGCGGGCGATGACCTGGCGGTGCACCTGTGGGACGTACGCACCGGAGAGCACCTGCACACCCTAATCGGGCATACCCGGCGGGTGTGGTCGGTCGCCTTCAGCCCGGACGGCACGCTGCTGGCCAGCGCAGGCGACGACGGGACGGTCGGGCTCTGGGACACCAGCGGCGGGGAGCCGCCACGGCTGCGGCTGACCCTGCTCGGCCTGCCGGAAGGATGGGCCGCGCTGGCCGGCGACGGCCGGTACAAGCAGGAGGGCGACATCGCCGGGCAGTTCTGGCACGTGGTCGGGATGTGCCGGTTCGGCAGCGGTGAGCTGGACTCCTACCTCACCGCGGTCCGCCGGCTGCCGCTTGACGCAGAATTCTGGCCGGTTAGCCGTTGAAGGCACCCCCGCGGGCGTTGCGAGTCAGTTCATGGATGAAGTACGCCAGGGTCTGGTCACCGTGGACCTCATACCGGTAGTGCTCTCCGCTGGCACCTGACACGAAAGCGTCCACGAAGATGACCGGGAACTGGCGGTGCGCGAATTTCCGCAGCCAGATCTTCGGGTCGGCCCCGGACTGAGGCTGATTCGGAGTCTGCGCCAGGTCATTCCAGGGCACGGTCCATATCCGGGTGTCAGCCGATGGGATCTCTTGCTTCAGCAGGGCCCGGCCGTTGATGACGTCCGCCGAGACGCGGGCCTGGTAGGCCGCAGCACTTTCACCCGCGAGCTGGCAGGGGTAGAAGTACGGGCACGCCCGGTTGGAGATGAGGTGTCCCTTTGCCCCGGCATGGAACGCGATTCCCCAGATGGCCGGGTCGAGGGCACGTAGCTGTGCCCACGAGGCATCCCAGCCGGCGTAGGGCCGCACGCCGGCCTGCGAGCCGGCGGCGAAGCCGGTGACGACCATCGCCACCATGTTGTACCCGAAGTGCCGCAGGACCGCTGTGCCAGGGGCGTAGAACTTGTCAATGCCGTCATCGACCGTGAGCAGGATGGGCTTGGCCGGCAGGGCTACCGGCTGGTGCGTAGCCCAGCGGACGTATTGACTGTCAGTGATCGAGCTATAGCCCTGTGAGTGCAAGTACGACATCTGGTCGTAGAACTGGTGCTCGCTCAGGACCTCAGCCCCCGCCCCGCTACGGCCGCACATCAGCGCCGTGGCCGCGCATCCGTTGTCCAGTTGGTGGTAAGCGAGCACCGGGATCTCACGCGGGTGCACGACAGACATGGCTGCCTTGGACGATGCTGGGTAATCCCACGCCGGAACGTCGAATGCTGGGACTGTGGCGCTGCGGCCGGCGATGGTACCGGCATGGTGTACACCGTTCCTGTGCATAAACGACTTGGCTGTCACGCCGATTGCTACCAGCGCGAGGCCCCCCAGGGCGATACCGGCGACGGCTTCGATCTTCTTGATCAAGCCCATCGTGCTGCCCTCCTCGTGATCACGCTCCACACGGCAGTCAGGTAGACGCCGTAGCGGAAGAAGTCGTACACGGTCTCTGGCACCATTAGTGCTGCTACCAGCATTCCCTTCCAGCCGGTACGTTGCACGGTAAGTATTCTGTAGGCGACGAACAAGGGCAATGTCTCAAGCCAGACAGTAGCTGGGGCCCAGTGTCCGGACACAAGCACAACCAGTGTTATCTGGGCGATGATGATCGCAACGGTCAGCATTCCCAGCATTCCCAGCAATTGCGCTGCGTAGTACCACAAGGTGATCTTATTCAGCCCATAAGTACGCAGATCCGTGAACGCGCCGCGCTGCCAGCGAATGCGCTGGGTCCATAGAGCCGGAACCGTTGTCATCACATCTGTTACAGCGTCACACTCGGCCGGGGATACTGTCCGGAACCCGAGCGTCTTCAGCGCCAGCGTCAGCTCGTAGTCCTCGGTAATGGACCTGACGCTGAACACATCCGCCGACCTGGGACCCGGCAGCCTGCCGCTGACCCGTGCCGCGACGATCTCCCGGAGGATGCTGACCCGGAAGAGCGCGGAGGTGCCCACGACAATCCTGGTGCGGCCCCGCCTGCGGTCTATGCTGCGGCCGTCGCGGCTGAACTCGTTTTCTTGCACGATCCGCAGAAAGCTCCGGCCCGTTGGCGGGCTGGCGTAGCGCCCGCTGACGACGGACAGGGGATCTCTGTCCGCCCATTGCTGGGCCACCTCCAGCCAACGGGGAACGGGCAGCGTGTCGGCGTCCTGGATGAACACGAAGTCATCGTCGGCCAGAGTGGGCAGGATGCGGCTGAGTGCCTTGTTGAGTGCCCCCGCCTTGCGGTGCGGGTCCTGGGGTGTTTCGAAGACCTCCGCCCCCGCCGCTGCCGCTATCGCGGCTGTGGCATCAGAGCATCCATTGGCTGCGACAACAATCCGGGAAGGCGGGCATGTCTGCTTGGCGAGGTTGACGACTGTTCTTTCGATCCACTCGGCTTCGTCATGCGCAGGAATCAGCGCTACCGTGCTCACAATACCCACCTTCCCTTATGTTGCCGGTTAATCAGTGGCCGTGCCGGTGCAGCCTGGGCAGCAGTCCCATAATTGCCGTCCCCGCGAAAACCAGGGTCAGGGCGATCAGGATCACTCCCAGAACGCTGACTGGGCCAGCCACGGCGGCGCTCATGCCCGTCACGGGCAGCGCAGCGATCTTTCCGTACATTGTTTGCCTCCTCTCGTCGTCTTGGCTTCCTGCCGCGTGCCGGGCGTCGCGGCGGTCACCCAAATGACGAGTTCTCATGTGATTACCGACCGACCGGCACCGCACCTGCGGTTTAAACATTTGCGTATCTGCTCTATCCACAGGCTAAGAGAAAGCGTGATCAATGCCCTGATGGGTTGTGGGTAGGCGGCCTCGTCCAAAGTGATGAGATCAGCAGGGAAGGCGCGCTTTGATAGCTCTTAGTAATCAGATAATTACTGAGAGCTTCATAAAGGGGGAGCGCGGCCGCCCGGGATGACCTGTGGCGGCGTAGCACGCCTGGCTTGACCTTGACCCTGCGTCAGGGTTGCAGCATGGGCTCATGACGAATCCAAGAGCGTCACAACCGGGCGCGGATGCGCGGGCGAGCATGATCACCAGTGCGGCCCGGCCGGCGGTCATGGCCCGCGGGCTGCGCAAGTCGTTCGGTGACCACGTCGTGCTGGACGGCATCGACCTGGACGTCGCCGAGGGCAGCGTGTACGCCCTGCTCGGCCCCAATGGCTCCGGCAAGACCACGATGGTCAAGATCCTTTCCACCCTGCTCACCGCGGACGCCGGCACGGTGCGGGTGGCCGGCCATGACCCCGGCACCGAACCTGGCCCGGTGCGCGCCGCGATCGGTGTCACCGGCCAGTTCTCCGCGGTGGACAACCTGCTCACCGGCGAGGAGAACCTGGTCCTGATGGCGGACCTGCATCACCTGGGCCGAGCCGGGGGCCGGCGGCGCGCGGCTGAGCTGCTGGGCCGGTTCGATCTGGCCGAGGCGAGCGGGAAGATGGTCGCGACCTACTCGGGCGGCATGCAGCGCCGGCTCGACCTCGCGATGACGCTGGTCGGCGAGCCGCGCATCATCTTCCTCGACGAGCCGACCACCGGCCTCGATCCGCGCAGCCGCCGCACCATGTGGCAGATCATCCGCGAACTTGTCGCCAGCGGGGTCACCATCTTCCTGACCACGCAGTACCTGGAGGAAGCCGACCAGCTCGCCGACCGGATCGCGGTCCTCGACCACGGCACGCTGGTCGCCGAGGGGACCGCGGACGAGCTGAAGCGCCTGATCCCCGGCGGGCATATCCGGCTGCGGTTCAGCGACGCGAGCGAACTGGGCTCGGCCGCCCGGGCCCTGGGCGCAGCGACGCAGGATGCGGACACACTCACGCTGCAGATCCCCTACGACGGCCGCGTCCGGTCGCTGACCACGCTGCTCAACCGGCTCGACGGGCTGCCCATCGGGGAGCTGTCGGTGCACACCCCCGATCTCGACGACGTCTTCCTCGCCCTCACCGGCCACCTCCAGTCAGGACAGGACACGCCACAATGAGCACTCTCTCGTATGCCGTCCGCGACTCGGCGACGATGCTGCGCCGCGATGTGCGCCACTCGCTGCGTTTCCCCCTGATGACTATCAGTGGCATGTTGCTGCCGATCGCCTTGCTGCTGCTGTTCGCGGGCGTCTTCGGTCACGCGCTCGGCGCCTCGTCGGCCGCGGGCGCCAGCTACATCGACTATCTCGCTCCGGGCATCCTCGTGATGACCGCCGGCTTCGCCGCCGAAGCGACCGCGGTGAACATCTGCACTGACATGAGCGGGGGCATCATTCCCCGGCTCCGCACGATGGCGATCTCCCGGGCATCGGTGCTGACCGGCCAGGTCCTCGGCAGCATGATCCGGACGATGATCAGTGCGGTGCTCGTCACCGCGGTCGCGGTGCTGCTGGGTTTCCGGCCCTCGGCCGGCCCGGTCGAGTGGATCGCGGCGGCCGGGGTCTTCGCGATGCTCACCCTGGCGCTCACCTGGCTCACCGTGGCGTTCGGGCTGCTGGCCAAGACTCCCGCCGGAGCGAACAGCCTCTCGCTCATCCCCGCGTTCCTCCCGTTCCTCAGCAGTGCCTTCATCTCCACCCGCTCCATGTCCGGCGGGGTGCGCTGGTTCGCCACGAACGAGCCGTTCACCCCCATCATCGACACATTGCGAGGCTTGCTGACCGGCACCGGAATCGGCGACAGCGCCGTCCTCGCGACCGCCTGGTGCGTCGGCCTGACGCTGGCCGGCTACTTCTGGGCGCGAGCACTGTACAACCGCGATCCGGCCGGTTAGGCCCGGCGGCAGCGACGTACGTTGGGGATGCCGGCCGGGGTCCATTGACTGGAGGTGCTCGATGACGTCCTCGACGCTCACCATCGGCCAGCTCGCCGCCCATGTCGGGGTGACGGTGCGCGCCATCCGGCACTACCACCAGCGCGGCCTGCTCGCGGAACCGGCCCGGGACGCCTCGGGCTACCGGCGATACGACGCGCAAGCCGTCGTCGACCTGATCCGGATCAAGACCCTGTCCGACGCCGGCGTGCCGCTGGCCCACACCGAGGAGCTGCTGAACGCCCAGCCGGAGGAATTCGCCGGGGCCATCGCTCAGATCGACCAGGCATTGCGGGAGAAGATCCGCGACCTGACCCAGTCCCGCCGCCGGCTGGCCGAGCTCGCCGGGGGCGAGCGGCTGTTCCTGCCCGCCGAGATCGTCGACCTGCTCGCCGAGCTCCGCGGGATCGGCGTCAGCGAACGGACGGTGCGGATCGAGCGCGATGGCTGGATCCTGATGGTGGCGCTCTCACCGGAGCTGGTACCGCCCTGGGTGAGCGAGAAGCGCGCGGCCCTCGCCGACCCTGGGTTCCAGCGCCTGTACCTCGCCTGTGATGCAGCGTTCGGCTGGGATCCGGCCGATCCGCGGCTCGCGAGCCTGGCCGATGCCGTGGTGACGTGGTCCCTTCAGCACCGCCCGGACCCGGAGCAGGCCGCCGCGGCGGGGACGATGGCGACGGCGACGATGGGGGATGTGGCGGCGGCCAGCCTGATGTCCTCGCATCTCGCCAGCCTGTCGCCCGCGTGGCGGCGGCTGAACGAACTCTCCGAGGAGAAACTGGAAGACGGCCGGATACTCACCTGAGCCCTCGTGACCCCCCACCGACCGCCGGGTGGCGGCCAGGTAGGCCAGCCTGGCGGAGGCAATGATTCCCGAACAGCTGACGGTGCATCTCTTGATCTTGATCATGACCAGCGCGACGGCGGGTATCAGCGGGGGAAATACCACAACTTGACGTGGCCAGCTGGCCGCGAACCGGGCCGCAAGCTGACTTCCGCTGCTCCGCGCGGATCGCGTGACGACATCGGCGTGGCCGCGGTGTCAACGCGCGGGCGGGATCATCTGAGCCGGATCCAGGTGGCCCGCGCGACGGCAACTGCCTCTCCGCCCGCCGTGAACAGCGCGGAGCCAGCTATCATCTTGCGGCCGCCCTCGGCTAGCCGCCAGCCGACCACGGCGTGCGGCTCGGCGGCCTTGACGGGACCGATCTGGGCCGCCGAAAGCTGTCCCAGCAGGTAAGGCGGCCCACCTAGGGCAGCGTTCCCAAAGGCGCCCACACCTCCCGCGCAGTCGAGCGCGGCCCACAGGAACTCGGCCCGGACATTGCCATCGGCCCCGGCCAGCCCCTGGTCGGGATACCAGACATCGGCTGACAGATCCCGGCCCGTGACCGGCCCGACCAGGATGCGCAGTCCGTCCCCGGGCCTGCGGTCCGGCCCGCACACGAAGCAGGCCGGGAAGGGATGTTCGTCAGGGCGGCCCCTGAAGCGGCATTGTGCACCAGCGTCCCTGGCCTGCTGGATCGAGACCGGGCCGGGGAGCTCCATGGCCAGCCGGCCCGGCAACCGGGTCCCCTCAGCTACCAGGGCCTGGCCGTCGCGCAGGTGAACCGAGCCGTCGTCGTCGCGTTCGACCGTCAGGGGAGTCGCCAGCGGAGGTGGCCGGCGCAGCGTGATCGTGGCCGGGCCGCCCGTATAGGCAGCGATGACTCCGCACACGTAGCCGCCGTTGCCACTGTCGGGAGGGCCGCAGAAGCGTGGCGCGATAACCAGGGAATCAGTCATATCTGGGCCAGTAGTTTCCGCACCGCGGCCGGGCCGGCGATGGACCAGCCGGGGTCAGGTGACTGCGGGATGAGGTTGAATTCCGTGCAGCCAGCATCGACGTAGGGCGCGAGGAACTCGGCGACGTCGTCGGCGGTGCCGTAGGGACAGTAGCGCTCGAAACGCTCGAACGGGAGCTGGTACATGGCCTGCATGGCCGGCGCGAGGCAGGCGCGAGCCGCCTCCCTGGAGTCGGCCAGCCCGCACCACACCTGCATCCCATGACGGTCCGGCGGGTCCGGCCTGCCCGCCCGGGCCGCCTCCGCCGCCGAGATCTCGACCGCCTGGGCAAAGCGCCGGGGCGAGTTCCAGATACCAAGCCAGCCGTCCCCGAGTTGACCCGCCCGCCTGACCGCGGCGTCGGAACGCCCGCCGATGATGATGGGGATCGGCGCGGCGGGCGCCGGGCTGATGACCGCGTCGTCCAGGTCGAAGAACCTGCCGTGGAAGGTGCCTGGCGCGCCGGTCAGCAGCGCACGCAGGACGGTGAGGCATTCATCCATCCGCCGGCCCCGGGTCGCCGGGTCCACCCCGCAGACCGAGACTTCGTGACGGTCCTCGCCACCTACCCCGACCCCGAAGATGAGCCGCCCGGGAGCCAGCCGGCCGATGTCGGCGAGCTGGCGGGCCACCAGCACCGGATGGCGCAGCGGCAGCAGGTAGACACCGGTGTGGACGGGCAAGACGGGATTGAGCATCGCCAGCGCGGTGGCTTGGACCAGCCCATCGAACCCGGCGCCGACCACGAAGCTCACATGATCCCCACAGCAGACATGATCGATGCCTGCCTCCTCGACCTGGGCCAGATAGGCCCGGCCGGTCTCCGGACCCCGGTCGAGCAAGCCCATGGGCGGGAACACGCCGATCCGGACCGGGCGCCTGGCGGTGTATGTCATGGTCCCAATCTTGAAGATCCGGGCGGCGGATGTCAGCGGGGGAAATACCTCAACCTGGCCAGCCGCCAGCCACGAACCAGGCCGCGATCTGGGATCGCGAGCGGAATCCCATCCGGTCTCTGATCCGCTCCACATGTGATTCCGCGGAACGCTCCGTGATGCAGAGCCGCGACCCGATCTCACGGTTGGTCAGGCCCTCGGTGACCAGTGCGGCCACCTCGCGCTGCCGTGGGGTCAGGGTGGGCACAGCGCGGCGCCGCAGCGACGGCAGGCCGAGGAAGCGGCGGATCACCCGGGCGAGCGCGTCCGCGTCGCCGACATACGGAAGGTGAGAACGGCCGGGCAGCAGCTCGAACCGGGCCCCGGGGATACCCTCGGCCAGCGCCCGGCCCTGCTGCAGGGGCGCCGCCCGGTCCCGGTCCCGGTGAATGACCAGCGTGGGCGCCTGGATCCGGTCGAGAACATCGCTGACATCGGCCTGGTAGGACAGCGCGAGCATGCCGCGGGCCGTTTCCGGGGAGGCGGCCTCGCGCATGTAGCCGGTGAAAGCCGCCCTCGTCGCGGCGTCGGCGTCGGGCGCGAAAATGTCACCGAGGACATCCGAGCCGAGCCCCCAGTGCGTGGCGACCAGCCCGAGGACAAGCTCCTGGACCTCAGGGCTGGATATCTGCTGTCCCCGGACCCAGCCTCCGTACAGCACCAGCCGCGTCACGCGGCCCGGATTGGCGGCGGCCCAGCTCGCCGCGACCGGGGCGCCCAGGGAGATGCCGAGCAGGTCGAACCGCTCCGCGCCCACGGCCCGGGTCACCGCTTCCAGCGTCTCCAGTTCCAGCTCCATCGAGTGCGGCCGGCCAGCGGGACCCGAGAGGCCGCAGCCGGGCTTGTCGTAGCGGAGCAGGGTCCGGCCCCGGGCCAGCGCCTCATAGAAGCCGCGCTCCGGCGGCATCGCCCAGCTGAGTTCGAGATGGGTCAGCCATCCTGGTGCGTAAACCAGGAACGGGCCGTCGCCGACCAGTGCGTATGCGATCTCGGTGCCGTCACGCAAGGTCGTTCTCGCGGTCCGCTGCTGCACGCCCCCATTCTGCCTGAGGGTCCCGGTCACCGCCGCGTGCCGTCGCGGCGCAGGTCAGGGCGCGCGGGTGCCGATGGGCCAGCGGCGGACGGGCGGGCCGCCCAGGATGCCGCCCAGATGATCCTTGATGGCCGGCCGGGAGCCGAATACCAGCAGGAACAGGGCTTCACGGGCGAGACGCTGGGCGTGCTGATCGAGCCGGATCGCCGTGCTGCCCTGGGCCACGACCAGGGCCGCTGCCGCCCGCATGGCCAGCTCGGAGGCGGCCGCACGCGCGGCCGGCATCGTCTCGGATGTCCCGGCATCCAGGGCCGCACGGCAGCTCGCCAGCTCATCGTCCAGTGGGCTGGGGCCGGCCAGCTGGCCGCAGCGGGCGGCGATTCCAAGGGCCAGCGATCCGTTGACCCGCAGGCCGTCCGCGTCCCTGCTCCGCCACTCCTTCCATGGCAGCACGCCCATTACCCGCTCAGCCGGGAGAAAATGCCCGGTGAAGCGGACCTGAACTGTCTGACTGGCCATGACAGCGACCATCTGGACCGGCTCCGCCGACAGCGTCAGGCCCGGCTGCGCGTCCAGCAGGCCCCAGACGATATTGCCGTGCTCATCCCGGGCCGCGGTGTAGAGGGTATCGATGAGCCCCCAGCCCGTTACCCAGGGAGAAACTCCGTCAAGTACGTAGCCATTCGCTACCGGTCGCGCCCGGAGCAATGGCGGTCCGGGCCGCGTGCCACCCAGGGCCAGGCCAGCGCGACGCTGGCCGAGGCATAGCGGTTTCAGCCATTCCCCGCGCAGCCGGCCCTCCGTGGCCGCCGCCGCACGCACCGCGCCATGATGCTGCAGCCAGACGAACGTGGTCGACAGGCAGCCGCCCGCCAGTACCTCGACCACCCGGCACATCGTCGGGAAATCGACGTCCAGCCCGCCCTGGTCACGCGGGCCCGCCAGGCCGTAGAACCCCTGCGCGGCCAGCAGGTCGAGATGGGCGGGCGGCAGCCGATGGCTGGCATCCACCGTCATCGCGGCAGGCAGCAGGACGTCCGCGGCGAACCGGCCCGCCCGGCGCACGACAGCGGCTGGATCGCCCCCGCCGCCCTGAGCCGGACCGCCCACCCTGCATCTCCCGCACGCTAGGACCAGGTGCCCGCCGCCCGCGAACACGCACTTCGAATCATGTCATCGATACCCACCGGCCCCGGGCCTGCCGTTCCGGCGGGGCCCCGCGACGCGCCACCGGCCTGGCTACACTCGGGCGATATGGCCGATCCGCTGTTCGACGCCGTCGAGCGAGCACAGCTCAGCGACCTGCTCGGCGAACTCGGTCCCGGCGCACCGACTCTCCTTGAGCCGTGGACGACCCGCGATCTCGCCGCGCACCTGGTCCTGCGCGAGCGCGATCACCTCGCCGGCCCCGGGCTTGTCCTGCCCGGTGGGTGGGGCCGCCTGGCTGAACGACGAAGAAGAGCGCTCGCGCGCAGGGACTTCACCTGGCTCATCGCGACGCTCCGATCGGGACCGCCGCCAGGCTTCTTCCGCATCGGATGGGTGCGCCGGCTCCCGAGCCTCAATGAGTTCTTCGTCCACCACGAGGACGTACGCAGAGCCAACGGCCGCGGCCCCCGGGCCAACGAGCAGGCCATGGACGAGGCCCTGTGGCACAACGTCAGCCGCGCGCCCTGGTTCCTCGCGCGGCGACTGCGCGGCGCAGGCCTTGAGCTTCAGTGGGCGGGGACCACTAAGACCGTCCGGGCCCGGCGGGGAGAACCTGCTGCCCGCATCGCCGGACCCCCAGGCGAACTGCTGCTCTACCTCTTCGGCCGGCAGAGCGCAGCACATGTCGAGGTGAGCGGGCCTGACGCGGCGATCGAAGCCGTGCGACGCGCACGATTCGGCATGTAACAGGAGTCCCAGGCCCTCATCCAGGACCGATACGCCCGCACGGCCCGACCGATTCGCGCACTCCAGGACAGCCCACCCGCCTGCCGCGCGGCCGGGGAAGGGTCTGACGAAATATCAGCGACTTAGCTGGATGCTGCGGGTATTGTTCCGGTCCGTGACATTGACCTTGGGTGACGCGTTCAACCGGCGTAAGAAGCTCGCGGCCGACCTGCAGAACTGGATCAACCGGCTGGGCCTGGCCGGCACCGAGCGGCGGTCCTACCGGACCGCGGCGCTGGACGGTGACGCTGCGTACCAGCCTGATCCAGGCACCGAGAAGGTGAGCACACGGCAATACACGGTGCAGGAGTGCCGGGAGCGGATCGCCGCGATCCTCGCGGAAGACCAGGAACTCGCGTTGCGGATCTCGCGGACCAACCAGCAGGCGCGGGCCGAGATCGAGGACCTCGAGGGCAGGCTCCGGGTGCTGTCGATTCCCGAACTGCTGGTGCTCAAAGGCGACGCGATCCCGAAGCTGGAGCAGGCGGCACGGGCCGTGCCGCTGCGTGCTGATGATGTCGGTGTGTATGACAGCGGGGAAGGCTGGGTCCGGTACCGGGTCGTCAAGAAGGTCGAGCGCAAGCGGGAGACGTTCAGCGACAAGGGCCTGAAGGTAGAGGATGTCGAACTGCTTGGCCATGATGTCGTCGAGGTGACCGACTACGGGCTGGTGCGCCGTGAGCAGTGGGACGCGATCGACCGGATCGGTGAGTTCGCCCAGCGAGTCAAGCAGGCGATCAACCAGGCGAACAAGACGGAACTGGTCGAGCTAGACTGACCGCAAGCGGGGCCGGCCCACCAAAGTGTCGGTTCGTAACGAGTTGCCGGTAACCGGTTTCTGGTCTATCCGCCTACCACTCACCGAGCAGGTGTTTCTGTCGTACCGCGTAGCGCGTACCGCGTCATCTGCCAAAGGTCCTGAGTAAGCGGTAACACCAAAAGAAGGGCTACCACACGCCCTGGCTCGGGTCGGCTCCGCCCGCTGATCAGATACGTTCGCACGGTGGCCGCACCAGGTAAACCGAGGCGGGCACTTTCTCAGCCGCCGCTTGCCTGGGCGCGGTCGGCCCTAGGGTCTGATCATGCGGGATCTGCTGTATTTGTCTGAGACCAAGATGCGCGCGCTGGTGCCGCAACTCCCGGGCCGGATACGCAAGCGGCTGGGCCTGGAGGCCGGGATCAACGCTGGGCTGATCTCAGTGCGGGCGACCCTGCCCCCTGATCAGCAGCCCTCGCTGATCGCGGCATTAGACCAGGTGATCGAGATGCTGGAAGGTGAACGGCTGCCTCGCTGGCGGACCGATCCGCGGTTGCGCGCCGGGGACTGGATCCAGTTCGCGGAGGGCTTCCGGTTCGGTGAGGCACCGATGGCCCGCGGCCGCCGGCCGGCCCATGATCTTGTGTACTTCGTGGCTTCCGGTGGCCCTGCGCCATTCGTGCTGTGCGGCTCCCGGGCGCACCTGCTGGACAAGCGCCAGGTCCCCGACGCCGAGCGGGAGGCCTGGGCCGGGCTTTACACGACCGCCGTGCTTGACTACGCCCGGCGGCTGGCCGAACTCCCGGACGAGGGCGCGGTAGCGGATCCGCCCCAGCTCGCCGGGAACGTGGACGTCCACGGGACCCCCCGTGCCGACCACGACGAGGTGACGCGCGACCTCGGCAACGCCATCCGGGAACTGTCCCACCCAAGCATGCAGTGGACGGGCCAGGCAGTGCTGTCCGGCCACGCCCGGGTCCTCGCCGCCAGCCGCTTCGTGCTGGCCACCCCGCTGTACGTCGAGTACGCCGCAGATCCGCAGCGGTAAGCACGGGCCGACCGGCGCTTTGTGGCCAGGCTGGCGCCACATGCGCAGCAAGCGGAGGTAGAGCGCCGCGAGGCCGCCGGCGAGAATACCGGCCAGCCGGGTCGCGGACTTCGGTGTGAACTGCTCGTGGGCGGCCCGCCGAAGGACATGGGCGCCGCCGATTAGCAGACGGCGCCCATCCCGGACCGGTTTCGTGCATCCTCAGATCGCAGGGACCTGGACCCAGAACCTGGTGTTGTTGCTGCGATTCGCGGAACTGGAGTTGATCTGGGACTGGATCCAGTAGACCGCCGTCCGGTAGTTATTGATGTCAGTGGTACCGGGGTTGCTCAGGCCACTCTGGCCGTCACGGTGCCCGGCGAACCAGGTGTAGATGCCGTACTTGTTCTGGCTGGCGTGCAGCACCTGGATGTCCCAGCTCAGGTTGGTGTTGAGCGCGGCGCCGGCGTTGTACTGGCCGGGGCCGTAGCTGGCGTACTGGCTGACTGAGGTCCTGATCATGTACCAGTTCTGCTTGAAGATGCCGAAGTTGGCTGAGTCGCCGGTCTTGCCGTCACCGTAGGGGTAGCTGGATGCCTGCATGTTCTCGGTTTCAAGCATGGCCACGGCCAGGTCGAGGGTGTTCGCACCGGCGTTGAGGACCTGCTGCTTGCGGGCGCCCAGGCCACTGACGGTGTAGGAGCCGCAACTCATCCCGGAGGGGCAGGTCAGGGCCTGGGCGGCGGGCGCCGCGGCCGTGACGGTGGTGATCATGCCTGCCATTACGGTTGCCAAGAAAGTTGCCAGGATAATGGCACGTTTCATGCATGCTCCATTCTTGATCTGTTGCGGGGGTGTCAGGAGCTTTCCTGCATGCAGGTATTCGTAATGGTCGGCCACTCTGAAGTAATGGAACTACTTAACCGGTTCAGTGTCAAGCACGACCTCACCTGCGTTAGACCTCAACGTCCCCGTCAGCGATCATTGTTGCCATGGACAATCCGACGGCGCTCGTCACCGGCGCCAACAAGGGCATCGGCCAGGAAATCGCGCGCCAGCTCGCGGCCGCCGGACTCACCGTCTACGTCGGCTCGCGCGACGCCGGGCGGGGACAGCGGGCCGTCGAGAAGATCGGCGGCACCGCCCGGCTGCTGGTTCTCGACGTCACCGACGCCAAGAGCGTCGCCGCCGCCGCGCAGCAGGTCGAAACCCTGGACATCCTGGTCAACAACGCCGGCATCATGGTCGATGGCAAGCCGGCCACCGAAGCGGACATCGACAGCTTCCGCCGTACCTATGAAACGAACCTGTTCGGCGTCCTCGCGGTCACCAACGCGTTCCTGCCGGCGTTGCGCCGGTCCGCGAAGCCCCGCATCGTGAACATCTCCAGCGGGACCGGATCGCTGACCTGGAGCACCGGTCCCGAGCCGCAGTTCCCCGCGACCGGCTCGGGCGCTGCTTACCGGTCATCGAAGACGGCGCTGAACGCGCTGACGGTGTTCTACGCCCAGGCGCTCGCCGGTGACGGCTTCAAGGTGAACGCGCTCGCGCCCGGCCTCCGGGCGACCGACCTCAACGCGCGCGCCGCCGCCAGCGACGGCGATCCGGCCGAGGGCGCGGCGGGCGCCGTCCGGCTGGCGCTGCTGCCGGACGACGGCCCCACCGGCGAGTTCCACTCCTGGGACGGAACCGCTATGCCGTGGTAAGCCACCACCTGGGCGGAGAGCAACTGCCCCGTGCTGGTGGTCATGGCTCCAGCTCGACCAGCTCAGGGCGGGCCGTGCTGAATATAACCGGCTCTAATGATCTTCATGAGGAATGATGACCGTCGTGGCGCCGAATCAAGCAGCAGGCCAGCCGGCTGACGCCGGGCGGCCGCACCCGGACGACCAGCCGGCGCTGCCGGTGCAGAGCCAGGAAGACACCGACACCGGCTGGAGCGAGCGGCCCGAGCCGGATGACGACGAGCGCCTGCAGCGCGAGCGCCCGCCGCACTGGGACTCGGCCTAGCCTGATCACAGGTCCACAATGATGGTGACGGGACCGTCGTTGATCAGGCTGACCTGCATGTCAGCACCGAAGACGCCGGTCTCCACCCGGGCACCGAGCGCACGCAGGGAGGAGACCACGGCGTCCACGAGCGGCTCCGCGACCGGGCCGGGAGCGGCGGCCTGCCAGGTGGGGCGGCGGCCCTTACGGGTATCGGCGTACAGCGTGAACTGGCTGATGACCAGCAGCGGCGCCGCCACGTCGGAGCAGGACTTCTCGCCCTCCAGGATGCGCAGTCCCCACAGCTTGGCGGCCAGCTTCGCGGCCTGGCCCGGGGTGTCCTCATGGGTGACGCCAACCAGGACGAGCAGGCCTGGCTCGTGGATAGCGCCCGCGACCCGCTCGCCGACGGTCACGCTCGCCTGGCTTACTCGCTGCACCACAGCTCGCACCAGAGCACTCCTTTCGGGTGGGCCCGCTGTTCGGGCGGCCCCGCCGGTTCGTTATGGCGTTGTGGCGGGAAGCCATTGCAGCCAGGTTCCGTGCCCGTCGGCGAGCGCGAGGGGCGTCCGGCCGTCCCGGGTGAGGACGAACGGCGCGCCCTGATAGGCGGGCACGGGGATGCCGGGCAGGATGGCGGGACCTTCGTTGGACAGCCAGATGGCCGGCAAGCCGCGGACGGTGCCGGCGAACCGCTGCCGGTCCGCGGGGGTGACGTAGGCCAGCACGGCGGAGTGATACACGACCAGGGTCGCCTCAGCCGGGGCCTGGGCGGCCAGCGCAGGCAGGTCAGTAAGCAGGTCACCGCGGTGTACCACGGGAGGGTCGCGGCGGGCCGCGGCGATCGCGGCGGCGAGCCGCGGCCCGCGGTCACCTTCACCGGGCCAGACCAGGCACGACAGCCAGCGGACGTCATCATCGCTGGTGACGTCGAGCGGGTTGAGGTCAAGCCCGGCCCGCCAGGTGATCGCGGGAAGCCGGTCCGGGAGGGGCGCTGGCCCGCGCGGCGTGCAGCGCAGGGTGGGCGCTTGCGGATCATGGCCGGCGATCCGGTGCCCGGCGTAGTCGTAGGAGTAGCGGTCGACCAGCAGGGTGAGCCCGGCACTGGCGCCGACCTCGATCAGCGCCAGCGGTGGCGGCAGCTGGGCCAGGGCCGGCAGCAGCGTGGCGCAGCGGGCCGGCTCGTTGGTCTGGGTGCGCCGGGCCATCATCACCGCAGACAGCCCAGCCCGGTCCCGGCGGACCAGGGCCCGCAGCCGGGTGATGCCGACCGGGTCGCCCAGCAGGTATCGGGCTGCGGCGAACAGCAGGTTGGGCTGGCGCCTTTCCGGCGGCAGCGAGCCGAGGAAACGCAGAATGGCGGCGTCCTCAGCGACCGACCCGGCCAGTGACTCATAGGCCGGGCTACGGCCGTGCGCCTCCGCGGCGAACGCCCGGTAGTTCTCCGCGGCGCTCACCGACAGATCATGACCATGCATCCACACGTACCGGACGGTACCGCCTTCTTACCGGGCCGTTCCGGGGACGACATCGCGGAGCCGGACCCGGCGGCCGCTGGGTTACGGATCAGGGCGTGGTAAGCGTGGCGATCGCCCGGCCAGGCTCCCAGTGGGCCCGGATCGACGTGATCAGCCCGTCGTCGTTGACCGTATAGATGATCACGCAGTCGACCGTCATGGTCGCGCCGCCCGCAAGCGTCATCGTGATGGTGGCGATGTTGGCGCAGCACGGACCGTTAGCGAAGGAGTCCTTGACCTGGAAGTGGTAGCGGTTCACCGAGCCGACGTACTCGTCCCAGAACCTTCCGATCCCGTCGTGCCCGCGGTGCCCTTTACCCTCGGGGTCGAGCATCGATGGGCCGACGGGATCCTCCACGAGGGCATCCCCGGTGAATAGGCCGATCCAGCCGGCCCGGTGTCCGGCGGCGACCGCGGCCATGGAGCGCTGCGCCGCCCGGCGTGCGGGGTGGTCGCCGTCGGGGGCTTCCCATCTGACGATGCCGTGGGCAGGAGATCCCATCATGGCGAAACAGTAACCTGTTCCAGAACAGGTTTCACTACACGTCATCCGGCGCTGGACGCACGGCTTGCTGGATGAAGACCGCCCGCATAGATATCAGCCATAGCCGCGCCAAGGCTGGGAACCGAGCTGGCCACGTGAACACGCCTGCCGCACCTGCGACGGTTACCGAACTGCTGCTGGCCCAGGCCGGCAGCTCGCGGCCGGGCCTGCTCTTTGAGGACAGGCAGTGGACCTGGCGGGAGCACGTCAGCGAGTGCGCGCGCTACGCGGCTGCCCTACGGGCGCGACGCCAGCCCGGCGCGCCGTTCCATATTGGCGTGCTGGCCGACAACGTGCCCGAGTTTTCCTTCCTGCTCGGCGGGTGCGCATTCGCGGGCGCGGTGCTCGTCGCGCTTAACCCGGTGCGCCGTGGTAACGCGCTGGCCAGGGACGTGACACGCACCCACTGCCAGTGCGTGCTCGCTGAGCCGCGGCACGCGGCGCTGCTGCCCGCGATGGACGTCCCGGTACTCCCGCTGGGTGCACTGGAGCTGCCGGGGCAGGCCCCGCTGGACGTCGCACCGGCGGTGGCCGGGGACCTGCTCATGCTGATCTTCACATCGGGGACGAGCGGCGAGCCGAAGGCAGTCCGGTGTACCCAGGGGAAGATCGCCGAGCCAGGACGGATGCTCGCCAGCAGGTTCGGGCTAACCAGTGCGGACACGGTGTACGTGTCCATGCCGATGTTCCACTCCAACGCCATCATGGCGGGCTGGGCAGTGGGCCTGGCGGCAGGCGCGGCTATCGCGCTGCGCCGCAGGTTCTCCGCGTCCGCGTTCCTTTCTGACGTGCGGGCCTTCGGTGCCACCTACGCCAACTACGTAGGCAAGCCGCTCAGCTACGTGCTGGCCACGGCGGCCCGCGCCGACGACGCCGACAACCCGCTGCGGATCGCCTACGGCAACGAGGGCGCGCCTGGCGATCTCGCCACGTTCGCCGAGCGCTTCGGCTGCCAGGTGATAGACGGATTCGGTTCGTCCGAGGGCGGCGTGGCGATCAGCCGCGCTCCCGGTACCCCTCCGGGTGCGCTCGGCAAACTGGCCGATGGCGTGGCTGTGCTGGACCCGGAGACTGGGCGCCGGTGCCCGCCCGCCAGCTTCGGCCCGGGCGGTGAGCTGCTCAATCCCGCCGAAGCCGTCGGCGAGTTCGTGAACACCCGCGGCGCCGGAATGTTCGCCGGTTACTACGACGACGAGGCGGCGGACGCGAGCAGGATGCGCGACGGCATGTACTGGAGCGGCGACCTCGGTTATGCGGACTCCCGCGGGTTCTGCTGGTTCGCCGGACGGGCAGGTGAGTGGCTGCGGGTGGACGGAGAAAACCTCGGTGCTGCTCCCGTGCAGCGGGCCCTGCAGCGCCACCCCGCCATCGCGGAGGCGGCAGTCTACGGCGTGCCAGACCCAGTGTCCGGCGACCAGATCATGGCCTGCATCACGCTACGGGACGGAACATCGCTGACACCCGCGGAGCTTGGCGCCTTCCTGGCCGCACAGGGCGACCTCGGGCCCAAGCAGCGGCCACGTTTCGTCAGGGTCGGCAGCCAGCTGCCACGGACGGCCACGTTCAAGGTGCTCACCCGTGTGCTCGCCACCGACCGGTGGAACACCAGTGACCCGGTGTGGTGGCGCCCGTACGGGCCCGGGCACTCCCCCGAATACGTCGTGCTCGACGCGCAGCAGGCGGCCTCACTTGACACCGAGATCAGCCCTGGCCCGGCAGATAGCGATGGGCAGTGACGCAGGTGCCAGTCGGGATCACCGGCGCACGGCCAGGTACCGCGCGAGGTGATCGATCACCTCCCGCGCGTCCTCCTCGATACCGTAAATGAACGTGGACTTGCGCCGCCGCAGCACGGGCAGCCCCAGCGCGTACAGTCCCGGGCGGTCGACCACACCACCCTCGTGGCGCAGCTGGCCCTTCACGTCGACCACCGGCACGTCGAGCCACCCGTAGTCAGGCCGGAAACCCGTCGCCCACACGATCGCGCGGATCTCGCCGCTCCGCAGGTCAAGCTGCAACCGCGTCGACTCGGGCACGCGGGTCGCCGCCAAGCGCTCGGGAGGGCCGACCGCAGCGTCATACCCTGAAGTCTTGGCCCACTCGTCGAACGTGTCCAGCAGGCGCTCCATCTTGAGGTCCGCGAGCGAGAACACGTTGCGCAGGCCACCGGACAACAGCGCGCGGCCGTCCCGTACCGCCGCCCAGCGGCCCACCAGCTCGACGCCCATCGAGGCGAGCGCGTTGAGATCCAGCGTCGTCCGCTCAGGGGTCCCAACGAGCTGGGGCGACGGCAGCCGCCGGGCCCGGGTGAGATCCTCAACCTCGTCGTACCGCTGGTCCCACACGCCCGACGCGTCCATCCACCAGAGCACATCGCGTCCGCGGTACGTGCGCGGCAACCGCACGTGCTCGCCCACCGAGAGAGTCACCGGCCGGCCCGACCGCCTCAGCTCGGCGGCCAGCTGTACGCCGGTCGCCGAGGCTCCCACGATGAGCACGCCGCCGTCGGGTAGCTGGGCGGGGTCGCGGTAGTGCAGCGGTGTCAGCTGCCCGACGGACTCCGGCACCGCATCGCGCAGCGGCGGCACCGCTGGCTGATTGCAGGCGCCGGTCGCGATGACCACGGTCCGGGAGTGAATCTCGCCGTGGCTGGTCGTCACGTGGTATCCATCGTCGCCCGGCCGCACCGACGTGACGTTCACGCCAGTCCGGACGGGAGCGCGCGAGACCTTGGCGAAGCGCTCGATGAACTCGGTCACTTCGGCCACCGTCATGTAGCCGTCTGGATCCGGGCCTTCATAGCGAAGGCCCGGCAGGCGGCTCTGCCAGTTGGGAGTGAGCAGCCGCAGGGAGTCCCAGCGTTCGCGCCGCCAGGAGTTGGCCACCTCTCCGCGCTCAAGAACGACGTGGTCGATCGACCGGTCGCTGAGGAAGTAGCTCGCGGCGAGGCCCGCGTGGCCTCCGCCGATGACGACCGTGGTGGTGCGCTCGATGGCTTGCCCCTCAGGCGACTTCGACGGTGACGTTCGTAGGATTCGTGAGAGCGTCGAACACGGCGGAGCGCTTCTGGGACTGGGCGACCAGCGCCTCAATCTCCTGCCTCGACGCGTCCGCGTCGATGGTGAACGTCACCTTGATGTCGTTGTATCCGTTGCGGACGTCGCTGTCGGCCCCGAGGATGCCGCGGATGTCGTGCCCGCCCTCGACCACCGACTCGACCGAGCGCAGCTGGATGCCGCGGTTCTCCGCCACAGACGCAATACCCCCCGTCAGGCAGCTCGCCAGGCCGACGAGGAGGTACTCGATCGGCGTGATGCCGTTGTCCTCCGCCGCGAAGACCTCGGGGTGGTCAGCCTCGAATGTCCACTCTTCCTTGTGGTTGTGCTCCTCCCCGAGGCCGAAGAAGCTCTGGACCTTGATCGTGCTGTGCACGCCGCTCTGCCACTTAGCCGACGCGCGCCAGGTGAACTGAGCGGCCTCAGGCGCGCCCTTCAGCACTTCACGCGCGTCGAGCAGTGCCTGTACGTTGACTCCGTTGGTGACTGCAGTCATGTCGCGATACCCCCTTAACTCTCATTCCCGTTTATTTCCTATGGAGATGGTTGACAATACACCGACCAGGCCCAGCTACCATAGCCCCCATGGCGCAGCCAGCCTCAACGCTCGCGGCCGGCTCGGTCGGCACGGTCGAAACGCAGTACCTCGACCTGCCGGAGCCGGTGCGGCTCGACTGCGGGCGGGAGCTGCACCCGGTTCGCGTGGCGTACGAGACCTACGGCGCCCTCGCACCCCGGCGCGACAACGTCATCCTGGTGTGCCATGCGCTCAGCGGCGACGCCCATGCGGCGGGCTTCGCGAAGACGCCGCCCGAGGAGAGCGCGCGTGACGGGTTCGCGGCCGAGGATCGCGACGGCGCAGCCCGCCGGGGACTGGGCTGGTGGGACGGGATGATCGGCCCCGGCAAGGCGTTCGACACTGACCGCTTCTTCGTCGTCTCGACGAACCTGCTCGGCGGCTGCCGCGGGACGACGGGGCCATCGTCGATCGACCCGGCGACAGGCCAGCCGTACGGGTCGGGCTTCCCGGTGATCACTGTCGCGGACATGGTGCGGACCGAGCGTGCCTTCCTGAACGCACTTGGTATCGAGCGGCTTGCGGCGGTAGCCGGCGGCTCGCTCGGCGGGATGCAGGCGTTCGAGTGGGCAATCCTGTTTCCTGATCAGGTCGATGCCGTCGTGTCGATCGCCAGCACGCACGCCCTGCACCCGCAGGGCGTGGCCTGGAACGCGATCGCGCGTGACGCGATCATGCGCGACCCGGCCTGGCAGGGCGGCCACTACTACGGCACGGGCGCCGCACCCGATGCCGGCATGGGTGTGGCGCGGATGGTCGGCCACGTCACGTACCTGTCCGCCCTGGCGCTGAACGACAAGTTCGGCCGGCGGCTGCAGTTCGCCGACGACATCCGCTACACGGTCACCGAGCCGGAGTTCGAGGTCGAGAGCTACCTGCGGCACCAGGCCGACTCGTTCGTCAGGCGCTTCGACGCCAACACCTATCTCTACACCTCGCGCGCGCTCACGTATTTCGATCTCGCGCGGCAGCACGGCAGCGGATCGCTCGCCCGCGCGCTCGAAGGCATGTCGGCGCGCACGCTGCTGATCGCGTTCAGTTCCGACTGGCTGTACCCGCCGTCCGCGTCGGGGGAGGTCGCCGACGCGCTTCACGCTGCCCACAAGCCGGCCGAGTTCCATGTGATCGAGGCACCGTACGGGCACGACTGCTTCCTGCTCGAGGAAGCGCGGCAGACGCCCATTATCCGCCACTTCCTGGCCGAAGACGGGGTCGGCAAGTGACGTCGAGGAAGAGGCATTCATGACCGACGAGCTCTCCCGTGTCGAAGCAGCCCGCGCGTTTGGATTCGAGACACGGCAACTGCACGCCGGGCAACGGCCCGACCCAAACACGGGCGCACGTGCGGTACCGATCTTCCAGACGACCAGCTACGTGTTCGAGGACCCGGAGTCAGCGGCGGCGTACTTCAACCTGCAGGAGTACGGGAACACGTACTCGCGCATCATGAACCCGACTGTCGCGGTGTTCGAGGAGCGGGTGGCGAACCTCGAGGGCGGCTGTGGCGCGGTGGCGTTCGCCAGCGGGATCGCCGCGCAGGCAGCCGCGCTCTTCACGCTGCTGCAGCCCGGCGACCACGTCGTCTCGTCCTCGGCGCTCTACGGCGGGACGGTGAACCAGTTCAAGCACCTGCTGGGCAAGATGAGCGTGGAGCTAACGTGGGTCGATCCCGACGATCCGGGCGCGTGGCGCAAAGCGGTCCGCGCCAACACGAAGGCGTTCTTCGGCGAGACGATCGGCAACCCGGGCGGGAACGTGCTGGACATCGAGACTCTGGCGGCCATCGCGCACGAGCACGAGCTGCCGCTGGTCGTGGACAACACGTTCGCGACGCCGTACCTGTGCCGCCCGATCGAATGGGGCGCCGACATCGTGATCCACTCGGCGACCAAGTTCATCGGCGGCCACGGCACGAGCATCGGCGGCGTCGTCGTCGAGGCGGGCACGTTCAACTGGTCCAACGGCCGGTTTCCCGTGGTCGCGGATCCGTCGCCGGCCTACCACGGCCTGCAATTCCACGAGACGTTCGGGACGTACGGCTATCTGATGAAGCTCCGGGCCGAAACCCTGCGCGATCTCGGCGGGGCGCTCGCGCCGTTCAACGCTTTCCTGTTCCTGCAGGGGCTCGAGACGCTGTCGCTGCGGATGGACCGTCACGTCGAGAACGCGCGGGCGGTCGCGGCGTTCCTCGAGTCGCACGAGCTGGCGTCGAATGTGACCTACCCTGGCCTGCCGGGGAGCAAGTACCGGCCGCTCGTGCAGAAGTACCTGCCGCGGGGTGCCGGCGCGGTGTTCTCGTTCGACTGCGCCGGTGGCCGGGCCGGCGGGCAGGACCTCATCCGCGGCGTGACGCTCTGGTCCCACCTGGCGAACGTCGGCGACGCGAAGAGCCTGATCATCCACCCCGCCAGCACGACGCACCGCCAGCTGAGCGACGACGAACTGCGAGCGGCCGGCGTCGGGCCGGGGACGGTGCGGCTGTCGGTGGGCACCGAGTCCGTCGAGGATCTGATGTGGGATCTGGAGCAGGGTTTCGCGTGCGTCGCCGCGACAGCGGGAAAGAAGGTAGCGACGGCATGATCGATCTCGGGCGGTACCAGGACTCGTTGACGATCCAGCGCGTGCTCCACACCGCCAGGACGATCGCGATCGTGGGCCTGTCGGGCAACGAGCTGCGGGCCAGCAACTTCGTTGGCTACTACCTCAAGCGGCACGGCTACCGCGTGATCCCGGTGAATCCCCGCGAGACGGAGATCCTCGGAGAGACGTGCTACGCAAGCCTCCTGGACGTACCCGTGCCGGTGGACGTCGTGAACGTCTTCCGCGCGCCGGACGCCCTGCCCGGGATCGCGCGGGAGGCAGTGGCGATCCACGCCGGCGCCCTCTGGTGCCAGTTCGGCGTGATCAACGCCGACGGCGCGCGGATCGCCGAGGACGGCGGCGTAACGGTGATCATGGACCGCTGCCTCAAGATTGAGCACGCGCGCTACGTGGGCCGGATGCACTGGCTCGGCTTCAACACGCAGCGCATCACGTCCGTTCGCTCCGGGCTCCAGTAGCTGACGAGAGACGGCGACCAGGCTCCCCGGCGTGGTACTGGATCGCGACGGGCGCAGGCCCGGGCGCACTGTCTTACCCGAGTAGCTCTACCGGGTTAGGCAGAACGGGTGCCCGGCTGGGTCGGCGAAGATCCGGAACCGCTCGCCACCCCCGCTGAGCCGCGAAGCGCCCAGCTCCAGAGCCCGCGCCTCGCCGGTGTCGAGGTCGGCGACGATGATGTCGAGGTGCGCCTGCTGCGGGTACGCCGGGTCCGGCCACCGGGGCGAGCTGTACCCGCTCACCTGCTGGAACATCACGCTCTTGCCGGCACCGGCGATGAGCGCGCCCTCGGGACCCTCGTAGGTCACCTCCATGCCCAGGAGGTCGGCGTAGAAGCGGGCCAGCCCCACCGCATCGGGCGCGTCGATCGTCACCGCAAACAGCCCCATCACCGGGCCGACACCGTCCTTCTGGCACAGGTCGAACGGGTGGCCAGCCGGGTCGGCCATCGTGATCCAGGCCGGGCCGTCGGCCAGCCGGGTAGCGCCGAGGTCGATGGCCCGCTCGGCCGCCGCCTCGGTCCCGTCGACCTGCAGGTCGAGGTGGAACTGCTGCGGGTGCTCCTGCCCGGGCCACTGGGGCGCGACATAGTCCGGAGCCAGCTGAAACGCGATCTCCTGGCCGTCCCCCGTCCGCACCGTGATCCAGTCGGATTCCTTCCGGATGATCTCCCAGCCGGCCAGCCCGGTGTAGAACAAGGCGAGCTTCTCGATGTCCCGCGCGTCGAATGCGGCGAGTTCCAGGCGTCCTGTCACAGTCATGCCGCCATCCTGCCCCCGCCCTCCGACAAAAAGCGCACCGGGCACATCGAGCAGGCGGTGGGGCGGGGAGCGACGTGCGGATTACCCTGACCTGGCTGCGCCTGGAGTCGCGCCGGCGCTGGCGTTCACTGATCGTTCTGGCGCTGCTCGTGGCTTTGGCCACGTCGACAGTTCTCGCGGCTGTCGCGGGGGCGCGGCGTGGCCAGAGCGCGTTCGGCCGGCTGTGGGCCCGCACGCTGCCAGCGACAGCTACCGTGCTGCCCAATCAGCCGGGTTTCGACTGGGCCAAGATCCGCGCGTTGCCGGAGGTCGCTGCGCTGAGCAGGTTCCCGGTAACTTTCGGGTTCGCCGTGGCGGGCTACCCGGGCGCGAGCACTGGTTTCCCGCCCGTGGGAAACGAGCTAACCCGGTCCATCGAGCGGCCGGTCGTGCTGGAAGGCCGGCTGTTCAACCCCGACCGCGTCGATGAGGTCCTGGTCACTCCTAGGTTCGCTGCGAGTAGCGGGAAGCGGGTTGGTGACACACTGACCCTGCACCTGGCCAGCGCACGGCAGGTCGACACGGGGTACGACGGGTCCAGCGGCGGACCACCGCGCGGACCGGAGATCCGGGCCCGAATCGTCGGGGTGATCCGCTCTCTCTGGCTGTCCGTCGACGCTGACGGTCCAGCGGAAACGGGAGGTGTGCTCGCCTCGCCCGCCCTGTTTACCCATTACCGCGCCAACGTGATGGGCACGAGTGGCCAGACCTACATCAATGCGCTGGTGCGGCTCAACGGGGGGACCGCGGCGATTCCCGCGTTCCGTGCCGACCTGGCCCGGGTGACCGGGCGGTCCGATATTGACGTGTGGAACAACCTGGCCACCTTCGGCGACCCCATCCGCAGGATAACCGAGTACGAGGCCGCATGCCTGCTGGCCTTCGCGCTGGCCGCCCTGGTCGCCGCCCTCTTCCTGATCGGCCAGTCGCTGGCCCGTTACACGTCCTCCACCATCGTGGATCTCCAGGTGTTGCGGGCCGTGGGCATGACGCGGCGGCAGGCCGTCGCGTCGGCCTCGGCCGCGCCATTCCTGGCCGGGGCGGCGGGGGCGACAGCCGGCGTCGCGGCGGCAATCGTGGCCTCGCGGTGGATGCCGATCGGCGTGGCGTCAATCGTGGAGCCGCACCCGGGGCTGGACATGGACTGGCTGGTGCTGGGGGCCGGCTGGGTCATTGCCCCGCTTCTCGTGCTGGCCGGATCGGCCGCCGCCGCGGTGATGGCGCTCACCGCCGACCGACGGCAAGTGCTCCCGCGCCGGTCCGCTGTCGCGGCGGCCGCGGCGGGAGCGGGGTTCCCCGTGCCAGTGGTGGTAGGCACCCGTTTCGCACTGGAGCCTGGACGTGGCCGCGCCGCGGTGCCGGTCCGGCCGGCCCTGGTCGGTGCGGTCGCGGGCGTGCTTGGCGTCCTCGCCGCCTTCACCTTCTCCGCCGGAGTCTCCGACGCCGCCGCCAACCCGGCGCGC
>CAYPQM010000012.1:43600-61497 GCA_964412845.1 uncultured Streptosporangiaceae bacterium
GCGGTGCCGGAAGTCCAGCAGATCAAGGACCTGGAGGCGCTGCCGCTGGCCTTGAGCGCCTTCCTGGCCCTGCTGGCCATCGGCGCGGTCGGGCACGCCCTGTCCACCGCCGTCCACCGCCGCCGGCACGACCTGGCGGTCATGCGAGCGCTCGGGATGACCCGGCGGCAAACACGGTTGGTGATCGCCACGCAGGCGAGCCTGCTCGCTGCGATCGGCCTGGTGGTCGGGGTGCCGCTCGGAGTCGCGCTCGGCCGCGGCATCTGGCGCGTGGTCGCCGGCTTCACACCCCTGGCCTACCAGCCACCGCTCGCCGTGTGGGCGCTGCTGCTGATCAGTCCCGTCGCCTTGCTGGCCGCGAACGCGCTGGCCGCCTGGCCAGGACAGCATGCCGCACGGCTGCGCACCGGGCAGGTTCTCCGCACCGAGTGAGAACCCCACTCAGCACCGCTTCCGCCTGCCGGAAAGCTCTCCACACCGAGGGGCCAGAACCCAAACATCACGCGGTCCCGATGCTGCGGGAGCTGATGCTCGACGGGGAATTGGCAACGAGATGGGTCTCGATCCACAGCTCGAGTTCTCTGGCGGGCATCGGCTTACAGATCTGGTATCCCTGCACGAGGTCGCAGCCCATGTCGGCAAGTTCACTTCGGGCAATGCCGTCCTGAACCCCTTCCGCGACGACGATCATTCCAAGGTTGTGCCCCAGGTCGACGGCGGAGCGGACGATTATGGCGCTATCGGGGTCGTTCGCCATGCCCATGACGAAGGAGCTGTCGATCTTCAGCTCATTGACCGGCAAGGTCTTGAGGTACGACATGGACGAGTAACCGGTTCCGAAGTCGTCGATGCTCAGCGGCACGTGCATGGCGTCGAGGGCTTGGAGGACGGTGAGGGCGAGGTCGCGGTCGGCCATTACGGCTGTCTCGGTCAGCTCAAGGCTCAGCAGGTAGGGTGCGACGCCATGGGCGTCCAGAAGTTCCTGTACGTGAGCCGGGAATCTGGGGTCGAGCAGGGAGCGTGCGGAGATGTTCACCGCGATGGGGATCGGGTGTCCCGCGTCGGCCCACTTCCGGGCTTGGCTCAGCGCGAGGCGCAGCACCTCGGTCGTGAGCGCATGGATTATCGCGGTGTTCTCAGCGAACGGGATGAACTCGTCGGGCTGCAGCAATCCCAGCGTGGGATGCTGCCAGCGGACGAGGGCTTCGACACTGTTCAGCGTGCCGGTGACAGTGCTGACCTTGGGCTGGTAGTACAAGGACAACTCGCCAGTGGCGATGGCCCGGCGCAGGTTTCCGAGGAGGACGAGACGGGAGAGATTGTTGTCATCGCGAGAGGACTCGTAGCGGGCGAATGGGTGGTGAGCGGCTTTGGCCTCGTACATGGCTATATCGGCGTGACGCAGAAGTGTCTCGACGTCGTCGCCGGGTTCGGCGAGGGCGATCCCGATGCTGGCGTCGACGTCGAGAGCGATGTCGTACATCGGGAACGGGTCATGCAAGGCGGCACCGATGCGTTGCGTGGCCGCTAGTGCCTCTTCCCATCCGGAAATGGGGAGAAGAATCGCGAACTCGTCACCACCGAGGCGGGCTACGGAGTCGGCGTCACGCAGCGAGCCCCTGAGCCGGTCCGCCACCTGAAGCAGGAGGTGATCACCGTACTGATGGCCGAGGGTGTCGTTGACCTCCTTGAACCGGTTGAGGTCCAAGAGCAACACAGCCACGATGGCGCCCGAGCGGGCAGCGGTGCGCAGAGCTACACCGGTCCGGTCCTGGAACAGGGTCCGGTTCGGGAGATCGGTCAGCGAGTCGTGCAGGGCCTGATACCGGTTCTGCTCACTTTCGGAGTGAAGGTCCCGCTGGTAGCGGGTCACGATGACTGTTCCGCCGATGACCAGGCCAATTCCCGCCAGCAGCGTGGCGAGATCGACAAGGAGCACAAAACGTCCGATTTCGCGGACCGACGCCGCCGCGTTGAGGGCAGTGGATTCGTGTTTCGCGGCCGCGCCATAAACCTGGCCTTCCATGACGCCGAAGACCGGGTCGACAGTTCGGACGTCTATGGCGTTCGTCACGGCCACCGGATCGTGGCGATCGACTGACCGGAACAGCTGTGCGCTGGCTGCGACGTAGGTGTTGTGCTCGCGCAGCACCACCTTCGCCAAATTCCGATCGACGCTGCCACCCAGGACGGCCACCTGACGCATGGCCTGCTCAAAGGAGGCTTCAGCCGCTGCGTGGGCTGCCTTCGGGGCCGGTCCGGGTTGCAGGCGATACTTCCGCTCGAGCGACTCCTCGGCAGCGACCGCGGTTGCCGCGTGGTGATACGCGGTGGCGGTACGAACAGCAAGGGCGCTGGTCCCGGCCGCATTGCTCGTCACCAGGGAACCAACCGTAACGACGCTGAGGAGCGCCACCAGCCCGACGCTGGCCCCGGTTATCGCCCATCGATTCCACGAGCCTGAGATGGCGCCCCTGCTGACCGTGGACCGTGTCACCCGCTCTCCGCAATGGGCGGAGGCAGAAGATCGCGCACGACGATCGGCATCTGATCTCACAAATCCTCTCTTGACCCCCGCTGAAGGCGAACGACCCGGCGCGCCGCGTTATAGTAGCTTTCCGTTACTGAACGTATACATAGAGTACATGAAGTATTCAAACGACCCTGTACCGCCATGATCGAGTCGTTCTGCGGCCGGGGGCAGAGCGAGCTGCTGAACCGGCAAAGGCCGGCCTGCTGGTCCCACCGCGGGATGACGGCCGGCCCGGACGTCCGCTTTTCCCGGGCCCTTGGACTCTGCCGCCGGCTGCGGTTACCCGCTGGAGTGGGGGTACCGGATACGGTGCGGCCCGAGGAGTGCATTGGTGATCTTCCAGGAACGGCAGCGGACGGGGGGTAGCGACCGCAGCGGGCCTTCTGCCGTTCGCCGCCTGGCATTTGCGGTCTGCGCCGCGACCGCCTGCTGGTGGTCCGGCCGGGCCCAGACGGCCGCGCGGGCATGACACGGCTCGCGGCGGGCGGCGGCAGCTACCACTTGGTGGTGCTGCGTCACGGGGAGAGCGAATGGAATGCCCGGAACCTGTTTACCGGCTGGGTGAACGCGGCCTTGACCGAGGCCGGCGAACGGGAAGCGGCCCGGGCCGGGCAGTTGCTCGCCGAGCACGGCCTGCTTCCCGGCTTCGCGCATACCTCTGTGCAGCGCCGGACGATCCGCACCGCCGACCTCGCCCTGGCCGAGTGCGACCGTGACTGGATCCCGCTGCGCCGGTCATGGCGGCTCAACTCGAACCACTACGGGGCTCTGCAGGGCAGGAACAAGGCCCAGGTGCGGCAGGAGTCCGGCGAACGGCAGTTCATGGCATGGCGCCGGTCCTACGACGCCCCTCCGCCGCCGCTCGACACCGGCGCCGAGTACTCCCAGTTCGCCGATGCCCGCTACGCCGCGCTGCCGCCCGGGGCACGGCCGTGCGCCGAGTCACTCAAGGACGTGACCATGCGGCTGCTGCCGTACTGGTATGACGCGATCGTCCCGGATTTGCGCACCGGGGCATGCGTGCTCGTCGTCTCGCACGGCAACACGCTGCGGGCGCTGATCAAGCATCTCGACCGCCTATCCGACGAGCAGATCGCGGAGCTGAACATCCCCACCGGCATTCCGCTGGCCTTCGAGCTCGGCGCCGACATGCACCCGGTCATCAGGGGCGGCCGCTACCTCGGCCCGCAGCCGGCCGGAGCCGTCAGGAGCCAGGGCCGGTGACCCCCGGCAGTACGGCCACATGCGCATGACTAGTCAGGAGAAGGAAATGACAGGCTTTAATATCACGGAACTATCCGCGCTGGAGATTCTCGACTCGCGCGGCCGGCCCACGCTGGCGGCCACGCTGCGGCTCGGCGACGGCACGACAGCCCGGGCCGGAGTGCCGTCCGGCGCGTCAACTGGGTCGCGCGAGGCGGTGGAGCTGCGTGACGGGGACAAGGAACGTTACGAGGGCAAGGGGGTGCTCGGCGCGGTCGCCGCCGTCAACACCGAGCTCGCCGGGCTGCTGCGCGGGCGGTCCTGGTCCACGCTGGCCGAGGCTGATCAGGCCATGATCGATCTCGACGGCACCCCGAACAAGAGCAGGCTCGGCGCGAACGCCATCGTCGGCGTGTCGATGGCACTCGCCCGCGCCCTGGCCGCCGCGGCCGGCACGCCACTGTGGCGGTGGCTGGCGCCGGACGGGGTGACCCCGTCCCTGCCGGTACCGCACTTCAACGTGCTCAACGGCGGCATGCACGCACCCAACCAGCTGGACTTCCAGGAGTTCATGATCGCACCGCTCGGCGCTCCCTCGATGGCCGAGGCGGTCCGGGCGGGTGCCGAGGTGTACGCCGCGCTGCGCCGTGAGCTCACCGACCGGAAACTCTCCACCGGGCTAGGCGACGAAGGCGGGTTCGCGCCCGAGATCACCGAGCCGGAGGAAGTGCTCCGGCTCCTGGTGCGGGCCATCGCCGACGCCGGGTACCAGGCCGGCCAGGACGGGATCTCCATCGCCATGGACCTGGCCGCCTCGGAGTTCCGTCACCCGGACGGCAGCTACCGGGTCGCCGGTGACGTGCTGAGCAGCGGGGACCTCATCGAACGGCTCGCCCGCATCGCCGCCGAGTTCCCTGTGCACCTCATCGAGGATGGCCTGGGCGAGGACGACGACGACGGCTGGATCGCGCTCACCGCCCGCCTGGGCAGTTCGGTTGAGCTGGTCGGTGACGACAATTTCTGCACCAACCCAGCCATCATCACCGACGCCATCGGGCGCGGCATCGCGAACGCGTCGCTGATCAAGCTCAATCAGATCGGCACGGTCACCGAGACACTAGAGGCCATGGCCGTGTGCCGCCGCGCAGGTTACCGGCAGTTCGTGTCCCACCGCTCAGGCGAGACCGAGGACTCGTTCATCGCGGACCTGGCCGTCGGCACCGGCTGCGGGCAACTGAAGTCTGGCGCCCCAGCCCGCGGCGAGCGCGTCGCCAAGTACAACCGCCTCATCGAAATCGCCGCCCGCACTCCCACGCTCCGCTACGGCACATACTGACCGGGCCGCATGCTGGGGGCAGCCGGGTCCGGACATGACGGACCGGATGCCACGTTTGCGGCACCCGGTCCGTCCCCGGCTTCGGGGCACGTCTCAGATTCGCCTCAGGCCCGGGCTATGCCCTGGTTACTGCCGGGTCCAGTGCTGGTTGCTGGCGCCGCTGCAGGTCCAGATCTCCACCGGGGTTGCGTTCGCGGTGCCCGCGCCGGTCACGTCCAGGCAGAGCCCGGACCCGCGGCCGACGACCGTCCCGTCGGAGTTAAGGTTCCACTGCTGGTTGGCGCCATCGTTGCAGTCCCAGATCTCCACCCTGGTGCCCGCGGCCGTGGAATTACCGGGGACATCGAGGCACTTGTTGCCATAGACCTGCAGCTCGCCGTTCGACAGGTAGGTCCACTGCTGGTTGCTGCCGCCGTTACAGTCCCAGATCTGCAGCAGGGTCCCGTTAGTCGTGGACCGGCCGGGCACATCCAGGCACCGGTTTGAGCCGACGCCGCGCAGCACCCCGGTGCCGGTACCGCCACCACCACCGCCGGCGTTGTTGCTGATTCCCCAGCCGTACTGGAGCCGGTCGAGCCCGGACTGGTTGGTGACGCTCAGCGAGAGGCTGGTCCCGCTGCCGCCCAGGGACGTGATCGCGCAGGATGCGTTCTCACAGGGGCCAGGTCCCACCGTCTGGGTGGCCTGCTTGACGCCCACCCACAGGACCGAGCCCATGCCGAGGCTGCGCACGGTGTCGGTGATGGCGTAGAGATAGGAGATGTCGTTGGTGCCGTCCTTGGCGCCGTCGTAGTTGGCGCCGGTGGTCATGGGGACCCCGAACTCGGTCACGACGGCACGGCTTGCGTAACCGCACAGGTTGCTCTGGAAGTCGCTGACCCAGGCCGCCTCGGTGGTGTGGGAGTCACCGAACATGCTGTAGATGTGGATCGACAGCAGGGTGCCGGCCAGCCGCGAATCGGCGCCCTCTGCGCACAGGTTGTTGTCGGAGAAGGTGCCGGGAACTATGACCCGCCCCCGGGGAAGGCTGGGGTAACGCGCTAGCCAGGCGGCCTCGAAGTTGGTCAGGTTGGTGGCGCTGTACGCCCAGGGCTCGTTCATGATGTCGAAGTAGAAGTTGCCGCTCCCCCCGTACCGGTTAATGACGGTGTCCCACATCTGGTAGAAGGAGGTGGTGTCGCTGACCGTTCCGTTCTGCAGCCATGGTGCGATGATCACGTTCATGCCCAGCGCGGTGGCCGCGTCAAAGGCTCCTACGTAACTGTTCCACCACGCTGACGAGGTAGTCGCCGCGTTGATCCCGAATCGGACAGTGTTGGCCCCGAGGTTCTGGAAACCCTTGAGAATCGCCGTGGCCTTCGCGAAGGTGGTCGCATAACTGTCCGACGTGGACAGGCCGACAGGGATGTTCGGGCCGGTGATGAAGTTGTCGTTGGGGTCCGCCCAGTTCACTCCGTGGAACTGGCCGGTGGCGGCGAATGCTGGCGGGGCAGTTCCCGCCTGGACGCCGAGGTAGCCCAGCAGCAGGGCGAGGGCCAGGCCGACGCCGGCGACAGGCCTCAGCCGGAATCTGCATAAGATCATCTCTCCTCCATCCATGTGCCTGTTTCGGGAACGAGATCAGTGGCCCGGGCAAAGTGCCCCATGTGTAGTCCAGATGTTGGGTTATGTCAACGTCTGTTGGGAAGTGTTTGGCGGCTGCTGATCGTCGGTGCTGGTGCCAACCCCGGCCAACCCGGTACCGGGCTCGATACGCGCCGGGAAGTTTCACGTTTCCGCTTAGAAGGCGATTCCCGCTGGGCATGTGCAGCAAGGTGAGACGAGCAGGGCGAGTGAAGACCTGGAAGATTCTCTTCAGAATCGAGCCACAAGCTGACGCCACCGTGGAGGAACCTCATGCGAACAGGCAGCAGCCAGGCCGACGATCCGGCGGCAGTCGGCCAGAACGCGGAGGCGGCTATCAGCTCCCCGTTCGCTACCACGCGGTTGGTTGCCTGGCACAGCGATCTCCTAGCATGGCTCGACCGGCTCGGCTGGCTCCGAACTCTGAGCGACCGGCTGACCGCCGTGCTGGGGCCAGTCCGCGAACGGCACCAGGACAATCTGGTCCTGGAGCTGCTGCATGGCGGCCGGTGGGTCGGCCACTCTTTGCACCCAGCACTTAGCGACCTGCCCATCGGGCTGTGGACTGGCGTCATGGTGCTGGACGCTACGGACCGCGGCCAGCCTCCCCGGCGCGGACTCGATGCCGCAGGCATGCTCAGCGCGGCTGGCATCCTCGCCGCGGGTGCTACCGCCCTGACCGGTCTGACCGACTGGACCGTCAGCGAAGATCAGGACCGCCGGGTCGGGCTCTTCCACGGCCTCCTCAACACGGTGGCCCTGGGGCTGCAAGGTGCCTCCCTAGGCACCCGGATGGCCGGCCACCGCAGCACGGCGCGCGCTCTGGGCGCGGCCAGCCTCACGGTCACAGCCGCGGCCGGTTACCTCGGCGGTCATCTCGTATTCACCAAAGGCGTGATGGTCAACCGGGTGGCGTGGGCCACCGGGCCGCGGCGGTGGACCCGCGCGCTGCAGGAGGCCGACCTGCCGGACGACTCGCCGGCCGCCGTCGAGGCTGAGGGCCGTCAGATCATGCTGTACCGCCACCGCGGCCGCCTCTACGCCATCGACAACATCTGCAGCCACGCCGGTGGCCTGCTCAGCCGCGGCCCAGTCGCAGACCTGACCGTGACTTGCCCGCTGCACGGGTCCCGCTTCACGCTCGCCGGCGGCTGCGTCAGCCGTGGCCCGGCCAGCCAGCCGCAACCCGTGCTACCGACCCGTATCCGCAACGGCTGGATCGAGGTGCGCGGCAGCCAGCCGGCACCCCGGCGGCCCGCACAGGGAAGGACACAGCCATGACGTTCGTAGTGGTTGCGAACCTCGACGACCTAGAGGTCGGCGACACCATGCTCGTTGAGGAGCTGCGCGAACCGATCTGCCTCATCCGACTCGATGATGACGACGTCAGAGCGATCCACAACACCTGCACCCACCAGCAGCAACCCCTTCACGAGGGCACCCTCCAGGACGATGACACGCTGGTCTGCGGCGCTCACGCGTCACGCTACGACCTGACCACCGGCGAGGCCGTCGGTGTGTTCGCCTGCGGCCCCATCCCGGTTTACGCATGCCGGATTGAAGACGACGCCATTCTTGTCGACATTGACCAGCAGCTGAACGACGCCCCCATCCCTCGTCCTCCGGCACCCGGGTCGATGGGCGCGCGCTAACGCCGGCTGGATCGTGGTCCCGATTGCGGAGGGGGTGGCGCATGGGTATCCCGGCCGGGCTGACCGATCAGCAGCGCGATTGCCTGACGAGGATCCGGCAGCGCGAGGACAGTGCTTTCCGGGCGCGCGTTCCGAAGTCGCTGGCTTTGGGGTCGAAGGCCCGGCTGAGCATGCCGAGCGGGGTGCCGATGGCATGGATGGCCGGCTTGTTCCGGACCCCGCCGCTGTGGGTCTCGCACGGCCGTGGATCGACGTTCACGGACGTTGATGGCCACCGCTACCTCGACTTCAACATCTGCGACATGTCGGCGGCGCTCGGCTATGCGCATCCTCGCCTGGCCCAGGTGATCGGTGAGCAAGCCGCGCGCGGCGTGCAGCTGTTCCTGCCGGCCGAGTCTGCGCTGGCGGTGTGCGAGCAGCTGAGGCTGCGGTTCGGGCTCCCGAAGTGGCAATTCACGCTCTCAGCGTCCAGCGCCAACGCCGAGGCGCTCCGGATCGCCCGGGTGGCCACCGGCCGCCAGGGTTTCTTGCTGTTCGGCGGCAAGTATCACGGGCACCTCGATGAGACGCTGTGGACCGCCCATGGCACTGGCCTGGTGCCCGAGTCGCTGGGGGTGGGCGCGGTCGCACCCCCTGACCTCGCCGTGGTCGATTTCAACGACCTCGATGCGGTGGAACGGGTGCTGAGGCTGGGACAGACGGCAGCTGTCCTGACCGAGGGAGTGCTGACCAACTGCGGCACCGTGCTGCCCGATGACGGCTTCCTGCCCGGACTTCGCGACGCATGCACCAGACACGGCACGCTGCTGGTGATAGACGAGACACACACCCAGTTCGACCTCTACGGCGGCACCGTCTCCCATTACGGCTTGTCACCCGACATGATCACTGGCGGCAAGGGCATCGCGGGCGGCATTCCCATCGGCGCCTACGGCATGACCAGCGAACTGGCCACCCTTCTCGAGCGCAATCTCGAGGACGACGCCGGGGACACGCCGGGGATCGCCCTGGGCGGCACGCTGTTCGCCAACGCCCTGTCGCTCGCCTGCGCCGAAGTCGTCCTGACCGAGCTGATGACGCCAGCTGAGCACGAGCGGATAGCCGGGCTGGGCGGGCGGCTGGCCAACGGCATCGAGACCGCCGCACGAGAACGCGGACTCGACTGGCGCGCACACAGGTTCGGCGCCCGCACCGGCTACTGCCTGCTCCCGGAACTCCCGCACACCGCCAGCGAAGCGCACGCCAGCCTCGACCCCCTGTTCACCGACACGCGGCGGGTGTTCTTCGCCAACCGCGGGGTATGGGACGCCATCTCCACCTCCGGGCCACATGCCGGCTTCGCCCACCAGGCCGCCGACGTCGACGCCTACCTGGGAATCCTCGACGACTTCCTCAATGAGATGTGCTCACGCTAAGTGCTGGCAGCCAACCATGCCCATCGTCCTGCGCCCAGGCCAGCTGCCCGCAGCGCACTGGCCAGCGAACCCTCACGGGGCTGCCCAGAACAGGAGCACGCACGCGCTGAACGCGGCAGAAGCGGCGTTTGGCAGGGCAGCCTGTCGTACATGACTATGCCGTTTACCGGCTGCGTCCGCGTTGTGACGGAGACGAGCCCGTATCCGCTGCCGCGGACGCCCCTTGGGCCTGGCCGGCCCATGGGTGCCTCCTGTTTGCTCTCTGCCGATGATCCGGGTTCTCTACGCGGACTCGGGGTTGACGAGTTTGGTCACGACCCAGCGATGCTTGCCGATCTTCCGGTTCCGGGTGAACCCCAGCTTCTCGTAGGTCGACAGCGCCCCGTTGTACAGGAACCCGGCGGGCACGGAGCCGGCGTTCTCGGGATATCCCTCCACAGTTCCCCCGCCGAGGGCGGCGATCAGGTCCAGCGCGCCGGCCAGCGCGGCGGCAGCCACGCCCTGACGCCGGTGTCCCCGGCCGACGTAACAGCACGCGATCCGCCAGTCCGGCAGGGCCGTCTGACCTTTCTCGTAGGCGGCGCGGCTCTTGATCCGCGGCAGTTCCCCGGGCGTGCCGAACTGGCACCAGCCCAGGCAGTCGCCGCCGTGGAAGACGAGCGCCGCGCGTGCCGTCCCCGCCCGCACGCGGGCCAGCTTGCGGTCACGGTTCAGCTCCGCCGTGGTGTCCTTGCCGACGCCCTCGGGATGGAATCCCATGCACCAGCAGCCGCCGAAGATGCCGTTGTTGCGCTCCACCAACGCGGCGAACGCCGGCCACGTCGACTCGTCGAGAGGCCGGACGCTATAGATGGACGCTCCCATGAGATCAAACGTAGCGCCCCTGACCAAGGTCATCGATCCAGGGCCAGGGCGACGCCGGTTCCAGCACCCCGCGGCAATAGCGACGGACATTCAACCCACCCAGACTCTTGGAATTGGCCGTCGAGGCGACTGGCCGGCGGCTAGCAAGGAGGACACGGTGGGCTTGGTGCTGATCCTCGTGGGGCTGCTCGTCCTATATGGGGTGATCCGCTGTCGTCGTGTGGCTAATCGGGCGCATTGCGGCCTGTCTGCGCGACGAACCGCTCGATGGCGCGGGGGGTGGTGAGGACGTGGAGGCCGGCGCGGTCGGCATGAGTGGCGATCGCCTGGCGGATCAGTGGGCGGCTGTGGCGACGGTAATTCCATAGCCAGCGCCAGAAGTCAGCGCGCTCCCGCGATCGCCGGATCGCCCGCCAGGCACATCGCCAGCGCGGGAAGTCCAGGAACACGATGGTGTCCGCCGCCTGCAGCCGGACGCCGATGACGTCGTAGGGCCCGAGGTCCCCGTCCATGATCCATTTCTCGGGCCGGACGAGCGCGCGCTGGATATCGGCCCACTGAGCCGGAGGAGTCGCGGCCAGCCCAGGGCGCCAGAATCGCTTGTCCAGTTCGATGACCGGCAGCCCGGTGATATCACCCAGCCGGGACGCCAGAACCGACTTACCCGCCGCGCCGGGACCCAGGATCACCACCCGCCTCACACCGGCAATAGTGCCAGCGCGGCGATTTCAGTCATCACCTCCCCCATCTGACAAGTCCCCGACCACACTTCAGTTGCCGCAGCGGGAGCGGTCGCGGCTACCTCCGCTGCTACCGGGACCGCCAGCGGCTGTCCGATATCCAGGCCGCGATCGATGCGATCCGCTCCCACTTGCAGCGCGGCGCAGCTCGTCGACCAGCCCGGCCTTGATGGCCTGCCCGGGCCAGGTCCGCACCCCCCACTGTCATGTCATGCTCGGTGGCGGACTTCAGTTGCCGGACCATGCCGCGATCGAAGTTCCGTTCGATCCGTGTCCTGGCGCCCGGCACCGTGTGGGCAGTCTCCCAGTAGAGCATCGTCTCGTACATGCGGCGCCCGTACAGGTAGGTGCCGACCGGCCGCTCGAGGCCGTTGACGAAACGGAGAGCTCTTCGTCGGGTGCGCGGCCGGCGTAGGTCTTAACGAGGGGAGCGGGCGGTCGGCACTCTTACCAGGGGAGGGGGCCTTCGGCGCCGACGTAGCTTCCGGTTGGCCCGTCCGGGCCGGCCTGCGCCATGCGGACGATGATCTCGGCACCCTCCTCGACGGTCTGCGTACCCATGTTCCCGTTCAGGTCCGTCGCGGTGTAGCCGGGCTCCACCGCGTTGATCCGCATGTCAGGGAACGCCTTCGCATACTGCACGGTGATCATGTTGACCGCGGCCTTCGACGCCGGATAGGCAACCCCCGGGTAGGCATACGCCGGGGTGCCGGGAGTGGTGAGGCGGGTCATCGAGGCCAGGCCGCTGCTGACGTTGACCACGACCGGGGCGGCGGACCGCCGCAGCAGCGGCAGGAACGCGTGAGTGACACGCACCACGCCGAAGACGTTCGTCTCGAACAGCGACCGCATCAGGCCGGCGGTGATCTCCGCGGCGCCGGGCACCACGTTCCCTTCGGTGCGCATTTCGATGCCGGCGTTGTTGACCAGCACGTCCAGCCCGCCGTCGGCTTCGATGGTCTTGGCCGCCGCAGCGACGGACGCGTCGTCGGTGACGTCGATGAGGACCATTCGCGCGCCCAGTCGCCCGGCGGCCCGGTGGCCACGTTCGGCGTCCCTGCTGCCGACGTAGACAGTGTGGCCCGCGGCGATGAGCCGACGGGCGGTCTCGAAGCCGAGGCCCTTGTTCGCTCCGGTGATCAGTGTTGTCGTCATGCCTCGAGGCTAGAATTTAGAGCATGCTCGAAGTCAAGCCGAAGCCAGTATCCGGGCCCGCCCGCTCCGGCCCCCAACTGGGCATGAGTATCGCCGAGGCCGCCCGCCGCACCGGGGTCAGCGCGCACACCCTGCGCTACTACGAACGCGCCGGCCTGGTCGTCACCGCCGTCGACCGCACGGCCGGCGGCCGGCGGCGCTACCAGCAGCAAGACCTGTACTGGATCACCGTCTGCACTAAGCTGCGGGCCACCGGCATGCCCATCAAGACCATCCGGCGCTACGCCCAGCTCGTATCCGCCGGCCCCGGCAGCGAGCAGGAACGACTTGCCCTCATGGAAGCCCACCGCGCCGAGGTGACCGCCAGGCTCGCTGAAGTACAAGAAAACCTCAAGCTCATCGACCACAAGATCAACGTTTACCGAGGCCGGCTCGCCGCCGGCGACGCCGACCAGCTATGGGCGCCCGACCGCCTGGCGATCAGTTGAACGTGGCGGCGAACATGCCGGGTTTGTAGGAGCCTCCCTGCTGGTGCACGATCACGGCGAGCCGGTTGGCCGCGTTGATCAGGGCGACCAGGGAGACCAGCGCGGCGATCTGGTCGTCGTCGTAGTGCTTGCGGACCTGGGCCCAGGTCTCGTCGGACACGCCCTGGCAGGCGTCGGCGAGCCGGGTGCCCTCTTCGGCAAGCGCCAGCGCGGCCCGCTCGGCCTCGGTGAACACGGTGGACTCGCGCCAGGCGGCGACCAGGTTGAGCCGCACCGCGGTTTCACCGGCGGCTGCGGCCTCCTTGGTGTGCATGTCGATGCACCAGCCGCAGCCGTTGATCTGGCTGGCGCGCAGCGACACCAGCTCCTGCGTGGACTGCGGCAGCGGCGACTGCGCGATCACCAGGCTGGCGTTGGCGAACCGCTTGGCGAACTTGACGGCGATCTCGTTGCCGAACATGTTGAACCGGGCGTCCATGACCTCGTCCTCACTCGGGGAGTTCCGTGCCGCGCGGATCCATCCGCGCGGCATCCGTACGAACAAGGAGATGCCGGCGACCCGGTCCTTGTGACAGCGCGGCTTGTGACATGCGCCGCTGATCGGGGACTGTCACAAAACGGCTGGGCCGGCGTCTTGTATATGGCACGGCCGGGAACGAGCAGGCAGGAGCCAGCTATGAGCGAGCGCAGCAAGCGAGCAATGGGCACACCCGCGCCGCTCGCTGATGGCGACCGCCCGGACCCCGCCACCGAAGCGTTCCTCGCCCACCGCAACCTGCTGTTCACCGTCGCCTACGAGATGCTCGGCTCGGCCGCCGACGCGGAGGACGTCCTGCAGGAGACCTGGCTGCGGTGGGCGGGCGTCGATCTCGGCACGGTGCGGGATCAGCGTGCCTACCTGGTCCGGATCACCACCCGCCAGGCACTGGGCCGGCTGCGTACGCTCCGCCGCCGCAAGGAGTCCTACGTCGGCCCCTGGCTGCCCGAGCCGCTGCTCACCGCGCCCGACGTGGCCGAGGACGTCGAGCTGGCCGACAGCGTCTCGATGGCGATGCTGCTGGTGCTGGAGACGCTCGCGCCGACCGAGCGGGCGGTGTTCGTGCTGCGGGAGGTGTTTGACCTGGAGTATGACGAGATCGCCGAAGCCGTCGGCAAGAGCCCGGCCGCGGTCCGCCAGATCGCCCACCGGGCACGGGCACACGTCGCGGCGCGCCGGCCGCGCGGGGTCGTTTCGCCGGCCGAGACCCGCGGCGCGCTCGAGGCGTTCCAGCGGGCGGCCGAAACGGGCGATCTGCAGAGCCTGCTCGACATCCTCGCGCCGGATGTCGTCCTCCTGGGTGACGGTGGCGGAGTCAAGCAGGCCGTCCTGCGGCCCATCGTGGGAGCCGGCAAGGTGGCCCGCCTGCTGGCCACCGGCCTGCGCAGGATCACCGCCCCAGCGTCGCTGCAGCCGGCACAGGTCAATGGCTACCCGGCGCTGATCCTCCGGCTCAACGGAGAGATCGACACCGTCGTGGCCGTGCGCATCGACGACGGCCTCATCACCGGGCTCTACGCCATGCGCAACCCCGAGAAGCTGTCGCACATGCAGCGCGAGACCACCCTGCGCCGCTGAGCCCGGGGCCGCTCGGAAACGGCCACACAACCGGCATCCCCGCCCGCACGCCACCGCTGGCGACGGCGTAGCAAGGTTTGTCTCACAGCGCTCACTCGACTATCCCTGAGCTGGTGCTGATGTGCTGGGCTGCACGGCGGCGAAGAGTATGACGTCAACGATGGCGACGAGCGATTGCTGGCCGCAGCCCGCGCACTCGCTTCGCGCAACCGCTAACCAGTAGTACCTTGCCGCAGTCCCACGCCTACGCTGATCCGTGCGGCCTGCTGATCCGCTTCGGGCTCACCGATGAAGGCGCATAACGGATGATCCGGCCATCCGGGTGGCTGTGCTCAGCTGCGGCGCAGCCTCCTGGCTCAGGACGCGCCGGCTCTGCGCGCGAGGACAAGCCGGTACCGCGGGCTGCCGTCCCCGCGCCGGCCCAGGGCCGTCAGGGGGACTGTTGTCACGGTGAACCCGGATGCTGTCAGGTCGTTGCGGACCACGTGCAGCGGGCAGGTGCGGTAGTACATGACGAACGGGGGACGCCACACGGCATTGCGGACCCGCATGGCCAGGTCGAACCCGGCCAGTGCCCAGTACCAGCCGGAGGTGATGGGCTGCGGCGCACCGATCGGGAAGGCGAAAACCCCGCCCGGCCGCAGCGCGCGATGCACGCCGGCGAACAGCGCGGGCCGTTCGGCGGGCAGGAAGTGCCCGAGCGCTCCGAAGCTGACCGCCAGGTCGAAGGCCCCGGCGAAGGGCAGGGCCCGGACGTCGGCCCGTACCCACCCGGCGTCCGGGTGCGCACGGCGCGCCTGTGCGAGCATGCCAGCACTGAAGTCGACACCCATGATCCGTCCTTGGCACAGGGATCTGAGCACCCGCGTGCCCGCGCCGGTGCCGCAGCATACGTCCAGTCCCCGGCCGAACGGGCCGAGCGGGCGCAACGCGCTGGCGGTCGCGTCAAGCACGCCATCGGGGGTGCGGAAAGGCGTGTGGTCGAACTTCGGGGCAAGCAGGTCGTAGCCGCCCTCGACCGAGGACAGCACCTGCATCGCCAGTTCACGCATAGACGGGCCTTCAGGCGAGAACATCGGCCAAGGGTACTTCCCCGGTGCCGGGCGGGCCGTCAGCCCCGGGATCGCCCACCGCACCGAGGGCCAGGCCAAGATCAACAGCACTTCGCATCCAAAGCCATCCCCGGCGACCGGACCCGGCCGGAAACGACAACGACTGCACCGAACCGGCCGGCATGAGCAATCCATATCCCAATCACCAACAGCACGAAGACAGCACCGGGCCAGCGCGCGGAATCCGTGCGCTGGCGGATGAGGCCCACCCTGTGTGATCAGCGCGAGGTCTCGCAAGGGCGCGCGCCGACCCGCCGATAGCGCGCCCTGTGAACCTTGGCGCTCATCAGCTTCGGCGCGCAGAACGGGCCGATCTGGCGCTATAAGCCACTCTCGGTCCGGTGCTCATGCCGATGAGCGATCATCGTTGCCTGAGAGTTCCACTGCCCATGATCGGGCGGTTGGGTCGCGCGAGAAGACCGGGCATTGACGGGCCAGATCGTGTCAGGATGCTCAGCGTGTCTAGTCGCGCACTGGGTTTCGGAGTGATGGCGGAAGCATACGAGCGATTCCGGCCGGGGTATCCCGTGGAGCTCTTCGACATGGTGATGATGTACGCGGCTCAGCCGGTCCGGACTGCCCTCGAGATTGGTGCTGGGACAGGCAAAGCAACCCGTCTGTTCGCTCAACGGGGGGTCACGGTCACCGCGACCGAGCCTGACGGGGCCATGCTCGCCGAGCTGCTTAAGCACGTGCCAGCGAACGTCAAGACCGTGCAAGCCGCGTTCGAGGACTTGCGGCTGGGCGAAAGTTACGGGCTGGTTTATGCGGCAGCGGCGCTGCACTGGACGAACCCAGAGGGCCGGTGGCCGCGCATGGCTGCGCTGCTGGAGCCGGGTGGAGTGTTTGCCTCGTTCGGTGGACCAGCCCAGCTGGCTGACCCGGCTGTGGAGGAAGCTGTTCGCGCGGCCCGGGCGCCGTTCCTGGAGAGCGACGAGGTGCCGTCCCCAGATGGGACGCCACCGGGACATGACATGCAGTGGCCGGGTACGGAACTCCAACGGTCTGAGTGGTTCGCCGATGTTCAGCAGTTCGTGATCGAGCGGCGCTTGACGATGAGTGCTCGCGGCTACGTTGGCCATCTATCGACCATCTCGGCTTATCTCGAATTGCCGGCCTCGGAGCAAGAGCACGTCTATAGCCAGATCATCCAGGCGCTGCCTGAGAAAGTCGAGGTAGCCGCCGACATCACCGTCCATCTCGCGCGCCGGCGCTGCGAGCAGTAGTGCCTCGGTAATCAGATGCCCGCCCCTGCGAACGGCAGTCGCTGCCAGGGGGCCAAGAGCTACCCCAACGGTTACACGGACACGCTGCATAAGGGCCAAGGGCGAGTTGGACCGCAGGCTCGTCGCGGCGACTGCTGGGCTTACTCAAGCCCAGGCGTCGGCTGTCCGCAGCCTGTTGTCAATCCCTCAACGGCGGAGGAGCGCAGAGCTGTCGCGACGGTGCTGCTGCGGCCCGGACCTGATCCCTGAAGTCCTCTTACTCTCTGGCCATTACATGTCCGAGATCACGGTGGCAAGGATGGTGGCCATCCGGCTGGCCTGCGGCGCTCCTGCCACAGTGCCCCCGGATCAGCCAGCGGATCGGGCATCGTATGGCGGAGGTAGACCGCATCAACATGCCTGACGGCACGCCGGAGCCCGGGCTGAGCCCGCCGCGGCAGATACCGGATCGCCTCGGCCAGCACACTGCGCGGCCCGGGCCCGCAGCACTCGGGAACGCCGCACGGCGGTGACCCCGGACGGTACACAGCGCCACGGCGTGCTGATGCTTCCCACCGGCGCAGCGCGCGGGCAACTACGCCCGGCTCCAGCCGCCCGTGCTCTACCACTGTGATCGCGGCGATCACGCCGGGGCTCAGCCCGGGCACGTAATGAACTGCTCGCTCATGGGTCCGGCAGACCGTCTCCTCACGCCGGACCACCTTGGGGGGCCTACGCCCCACGGTCCCATCGGCCAGGCAACATTCGCCGATTATCACGGGCGCAGCCCCAGCTGTCGAGACGGCTCACGGCCGGGAGCGAACCATCACAGAAACAGCAGATCTGGCCGTTCAAGATCGCTATTTGATCCATTCGCCGCCTGCGCAATTGGCTCCCCCGCCGGTGCCGCGCACTCGCGCCCACGCACGCCAAATGCGATATCACGCTCCGTTAAC
>CAYPQM010000013.1:0-47413 GCA_964412845.1 uncultured Streptosporangiaceae bacterium
GAACCGCGTCTTGATGTTGTCGGGGTAGTACACGTCGACGCCACCCCGGGACAGCAGCCAGAAAATCCCGATGAACTGGACGGCGATGAACAGGAAACCGAACACGAGCTGCAGCACGAACGGCAGGTAGTGCCACAGCAGGGCCGGGCCACGCAACAGCGCGAGGACGGGCGAGGTGTGAATCACCTTGCCGACGACCACCGCGAGCACGGCAATCCAGAGCACCCACTTCAGCAGGCGCCACAGGCGGAACCTGGTCCAGTCGGACAGCCTCCGGTGGGTGAGCCGCTCGAACCCACCGAACAGGCTGTGCGTCCAGAACCGGTGGTAGCCGGCCCAATGCTCGCTGATGAAGAAATGCAGCTGGCGGAGAACCTCAAGACCCGCCAGTACGAAGACCCATGTGCCGGCTCTGAACTCGATCCGCGCGGCATCGGCGAAGCCGATCAGCGGGTCGTTCGCCATCGCGGACCAGACCAGGATGAACCAGATCAGGACCAGGATGAGCAGGAACTTCACCCGATCCCAGAACGCAAGGGGCTTGCGGGTCGGCCGGTCCTCGTCCCGGGGCCGCTCGCCCGGCGCGGGCAGTCCCTCGGGGGGGTGTGCCGGGGCCTCAAGCATCATGGGCTCCTGACCGTGAAGGATGTCATCACCGTGTTGATTTCGCTTTGGTCTTTGCTGTAACAGATTGTCTGGCAGTGGATCATGAGAACGTACACCTTGGTCGCTTCCGCATTGAGGTACGCAACCTGGTCGAAGGTGTCGATGTGTCCGTCGGGATAGGTGTAGTTAAAGACGACCCGGACCCCGTGGACACCTTGCCCAGGGTCCAGAACGGCGTTGCGGAGCAGGTGGAAGCCGGTGAGCGGGAAGCTGTTCTGGACGGCGCTCTGCCGGGCCGCGGAGGTCACCGGGAGAATGAAGTCCCGCAGCCCGTTGTATGAAATCTGATTGCTTTCAGACGAGCTGAGCTGGCCGACCACGGCGAAGACGAACGGCTTGGTGATTCCAGCGCTGAAGGCGTGTCCGGCGGATGGAGCGGTCCCGGCGTCGTAGGCCACCGACCACGCGCCTGAGCTGCCCCCGGTCTGCAATTCCTTGGCGAGTGCCGCATCGCCGATCTTGTGCCAGCCGTAGGGCACCTTGAAGTAGGTGCTGGCCGAGGAGTTCGCGACGTAAGTGAACTCCGGGGCCCCGCATCCCGCAACCGCGATCGCAGCGAGTAGCGCCGACACCCCGGCGAGGCCCCTGCCCACGCGGAGAAGGGTCCTGCTAGCCAAGGGCGCGACCTCCATCAGCGGACTTGCCTTTAACGCGAGTATGCCGTGTGCACCTGCGATTGGTATAGACCCCGTGCGTCATGTACAGACAACCTTAAGGTTGACCGGTTTAGATGGGTATCGCAGCGCACTGGTGTGGTCTCCCGGAGTATGCGGCTGGCTGGTATCGGTACAGTAGTGATACGTTTGCAGCATGTCCAGGCGGATGGCGATCGCCGCCCTGAGCCTGCTCACCGCGGAGCAGTGGGGGATGGTGACGGCCGCGCAGGCCCGCTGGCTCGATGTATCACGCTCCGACATCGGCCGACTACTCTCCGATGGCGTTCTGGAGCATGTCGTGGGGGCCACGCGGGTATACCGACTAACGGGCAGCCCGCCGGACCCAGAGCTTGACCCATTGCGGGGGGCGTGGCTGCAACTGTGCGGCGACCGGCCTGCGAGGCTGCGGCTTAGCGATCCTGGCGCAGTGACCAGTCACCGGTCGGCCGCGAACGCACTGCGCTTGGGGGACGTTATCGCTAGCGTGCATGAGTTTTACGTGGCTGGCCGCCATCAGCCACGCCGCGTTGACTTGCGGCTGCGGCAGTGTGGAACTCTGCGCCGCGACGAATGGCAGGTGGCTGGCGGCCTGCCGGTGTGCATGGCCGACCGGATCATCGCTGACCTGCTGGCCGACCGGGAGGATGAATCGGCTGTCGCAGGGATCTGCCAGGATGCGGTCCATGAAGGCCTGCTGGATCCCGCGCGTCTTGCCAGTCTGGCCGCGCCTCATGCCGCCGCCTACGGGGCCGCGGACGCCGCAGCACTCGCGGCGCGACTGCTCGGCGCCAACGCGGACGCCGGAGAGGAGGAGTAAATGGCTCTCCAGTACGCAACGCCCCACGCATTCCGCGCGGCCTTGCGGGACCGGTTCGGGGCCATCACGGACGTCGACCACGGATTGCGCGTGGAGGAGATGCAGCGGCAGTTCGCCTATGACCGGGTACTGGCCCGCTGCTTCGCCGGTCACGACGCGGATCGTTGGGTTCTCAAGGGTGCGATCGCTTTACTCGCTAGGCTGGCCGGCCGCGCCCGGCACAGTAAGGACATCGACCTGTACTACGCGGAGCCGTCCGCGAGCACGGGCCAGGCGGTCGATGCGTTCCTCATGGCGGTCCGCCGTGATCTCGGCGATCACTTCCGGTTCGAGGTCACCCGCACCAGCCCTCTCCAGGAGCACCTGCGTGGGCGGCGGCTGCGCCTCGGCGCCTACCTGGGCGCGCGTTTCGCGACGTTCCACGTTGACATCGTCGTCGGCACCGCGATAAGCGGTGACCCGGATCTTGCCGGCCCGCTGACCCCGCTGCATGTCGACGGCCTGGTCCGGCCGCAGTACCGGGTCTTCCCCGTGGCTGATCACTTGGCCGACAAGCTGTGTGCGATCACCGAGACGCATCCGCGGGCGGACGGCACGGTCATGGCCAGCACCAGGGTCAAGGACCTCGTCGATGTCGCGCTCATCGCGGGCAGCCAGTCCGTGCGGGGCCCCGCTCTGCGCCACGCGCTGGTCAGCGGCGCCGCGCATCGCGGCCTGGCTTTGCCGGCCCGTTTCGAGGCACCCGACCTGGACGCCTGGCGCACCGGCTACCTCCGGCGCGCCGCCGACGCGCCCACCCCCGTTCCCTCGTTCCGGCAGGCGTCTGATATCGCCGCCCGCCTGTTCGACCCGGTTCTGGCCGGCCCCGTGGCTGGATCCTGGAATCCCCAGGCCAGCCGCTGGCGGCCCTGAGATATCCCCGGGAACACCGGAGGGGCCGGCCGTTGCCGGCCGGCCCCTTCAGCTAACTGGTCTTACTTGATGGTGTAGGTGTACGGCAGGGCGACCAGTTCGTCACCGGCCTCCTGCGCGTACGGCGGGACATTCTCGATGAAGTCGTCCACGTACAGGTTGCCGCTGACGACCGTGCCCGATGCGCCGGACGGGGTGATGGTCACATTGACTATGGCGCTCTGCCCCGGGTTGATGGTGACCGGGGAGAAGGTCGCCGCCGGGTTCGTTGACGCGAGCCACAGGTCACCTGCGCTGGACGTCACGGCGGGGTCGAACTCCTTGGTGGTGGCGGTCATGGCCAGGGTCGCCGTGCCCGCGGGGGCCGGACCGGAGTACGGCCCGATCTCATCGGGAAGTGCGAACCAGACACCCGTCGTCACGCTGCCGCCCGGCGGGGTGTAGGAGCCCGACACGCTCGTGCCAGTGTTGCTGACCAAGTCCGGGTCGCCCTGGTTCGGGCCGAAGTCGAACTCGATCGGCAGGCTCGCCGTCGCCGACACCGAGACGCTGGACGTCTGCGATGGCACGAACCAGAACGGCGGGTTCCCGGCCACCGGCAGGGTGAGGGTAGCCGGGGTCAGCGGGGCCAGCGTGATGGTCTGGGTCGCGTTGAGCCGGGGGTCGATGAAGAAGTCCTCCGGCGCGGCGCCACGGTTGGTGATCTTCACTGGCACAGTCACCGGAGTGCCCGCGGCCAGTTTGGTTGACGCGCTGTTCGGCAGCCCGGCCGCGGTAGCGCTCGTGTTGTCGAGCTGGACGTTGCCGGAGAACGGCTGGGAGACCTCGTCCCCGACGACGGGCTCGGCGAAATCGACGATGAGCGTCCAGGTGCCGGCGACCGGGTTGAGCGTGTACGCGCTCAGCGACAGCCCGGAGCTGCCGTCCAGCAGGTTCTGCCCGTAGCCGCCCACGTCACCGTCCGGGCTGACGAGGTAGGCACCGACCGGATCACCGGCGTCATTGGTGAGTGACACGTTGGCGGTGATGCTCTTGTGCCCCGCACCGACCTGGAACTCGTAGTAGTCGACCTGGCCTTCACCGTTGGGGCGCCCGTTGCCGCCGGTCAGCACGCCGCTGAAGTGGCCGCCGCCGGCCACGTTGACCAGGCTGCGCAGCGCCACCGCGATAGAGGTCTCCCCGCCGGTGGCGGAGTCCAGCACGATCGAGCCGCTGCCATCACCCGGTGCGGACGGCGTGCTGGCCGACACCGTGACGGTCCTGCTCTGGCCCGGCGCCAGCAGCACGGTCGATGGAGAGACCGCGCCGAAGGACACCAGCTGCTGGGTCGCGACGCGGAACGGAACCTTCCCGTTGGTCCCTCCGGACGACTTCACGTCGCCGAAGATGACCGCTGTCCAGGTGCCCGCGGCCGGGGACAGGACGTCCACGTTGCCGAAGTTGCCCACGCCCTGGGGCAGGGAGTGCGCCGCGAACCGGCCCTTCGAGTCGATCAGGATCAGCCGGACCCGGGCGTTGTTGTTCGCGCCCGCGGCCGCCGGGTAGGCGATCGAGGCGTCCAGCCGGTCCGCGCCACTGGGCACGTGGAAGTGCAGCACGCCATAGTTGTTCTGGATGCCCTGGTAGTTAGCGAACTGAGGGCTGGTGCCGTCGGTGAGCGTGACACTGCTGGTCTGCACGTTCTTGTCCGGCCCGTAGGTCTGGCCGTGCAGCTTCACCACTTGCGGATGCGCACCGGTGTTGCTGACGGTCACCGGCCAGCTCTCGCTGCTGCCGGGGTTGCCGGTCGCGGTCAGCTGGTTGGTGGAGGTCAGCAGGGTGTCACCGACACCCGACGGCGAGCCGCTGCTGGTGTGGATGGACTCGGCCAGCTCGACCGCCTTGTAGGCGTTCACCAGGCCCGCGCCCTGCTCGGTCGCTGGTGCGTTCAGGTTGGTCGCGGTGCTGACCAGGATCTGCTTGACCAGCGCGGGCGTGGGGTTGGCCCCGCCGTGCGTCTTCCGGTAGGCCTGGATGACCAGCGCCGCGGCACCTGCCGTCAGCGGGGAGGACTGGCTGGTGCCGCCGGCTTCCTCCACGTCGGACGGCTGTCCCACGAAGTTGGTGCATTCGGTGTAGATAGCCGTGTTGGTGCTGCAGGAGGCGAAGCTCAGGTCGCCGGGCGCCACCAGGTCAACGGTGCCGCCGTTCTCATTGAATCCGCCGGAGCTGAGCGAGCTGATGTTGTTGTTCAGCCAGCCGGAGGTCGCGAAGTAGCGTGCCGCGGCGTAGTTGGTCTGAGCGTAGAAACGGAAGTCCGTCGATCCGCCGACCGAGATGACCTTCGGGTCCGTGGCGGGCGAGCCGATGGTGTTGGTCGATCCCGCGTCGCCGCTGGAAACGGTGACAGTGACGCCCGCCGCGACCGCCGCGTCGTCGAACTGCTTGGTCACGTCCAGCGCCGTCACGTCGGGGAATGGGTTGGAGCCGAACGACTCGTTCAGCACGTTGACGTGATCGGTCTGCACCGCGTAGTTGATGGCCTGCAGGAAATTCGACTCGGTGGTGTCCTCGAACTCGCCGAACACATCGAGCCCGACCAGCGAGGCGCCCGGGGCCACGCCCTCGATGCGGATGTTGCACGGGGCGGACAGTGGCTGGGCGCTGAACTTGCTCACGTCATAGACGTGGATGCCCTGGCCGGCGATCGAGTTGGCGTCGAGGAAGGCCTCGTCGCCGCCGGTAACCTGGCCCGGGCCGTCACCGGTGAAGTCCTGATAGTCGCCGCCGTTCGCGGCTGAGAACACCGACGTGTTGTCCGGCCGGATGAAGTTCACGTTGTTGGGGTCGAGCCCGTCCGCGATCCACGCCACCTTGACGCCGGCACCGGTGATGCCGAGCGAGCGTGCTGTCTTGGCGTGTGGGTTGTCCGAGTCGACGTTCATCAGCGAGAGTCCCTCGGGGTCCAGCTTGACCTGGCCGTTCGGCCCACAGGCCCCCGGGATGTTGTTCGGCGTGAGCGATGTGCTCGCGGCGGCATTGGCGAGCTGGCCCACCGCGTTGCTGACCTGCTCCGGCTGCGCGCCGTGGATGGTCACGTCGGGGACGACTTCGGCCACCGCCGGGCTGGCCTTCAGCCGCGACTCCTCACCTGCTGACACGGTCGCGGCGATGGCGTTGTACACCCGGAAGCTCTTGACATGGCTGGCATGCACCGTGCTGAGCTCGCTCATCGTCGGCGCCTGGTTGCTGGCTATCGCAGCCGCGCGGGCCGTCGCGGCCGAACTGCCGACATGCGCGGCGGCGAGCTGGTCCTTCATGATCACGATGACGTGCTTGTTGACATTCTGTGACAGCTGCGCGGCCAGTGCCGAGGTCATCGGCTGCAGCGCCACGCTGGGCGATGCCACGGCGGCAGACGCCGTCCCTGCGGTCGCGACCACCGCCTGGGCCACCATCAGCGCCGGGACGGATGCCGCTACCGCTAGGTAGGCGGCCCTTCTCTTAGCGTGCGCTCGTGGCGTTGTACGCTTCCTGCGTCCTCGCATGCCTTCCTCATCCTGTGAGGCGGCCAGCGGGCGGCCGCGCGTCTGGTCTGGCGCCAACGGGTGCTCCGGCGCCAGAGCGGACGTTAGCAGTAACGGCCATTAGTGAGAATTTCTCTGCGCATAACGCTTTGATCACGAAAGGTTTGTCGTGCAATCGCCGGGCTGAACACAGGGTTTTGCTGTGCGGCCAGCCCGGGCCTTCCTGGCTCCGCGTGTCGCGACGCTCAGCTGGCCAGAGCGAGAACCAGCAAAACAGTAGCCGTGCTTACCTCGATGGTGGCGCCGAACACGTCACCCGTCATGCCGCCGAGGCGCCGCCGGGCTGTGCGGCGCAACAGGTCGGCGGCCAGCAGGCCAGCAAGCGCCGCGACGATCCCGCGGGCGGCGATCGGCAGGCCGCCGCCGCGTCCCGCGCCCGCCGTCTCGCTGAGCGGGAAGGCACCCGCCGGCAGGGCGCCCAGCAGGAATGCGGCCGCCGCCACCACGGCCAGCAACACGGCGACCGTGGCCACCCTGACCCGTGTCGTCGTCGTATCGGTGATCAGCGCGCCAAATCCGCCCGGGCGGGCGCTCGGCGAACCGGGCCCGCTGGCCAGCACGACGGCAACCCGGCCGGTGACCGCGGCCAAGACCAGCGCCGCGGCGCTGAGCGCACCGGGCGGGATGGCAGCGAGCGCGCTGATCTGTACCAGGACGACAAGCAGCAGCGTCGCCACGCCCATCGGGCCGATGTCGGGCCGGCGCATGATGGCCAGCGCGGCGCGGCTGGGACGGCGGCTGCCGAGCCCGTCCGCGGTGTCGGCCAGCCCGTCCAGGTGCAGGCCGCCGGTGAGCAGCCCGAGGGCTCCGACGGCGAGCGTCGCGGCCAGCAGACGGCGGGCCCCGGACTGGCCGCTGGCCTGCGCGGCGAGCATCACCCCGGCGGCGATCGCCGCGAGTGCCGCGCCCACCGCGGGGAGCCATGGCAGCGCGCGGGCCGCGGCGTCCCGCCGGATCGAGCCTGGAACCCGCGCTGGAATCACAGTGAACAGGCTCAGCGCTACCCGCCAGGCCCGGGGTGCCGCCATTGCGGCCCTGCTGTCCGGTTGGCTTATCTGTGGTTCAGAAATGTGTGCTGGGGTTTTCCGTGGCTGAGGGGTCTGCGGTTGAGGGGTCTGCGGCGTCTGTGTTGCAGGCTTCTGCGTGGGGGACGTCTGGGGCGCTGGCGTCTGTGTTGCAGGCGTCTGCGTTGGGCTCACCGGCGGTTGGGTCATCTGCGATCGGGACGTCTCGGGCTGGGGTACCCAGGGCTGGGGTACCCGGGGCTGGGGCATGTCCGGCGGGGTCATCTCAGGTTGTGTCGCATCCGGTTGAGTTATCGGAGCCGCAGCGGGATCCCGGCGGTGCAGAGCCATACTTCCTGGCTTTCGGCGGCGACGCGGGCATTGAGCCGTCCGAGCTCATCCCGGTAGCGCCGTCCCGAGACAGTGCCAGGCACTACCCCGGAGCCGACCTCATTGCTGACCGCGATCACGTGCCGGCGGGTTGCCCGCCACGCGTGAGCCAGGGTGTCCAGCCGGGATTCCAGCGTCCGGTCAGCATCCGGCCGACCCTCCCATACCCCGCAGTCGTCCATGACCCGCGCCAGCCAGGTGGACAGGCATTCGACAAGGACGGGGACCGCCGAGGCTGGCTCGCTGAGGACGCGCTCAACATCGAGCGTCTCGATGGTCTGCCAACCTGGCGGGCGCCGCTGCTGGTGAGCGCGCACCCGCGCGGCCCACTCGGCATCGGTCGCCTCCGGGATCGCCCCAGTAGCCAGATAGTCGACCCGCGCGTGGCCTGCCAGCAGCCGTTCGGCGGTCACCGACTTGCCGGATCGCGCGCCACCGAGCACGAGCACGCGGTGCGCCACATCCCCCCCAGGTTCACCGGCCAGGGTGGCGGTGGCGGGCCCTGCTGCCCGCTCGTCAGGTACGACCGTCGCCATTCACCTACTCTTTCTCACTGGATACGCCCGCGCTGTCGAACGTCGCGACATCACGCAGCACTCGGGCCGCCTCGGGCGCGGAGAGCAGGGTCTTCATGGCATGGCCTCCGCTACCGCAGGCCCGTCCGCGATTGACGCACGCAGTGGGTGTAGGCCGTGACCGCAGCTAGCACAGCGGCCGCCGCGCCGACGAGCCGGGAGAGACGAACGGCACGGACGATGTCAGTGGCTCCTGGCGGCGGGCCGTCGCCGAGCGCGCCGCGCCGATCGGCCCGGCCCTGGTAGGTGTTCATGCCGCCCAGCCGAACGCCGAGCGCTCCGGCGAAGGCAGCTTCGCAGCGCCCGCCATTCGGACTCGGGTGCGCTGCGCCGTCGCGGCGCATGGTGCGCAGGGCGTGCCGGGTGCTGCCGCCGACGGCGGGCGCCAGTATCACGGCTAGCAGGCCGGTCACCCGGGCTGGCAGCAGGTTGGCCGCGTCGTCCAGCCGGGCGGCCGCCCAGCCGAACCGCTCGTAGCGCGCGCTGTGGTGACCGACCATGGCGTCCAGCGTGTTGACCGCGCGGTAGCCGAGCAGGCCGGGCAGACCGCAGGCGGCTCCCCAGAGCAGTGGTGCCACAACAGCGTCGGACGTGTTCTCGGCCAGCGACTCAACAGTCGCCCTGGCCAGTTCCGCCGCGTCGAGGTCCGCCGCGTCTCGCCCGCACAGGGCGGGCAGCCGCCGCCGGGCACTGTCCAGGTCGCCCGCTTCGATGGCCCTGGCTACGCCGGACGCCTCCGACGCAAGGCTCGCGCCGCCGAGCACGGTCCACGTCGCCGCCGCGGCCAGCGCCGCGCGGGTGGCCGGACTGCGCCTGGTGAGCTGCTGCAGCGCCAGGCCGGCCCCGGCCACTGGGACGGTGCAGGCCGCGGTGAACAACACGCCGCGCATCCGAGAGTCTGCCCAAGCCTGGTTCTCCAGCCTGGCCGCGGCCGAACCGAAGGCCGCCACTGGGTGTCCGCGGTGCGGGTCGCCGACGACGGTGTCGACTGCGGAGCCGAGTAGCAGCCCGAGCGCAAGCCAAGAACGCCGCGGCCTCAGCGAGGATGCGCGGGGTTGGGTGCCTGGCGGCCGACGGGGATGGACCAGAGAACCAGACCACAGCGTCCGCCCGGCCGTCAAGATGGCGACGTCTGGCCAGGTAGCTCTGGGGCGCCCAGTACGCCACGACCCGATGTCGCGAAGTGTGGGGTATATGTCATTGACGACACAGCTCGCTGAGGCGCAGGTTTAGGAGGTGCACCAGCGCCGTGTCGTTTTCGTGATCTTCGAGGGATTCCAGTCGCTCGACCTGGCCGGGCCCTACGAGGTGTTCCAGCAGGCGGGCCAGCGCTCCGCTCAGTACACATGCCAGGTCGTGGCCCGCTCGGCCGGGCTGGTGCGATCGGGCAGTGCCCTGCCCGTGCAGGCCAGCTACGGTGTCGGAGACCTTGATCCTGACGGGATCGACACATTGGTGGTAGCGGGTGGCGGCGGCGTCGACCAGGCCCGGACGGATGCGGAGCTGGTCGGCTGGATCGCCACTGCGGGGAGCGCCGCACGCCGGGTGACCTCCGTGTGCAGCGGCGTGTTCTTGCTCGCGGCCGCCGGATTGGCCACCGGTCGGCGGGTCACTACTCATTGGAGCCGGGCGGCCCAGCTCACGCTGGAGTACCCGGAGCTGGTCGTGGATTGCGATCCGATCTTCATCAGGGACGGCCGCGTGTGGACCTCGGCGGGCGTGACCGCCGGAATGGATCTCGCGCTGGCCCTGGTGGAGGATGATCTCGGCCGGGACGCCGCGCACGCGGTGGCCCAGGAACTGGTGCTGTTCTTGCGTCGGCCGGGCAGCCAGTCGCAGTTCAGCGTCCCGCTGTGGTCGGCCCAGCCGTCCACGGGCCCGATCCGGGCTGTGGTGGCAGCGGTGCACGCTGACCCCGGTGCCCGGCATGCCATCAGCGACCTGGCCGATCAGGCCAGGCTGAGCCCCCGCCAGCTACAGCGCAGGTTCGCCGCCGAGCTCGGCGTGCCTCCGGCCGAATATGTGGAGCGGGTACGCATCGAGGCCGCCCGGCGGGCGCTGGCCGAGGGCGATGACCCGGTTACCGTGATCGCCCGCCAGTGCGGTTTCGGCGCGGCCGAGACTTTGCGCCGCGCTTTCCACCGCCACCTCGGAGTCGCCCCCTCGGACTACCGGGACCGTTTCCGCTCACTGGAGGAGTACGCATGACGACATACGGATTGTTGATCTTCGACGGCGCGGAGGAGCTGGACTTCACCGGACCATGGGAGGTATTCACCGCCTCCTCGATGCTGCGGGATCACGCGGACACCGCGGTTCTCATCGCTGAGCGGCCCGGCGCCGTGCGCTGCGCCAAAGGGATGCGCATCGTGCCCGACCACACGCTCGACGACCACCCGCCGTTGGACCTGCTCCTGGTGCCAGGCGGCATGGGTACCCGCCGCGAGGTGTCCAACCCGGAGCTGATCAAGTGGATCGCCCAGGTGTCCGCCGAGGCGACCTGGGTCACCAGTGTGTGCACTGGCTCGCTGCTGCTGCACGAGGCCGGGCCCGCGCGTGGCCGGCGGGTAGCCACGCACCATGCCTTCGAGGACACCCTGCAGGCGCGCGGTGATGTCACTGTGGTCCGCGACGCCCGCTATGTCGTGGACGGGAATCTGGTCACCAGCCAGGGTGTGTCCGCGGGGATCGACATGGCCCTGTGGTTGACCGGCCGGATCCATGGACGCGATCACGCACGTGCGGTTCGCCGGTATATCCAGTACGAGCCCGCGCCGCCCTACCTGGCTGACGAGCCACTCCTGCACTGAGAATCACCGCTGCTCCGGGTGTGGAACTGACCGCCGGTCGCGCTGCCCGTCGGCCGTGCTCGTGCTCCCGGTGTGGCTCAGGCGGGTTGGCCGAGTTTCGCCCGCATCCACGGGTATGGGTCACGCAGCGGTGCTCGCCTGGCCCTGCGGCGCTCCTGAATCCGGCTGAGGGGCTCGCCTGCGGTGTAGTAGCGGCCCCGGCCGTTGCCCTGCGGCGTCAAGATGCCCTCTGACGCCAAGGTCGCCAGGTCTCGGGTAGCGGTCTGGTCGGTGACTGCGGCACGCTTGAGATAGGTGGCCCGGCGCACGCGATAGCCGAGAACGGCATCGAACATCGCATCTATCGCGCGCTCGGGAAGCTTGTGCTCGGTAATGATCTGGTCGAGTTCGATCCAGGTCGCGTCGGCCTCTTCTACCCGGCGTGCCACTGTCTGAGCCTGCATGTGATGTGCGCGCAGGTTGAATGTCAGCCAGAGGTGGGCATCGTCGCGTGGTTGCCAGGAACCCTGGCCGGTATGAGCCAGCACCCTGTAGTAGTCCTCAGTGTTAGCCCCGAGCCACTCCTCAATGCTGGAGAACTCTGGCTCGCCGATGTCCGAACGAGTCAGCACTGATGTCGCCAGAGCTCGGGCCATCCGCCCGTTGCCGTCGCGGAACGGATGGATCATGACCAGATTCAGATGCGCCATCGCGGAGCGCACCACTGGATCGCTGTTCATCCCGGCGTGCAGGCTCTCGACTAGGGCGTCTATGAGGATGGGAACCTGCGCGGCGTCCGGCCCCTCGTAGACGACTAGATCGCGGCGCTCGTCGCGGACGTAGATCGGTCCCTTGCGGTAGCGGCCGGGCGACTTCGAGTGATCATGGCTCAACATCATGTAGTGCATGGCCCGGATCTCGGTGGCGTCGAATGTCGCGTAGTCGTCCTCGCCCATCGCCAGGACGTAGCCCAGAGCCTGGCGGTAACCCTGGATCTCCAGGAAAGTCTTCTCATCTGCGCTAATAGGCTCTTCACCATCCACCGCGGCGACGGCATCGTCTTCCGCGACCTGGTAACCCTCAATGCTGTTCGAACCTTGGATGGCACGGGCCAACGCCGAACGCCGTAAACCTCCCTCCCACCGCCTGGGCGTGCGAAGGACATGACGCAGTTCCTTGCGCATCTGGTGAATCTCGCCTAGGACGGCATCATCTTCGCTCGTCAGCGGAGGAGCGCAGTAGATGTTCGCCTGATGCGATGACGTATTCATGCGGTCATTCTAGCGCTCTCATGACTACTTAAACCAGTCATAGCATCACGAGCGCCAGTTCGAGGGCATGCGCGAGCGCTGACGTGGTGCGCACGTAGGCCCCGGGTGAGACATGAGGAAGCCCGAGATCGGGCCGCCCAGCCGGCTTCAGCCGAGCAGGTTCTCGCCCCAATACTGGCCGGGACGGATGCCGGGCGGACAGGCGAACACGGCGCTACCGGTGTGCTGGGTGTACTCGTTGAGCGCATCGGTGGCGAGCGCGCGCTGCAGGGTGACGAACTGGCCGGGGTGTTTCATGAACGCGATAAAGAAAAGGCCGCCCAGCAGCGTCCCGGTCTGCGGGTCGATGCCGTCGGTGAACGAGTACCCCCGGCGCAGGATCCTGGTGCCGCCGTTGTGTTCGGAACTGGCCAGGCGGATGTGCGCGTCGGCCGGAATACGGTAACTGCCATCACCCTGGTGCGCGGCCAGGTCAGGTGGGGTGAATTCGGTTCCCCCGCTGAGCGGCGCACCGGAGATCTTGACCCGGCCGATGGTGTTCTCCTGGTCCTGCAGATAGTCGCGGTCCCAGTTCTCGACGAAGATGCGGATCTTGCGGGCCACCAGGTAACTGCCACCCCGCAGCCAGGGCTGCTCGCTCTCCGCGCCGACCCAGACGTGACCGCTCATCTGGCCGGTCTGCTCGGCCTTGATGTTGCGGGTGCCGTCCTTGAAGCCGAGCAGGTTGCGCGGCGTGGTCTCGGTCGCGGTGGTGGCGGACGTTCGGCCGAAACCCAGTTCCATCCACCGGTGCGAGACCACGCCCATGCCTAGCCGGGCCAGGTTGCGCACCGCGTGGAAGGCCACCAGCGGGTCGTCCGAACAGGCCTGGAGGCACAGATCCCCGCCGGAGTTGGCCGCCGCCAGGTTCTCGTTGGGCAGCCGGGGGAGCGGCGCGAGCGCGGTCGGCTTCCTGGGCGCGAGGCCGAACCGGTCGTCGAACAGCGATGGCCCGTACCCGACGGTGATGGTGAGACGGGACACCGGCGAGCCGACTGCCTCGCCGGTGTCGGCGGGCGGCGCGAAGGGCTCGCCGACCTCCCCGACCAGCGCTCCCCGGGTCATCCTGGCGGCGGCCGCGGTCCATTCCCTGAGCAGGTGCCGGAGGTCCGTGCGGCTCGCGCCGTCGACCACGTCCAGCGAGCCGAAGGCGAGGCGGTCCTGCGCGGCGGTCGCGATTCCGGCCTGGTGGGTTCCGTAGAAGGGGACAGTTGCCTCGGCGCCAGGCTCTGCTGCTGAGCCCGGGCCCGAGCGGCCCAGGAAACCGGCGAGTCCCCCGGCGGCGGCACCAGCCCCGAAAGCACCTACCCCGCCGAGCAGTCGCCGCCGCGACAGCACAGTCGGCGAGCCCAGTTGCCTGGCCTGCGTGTCTGGGCCCTGCCGCGTGTCCGGACCCCGCTGCGTGTCCCGGGTGTCCCGGGTGTCCCGGGTGTCCCGGGTGTCCCCGGTGGTCGCGGTGTCCCCGTGAGCGCGATTATTCACCGCCTTAGCTCACCCGGCGGGACATCTGGGAGAGCGCTTCGGCGAGCGCATTGACCGCGGTCGACAGTGCGCGGCGCTGGCTCGCGTGGACGGTTGTGTATTCGACATAGCCGGTGCTGTCGTACCCGGGACTGGCCCGGTAGGTGGCGAGCAGGCTGGACACTGCCTTGTCCCGGCGGTCAATGAGGGAGATGAGGCTCGGGTCGGACGCGCGAAGGTGGGGTGTCAGCAGGCGGACGACCTCCATCGCGGCGTCCACGTTCGCTTTGAAGACCACCAGGTCGGTATTGGCATAACGCTCCTCTTCACCGGTGATCTTCGAGGTGGCGGCCTCGTTGATGAGATCGGTGGCCCCGCTGGCCATCTCCAGCGGGTTGTACTGCGCCTGGTCAACCAGGGTCTGCAGTTGCTGCTCGTGGCCGACCAGCCCGGCGCAGACCGTCGCGGCGCCGGTCAGCGTGTGGTCTTGCCACATCAGCTGCTCAAGCTTGTGGAAACCCATGAACTGGGCCGCCACCGTGACCGGGTTCTCCCAGCGGCCGTCGATCTGGCTATCGAGGCTGCCCCAGATCTCGGCCACCGGCTCGATCCGCTCGTAGTAGACGCGCGCCTGCGGGTAACGCACCTTGGCTGGGGTGAGGCGGCCCGACTTGATCGCGGTGCAGAACGTCTGGGTGTGGCTGACCAGGGCGGCAACGTTGTGCCGCACATAGCTCCCGTAGCCCTGGACGGCGGCGGCCAGCGCGGGGACGGACTGCCAGTCAGGTCCGGTCGCCTTCCCGGTGACGGTGAAGGTCCAGCGCTCCTTGGCCGCGCCCGGGCAGCGGACCGTGTAGGTCCCGGGCGCGGCGGTGAGTGAGAACCCGCCGGACAGCCCCGGGGTGAGGTTCTCCTGCTCGCCGAGGATGTGGGCGAGATCCTTGCTGCGCAATTCGGCTTCGGATACCGCGCCGGCGCTGGAGTTGGTCACCGTGAAGTCGACCGGCCCGGCCTGCACCTTGGCCGGCTTCGGCGCGCAGCCCCGCGCGGTGAGCGTGATGCTGACCTTGGCCGTCGAGCCCGACGCAGCCGGCTTCGCCCGGCCGGTCCTCCCAGATCCCGCCGAGTTCCCGCAGGCGGCGATCACCAGGGCCAGCCCGGCCAGGGCAACGGGCCGGCCCAGCCGCCCGGTCAGCTGCCACGGCCGGTCCGGTGAACGAGTCCGGCGATCCCCGGCGACGGCATCAATGGTCACGCTGATCAGCTCTCGTCCGGTGTCGTGATGGCAATGGGGGCTGGCCGCGGGTGAACCGCCGCCGGCCGCCGCCGGGACCGGCCCGCTGGCCAGGCGACGAGCAGGGCCATCGGCATGAGGTAGCCGACCCAGGCGATCACCTCGACCCGGACCGGGAAAGGCTGGATGCCCAGCACGCCGGTCAGCAGGGACGACACCGGGGTCCCCGGGCGGACCAGCCAGGACAGGTCGAGCGCCTGGGTCTGGCCGATGGTCAGCCAGCCTGCCTCGTTCGCGGTGTGCACGGCGGTCATCACCAGCCCGGCGGCGACCAGCACCAGGATCAGGCCGGTGACCCGGAAGAACCGGCCCAGGTTGAGCCGGACCCCGCCCTTGTAAATGCCGTACCCGGCCGCGACCGCGACCGCGATCCCGGCTACCGCCCCGGCCCAGGACGACGCGGCGTCTCCGGAGGCGTGAAAGGTGGCGAGCAGGAACACGGCCGTCTCGAAACCCTCCCGCAGCACGGCCAGGAATGCCATTGCCACCAGGCCGGTGGCTGAGCCGGCGGCGAGCGCCGAGCCCGCGGCCGACTCCAGGTCACCCTTCAGGTGCCGGGCATGCCGGCGCATGAACACGGCCATGTAGCTGACCATGCCCACGGCGACCGCGCCGACCACGGTCTCCAGCCCTTCCTGCTGGCGCTGGGGCAGGTCGGAGGAGATCACTTGCAGCACGACGGCGACGCCGAGGCAGATGGCGACTGCGGCAGCGGTGCCGATCCATACCTGGCGCAGCGCGTCGCGGCGGCCCTGCTGGCCGAGGAACGCCGCGATGATGCCGACGATCAGGGCTGCTTCGAGCCCTTCCCGCAGCCCGATCACGAATGTCGGCAGCATGCAGTCCGCTCCCTGGCCTGGTGCCGGGCGGCCGGTCAAGCCGCCCAGCCAACTCCTCATTTAGGTGAGGCTTACCTAAGTAAGGATTACCTAAGCCGGGACTCCCTCCTCGTGTCAAGGGGGAGCACGGGAAAAGTGACCGGGCCCGGCAGTACAGAGCCGGACCCGGTCACGGGCGCTACACGATCCCGGGCGCTATAACCGCACGGCGTCGGGCGGCGGCACGGCCTCGGTCATCCGGACGCGCTCCACGATCGACTCCTCGACCGCCTCGCCCATCGCCAGCCCGGCGAGCGCGAGGTTCCTGGACCGGTCCCCGCGGTACATGACCGCGACGACGATGCCGCCGACGATCAGCCAGCCGAGAACGATGAACGGGGCCAGTGAGACCGGCCACGCGGGCAGCGGGACGACCGAGTAGTAGACGACCACGGCCAGCGCGATCGACCCGATCGCGGGGACGACCAGGTGCTTGCCCCAGCTGAACTCGTCCGCGTGCTCCCGGCGGTAGAAGAGGAACAGCCCGACGTTGGCCATGATGTACACGAAGGCCAGGGCGAAGGTGAACCAGGTGCCGGTCACGTTGTAGACGTTGGCCACCCCGATGACCAGGGGCAGGATCAGGCCCAGCGCGATGTTGATGCCGGTCTGCACCAGGATCGCGTTCGACGGCGTCTTGTACTTGCCGTGCAGCTTGGTCAGGGACACAGGCAGTGCCCTGGCCCGCGCCATGCCGTAGAGGAACCGCGACGAGGCGTTGGTGCAGGCGATGGAGACGGCGATGGCCGAGTTGAACAGGGCGAACAGGACGATGAGCCAGCCGTCCCCCCAGTACTTCTTGCCGAGGACGAAGGCGGGCAGTTCCGAGGAGCCGGAGAACGAGCCCAGCCGGGCGGTGCCCCAGCCGCTGATCTGGCCCCAGGAGACGACCACCAGGAACACGCCCATGATGATGATCGAGCCGAGCACCGCGCGCGGGATGATCCGCTTCGGGTCGCGGCTCTCCTCAGCGAGCGGCGCGGCCGCGTCCCAGCCGGTGATGGCGAAGATCGCGAACACCACGCCGAGGAACAGCCCGTGCAGGTGAGACGCGTGCAGCGACGCGGTCAGCCAGCTCAGGGTGACGCCGCCCGGACCTGGGCTGGCCAGCCCCCACAGGCCCAGCGCGAGGACGATGACCCCCTCAATAAGGCCCAGGATCACGATCAGCCGCACGGATAGCTCGACACCCCGCCAGGCGGTGTAGGCCACGAGCAGGATGAGGAAGATCATGAACCACCACCACTCGAAGGTCACGTTGTACTCAGCCTTGAGTGTCGACTGCAGGGTGGAGCCCATGAACGACCCGACCTGGGCGATGACAACCGGATAGAACAGCAGGTACACCCAGGCCACCAGGAAGCCGGCCCGGCCGCCGAGGGACCTGGACACGAACGTGTAGTAACTGCCCGTGGATGACAGGTGGCGGGCGAACTGGGCGAGCACGTAGCCCAGCATCAGGGCGATGATGAAGGCGCCGAGGTAGGCCAGCGGGGCGCCCACCCCGGCGTTCAGGACGATGAAGGGAACGGTGAACAGCCCCGCGATGGCGGGTGCGATGCTGGTGACGCTCTGCATGAGAACGCCGGACAGTGAAAGTACGCCCGCTGCTAGCCGGTTCTGGGGCTGGGCGGGCGCGGCGTCTCCCGGACTACGGGGCGAGCCGCTGGGTGCGTGGGCCATTTCCGTGCCTCCTCATTCGTGCTTGCTGTGCGGGTCGTGCTGAGGGTCGTGCTGCTGGGCCGGTGGGCGCAGGAATTCGTCGTACGCGTCCGCTGGTTTCGTCGAGTCGTGCACGACAGCGGCTATCGCGCGGATCATGGCCGCGGGATGGTCGCTCTGGAAGATGTTGCGGCCCATGTCGACCCCGGCCGCGCCCTGCTCGATGGCCTGGTGAGCCATGGTCAGGGCCGCTAGTTCCGGCTGCTTCTTCCCGCCGGCCATGACCAGTGGCACCGGGCACGCCGCGGTGACCGTGTCGAAGTCCTCGGCGCAGTAGTACGTCTTGACCACGTGCGCGCCCAGCTCGGCGCAGATCCGGGTGGCGAGGCGCAGGTAGCGGGCGTCCCGGGTCAGTTCCTGGCCGACGGCGGTGACGGCGAGCACCGGGATCCCGTACCGCTGGCCCTCGTCCACCAGCCGGGTCATGTTGCGGACCGACTGGGTCTCGAACTCACCGCCGATGAAGACCTGGACCGCGACGGCTGAGGCGTTGATCCGGACGGCGTCCTCCATGCCGACCGCGATCCGCTCGTCGGAGAGTTCCCGCAGGATGCTCGGCCCGCCGCTGGCACGCAGCACGATGGGGGTGCGGGCGGCGGCCGGCACGGTGGAGCGGACCATGCCGCGCGTGGTCATCAGCGCGTCGGCGTGCGGCAGCAGCGGGACGATCGACAGGTCCACCCGCTCCAGCCCGGTGGTCGGTCCCTGGAAGTAGCCATGGTCGATGGCGAGCATGACCGTCCGGTTCGTGGCGGGCCGGAAGATCCGGGCCAGCCGGCTCTGCATCCCCCAGTCCAGGGCCGCGCAGCCCTTCAGCCGGAACGGCTCGCTGCGGGCGGGCACCCCCGGCTGGAAGCGGGTCCCGCTGGTCGGGCCTTCGTCGTCGGCCATGGTTGGGTTTCTCCTGGGGGTAGGAGCCAGCCCGGCAGGGCAGGCTCGCGTGTTACGAGCCCGCGGCCCGCCACAACGGGTTGAGCAGGCCTTCTTCGGACAGGTCGAGCATCCGCCGGTAGATCGTCAGCCAGGTGTCGTACCGGTCGTCGTAGCCGGCCACGGCCCGGGCGTCCGGCTCGAACGTGGCGGCCCGCTGGCGCAGATCAGGCCCGAGGTCGCCGAGACCGGACCAGATGCCCGCGCCGACGCCCGCGCACAGCGCCGCGCCGAGGGCGCTGCTCTCGGTGACCACGGGCACATGCACGGGCAGGCCGAGGACGTCGGCGATGATCTGCGGCCACAGCTGGCCTTTGGCCGCGCCCCCGGTGAAGGCCAGTTCGGTGAACGCCAGGCCGGTGACGTCGCCGATGATGTCCCGGTGCCCGCGGACCACGTAGGCGGCCGCTTCCTCGATCGCCCGCACGCAGGCGGCGCGGCCGCGGGCGGCCGGGTCAGCCACGTCGAACTGGAGAAACGACGGGCTCGCGTGCACCCAGCGCTTCGCGTTCATCAGGTTGGACAGGATGGCGATGACGCCGCCGGCGCCGGCCGGGACCTTCGCCGCCTCCTCCTCCATGATCACGTAGGGATCGACCCCGCGGCTCCGGGCCACCGAGATCTCGCTCTCGCAGAATGCGTCACGGAACCACCGCATGCTCATGCCGCAGTAAAAGCCGATTCCTTCGAGCATCCACTCGCCCGCCGTGGCGTGGCACAGGGTGCGCAACCGCATCTGGGGGTCGATCAGCGGCTGATCGAGCAGCACGGTGTTCTGCCAGAACGTGCCCGCGATGACCGTGTACTCGCCGCGCCGCGTCCCGGCGCCGACCAGCGCCAGCTGGGTGTCGCCGCCGCCGGCCACCACGGGCGTGCCCGGGCGCAGCCCGGTCTGCGCGGCCGCCTGCGCGGTCACCTGGCCGACCACGGTGCCCGGGTCGACGACCGGGGGCAGCACGTCCGGGGAGAGCCCGCACATTTCCGGGATGGACTTCGACCAGGCCCGGTCGGCCAGCGTGAACATGGCCGAACTTGACCCGCACGAAGGCTCAGTGACCTGCACGCCGGCCAGCCGGTACAGGATCCAGTCGCTGAGCATGCCCAGGCCCCGGGTGGCGGCCAGGATGCCGGGACGGTGCCGGGCGAGCCAGCGCAGCCGGGCCGGCGTGGTGATGGACACCCAGTCCCCGGCCTCGGCGTAGATCAGCTCGGCCGCGCCCTCGCTGACCAGTTCGGCGGCCTCGCGGGCCGATCTGCTGTCCACGTTCGGGCAGGCCCAGATCTCCCGGCCGGACCCGTCGTAGAGCACTACGCCTTCCCGCATGCTGGTCGCGGAGACCGCCGCCACCTCGCTGGGCGCAGCGCCGGCCTCATGCAGCGCGTCCCGCACGCAGGCGGCGATGGCGAGCCAGTTGGATTCCACGTCGAAGTCCTGGCCGCCGGGGGCGTCCGGTGGCTCCCGGTGGCTCCACTCGCGCATGCTCGACCCGGCCTGGCGCCCGGTGTCGGTGAAGAGCAGCGCCCGGCAGCTGCCGGTGCCCGCGTCGATGGCGAGGAGGTAACGGCGCTTCACGGCCGTGCGCTTTCGGGTAGTGCGCTTCCGGTGGACAGGACCCCGGGGTTCACCAGGTTGGCCGGGACCCGCCCGTTGATGAGATCAGCCACCGCGGCCACGGTGCGCTGCGCACCCCGGCGCAGGGTCTCCGCGGTGGCCCCGCCGATGTGCGGGGTGATGATCACATTCGGCGCGTCCAGCAGCGGATGCCTGGTGCCCGCGGGCGGCCGCTCGACGACGTCCAGCGCCGCGCCGCCCAGCGCGCCCCGCTTCAGCGCGTCGAGCAGGGCCGGCTCATCGACCAGCGACTCGCGGGCGGTGTTGATGAAGTACGCTCCCGGGCGCATCTGCGCGAACCGGTCACCGGAGAACATCCGCAGGTTCTCCGGCGTGGCCCGGGCGTGCAGCGAGACCACGTCGGAGTTCTCCAGCAGGGCATCCAGTGAGACCAGGGCCAGCTGAGCGGGCGCGGGCCGCGGTGGCATCGGGTCGTAGCCGATGGTGGTGAAGCCGAGCGCCTGGGCCCGGATCGCCACTTCACGGCCGACGTTGCCCAGGCCGACCAGCCCCAGGGTCAGGCTGGGCGCCTCGTGGCCGAAGAACTCGCGCCCGTCGAAGACCGACTCCGAGAACCCGCCGCCGTCCCGCAGGTAGCCGCCGGCCCGCGGTACCGCCCGGATGAGCAGCAGCGCGAACGCGACCGTGAGCTCGGCCACCGCCTCCGCGTTCTTGCCCGGCGTGTTGACCACCAGGACGCCGCGCTCGGCCGCCGCGGCCACGTCCACATTCACCGGCCCGCCCCGGGCGCAGCACACTAGCCGCAACTGCCCCGCGTCGAGCACCTCCGCGCTGACCGGGGCGCCGTGCACGATGAGCACATCATGACCAGGCACGGTCCGCGCGATCTGAGCCGGGTCACCGACATACTCGCGCAGCCGGCGCTCCGATTCGGTGCGCGGCGGCGCGGCGTCGGTGCCCTCGATCTGCACCGAGGTAACCGACACCGCGGCGCCCAGTTCGGCCAGGGCGCCGGTGTACGCGGTGACCGGCATGTAGGGGTCACCGACGACCAGGACGCGCACCGGGCCGGGCTGGCTCACGGGAAGATGTACGTCGGCTCGAGGTCGATGGCGTGCCCGCTGCCTGATTCGAGCACGAACTTGAGGGTTGGTGAGGTGTCCAGGTAATAGAACTCGATGGACTCACCGATCCGCCCGCCCATCAGGATCTCTGAACCGCGGGTGCGCCAGTGCTCCTTGAACAGGGCGGCGTCTTCGGCGGAGTGCTTCATGCAGGCGATGTGCTGGATGCCCTCGCCGTGGGTGTCCAGGTACTCCTGGTAGATGCTGGGCCCGCTGACCGGCTGGATGAGCTCGAAACCGAGGCCGTCCACCGAGGTCTCCGCGCCGATCATCCGGAACTCCACCGGTTCGCCGCGGACGATGGTGTCGTGCAGCAGCGGCGGCTTGTAGTCGAAGACGCTCCACGGGCCCCAGCCGAGGTTCTCCGTGTAATCGCGCAGGGCGGTCTCGATGTCCCGGACGACCACGGCGATCTGGGTGATGGTCATCCGGGTGGCCGGCTGCGGGATCCGGACGTTGTTACTGGCTGTCATGTGCTGCCTCCTTGACTTGGGCCGGGTGGGGCGTGCGCCGGGTGGCCGGGGCGCGCAGGGCGGTGAGCATCTGGGCCAGGTTGCCGGCCGGATCGGTGCCGTCGAAGATCGCGCTGCCGCTGACCACGACGTCGGCGCCCCAGCCCGCGATCTCGGCGGCGTTCTGCAGCGTCACGCCGCCGTCCACGCCGACCAGGACCGGGGCCTGAGCCTGGGCGGCCAGCCGCCGGACGGCCTCGACGCGGGCACAGGTGTTGGCCGCGGGCCGCTGGCCGGACCAGCCGGGGTTGACCGCGAGGACCAGCACCAGGTCGGCCAGCTCAAGCACCGGTTCCACGGCCTGCACGGGGGTTCCCGGGTTGATCGCGACGCCGCGCAGGAAGGGCCGCTGCGACCTGGCCAGCGTGGTCATCTCCTGCATGGTGCGGTGCAGGTGCCGGGTGGATTCGGTGTGCACCGTGATCACCGCGGCGCCGGCCGCGGCGACCTCGGGCAGCAGCCTGCGCGGCTCGTCCACCATGAGGTGGGCGTCGACGCCGATCCCGGTGGACGCGACCGCCGCGATGAACGCGGGGCCGACGGTCAGCTGGGGGCAGAAGCTGCCGTCCATCACATCGATGTGCGCCCACTGGCCCCGGATGACCTGGAGTTCCGCGCCGAGCTGGGTCAGGTCGGCGGTCAGCACGCCCACGCTGAGCCGGGGCGCGGTCACGGCCGCCGCCCGGCCGCCGCCCGTCACGGCGTCTCCCCGGGGCCGCCCGGCAGGTCCGCCTGCACCTCGTCGAGGGGAATTCCCAGCGTCTGGCCGCCGTCCAGGATCACGGTCTGGCCGGTCATGTAGGCCGAGTCCGGCCCGGCCAGGAAGCCCACCGCGCGGGCGATGTCGGCGGGCTCGCCGAACCGTCCCAGCGGGATCTTCTTCAGGTACTCGGGGCCGAGCACCGGATCCTCGATCACCCACCGGGCGATCCGGGTGTTGACCACGCCCGGGGCCACCGCGTTGATCCGCACGCCGTGCCGGGCCAGGTCCAGCGCGGCGGCGCGGACGAAGGTGACCACGGCGCCCTTGCTGGCGCTGTAGGCGACCAGGTTCTCCTCGACCTGGATGGCGTTCGTGGACGCGGTGACCACGATCGTGCCGCCGCGGCCGCGCATCGCGCGCCCGGCTTCCTGGACGCACAGGAACACCCCGTTGACGTTCACGTCGAAGACCCGCTGCCACTGCTCGTCGGTCACCTCGAGCAGCGGCCGGACGTCTGCGATCCCCGCGTGCGCCACCATCACGTCCACCGCGCCGGCGTGCTGCGCGCAGGCCTCGACCGCGCGCCGGACATCGGCCCGGACGCTGACGTCCCCGGCCACGCCGATCGCGGCCGGGCCCAGCGATTGCGCGGTCCGGGCGACGAGTTCGCCGTCGGCGTCCATCAGCACGACCCGCGCCCCCCGCTCGGTAAAGTACTGCGCGATGGCCGCCCCGATGCCCTGGGCCGCGCCGGTCACCACGACGCCCCGCCCCGCGAAGGATCGCCGCCCGGAGCCGTGTCCGCCGGAGCTGCGCTCATCCAGGGTGCGGCCTTCGGTGCCCGTGCCGCCGTCGGCCTTCAGGCCCGGTTCTTCGGCGCCGTTCGTCATCGCTCGCCCCCCACGGCCGGGCCGGCCAGCGCCACGGCCCGGGCGGCGAACTCGTCGATCGCCGCGGTGCCGGCCAGGGCTCCGATCTCCAGCTGGTAGCCGCGTTCTTCGCCGGGCTCCAGGTGCTGCAGCTCACCCCGGCCGCGCGCGTCGAACCGGCCGGCGTCCCGGTTGGTGCTGGGCTCCATGGCGACGACGTAGGTGGCGGCTCCGAGCTGCCGCCAGGTGATGTGCCGGGGGAGTGCTGCGCGCGGGTAGCGCTGGAACACGCCGAGCCCGGCCGCCCGGTTGACAACGGCCGCGCTGACCAGCCCGTCGGCGTCGGCGAGCATGTCGTGCTCGTAGCATTCCTCGACGAAATCGCGGCGCGGCGCGGCCAGCTGCCGGTAGCCGGGGCTGCTGGCTTCGCTGACGCATTCGCCCGGCCCGGCCGGGTAGATGAGCTCGGCGCCCGCGTCTACCACGGGGAACCCCACATTGCAGTGGTAGAGCAGCATGTGCGGGCACGGCGTGGGCCCGATGTTGGTCACCGTGTCGGTGATCCGCAGGGCAGTCCCGCCGAGGTCGGTCTCGATCCGGCGGCGCAGCATGAGCTGCTCGCCGAACACCGCGGCCTGCCGGACCTCACCCTCGGCCCACAGCACGCATTCGTCACCGTGCCAGGTGCTGCCGTAACCGGCCAGCCTGGCCGGCAGGCCGGTGTAGCGGCCATGCAGGCCGTAGGTCTCGGTGCGGCGATGCGGGTAGTTGAAGACGCTGGCGTCGTCCGTGCCGCCGAGCAGCGTGTGGTCCAGGCCGCAGGTGGAGACCAGGCCGCCGGGGAAGCCGCGGAACCAGCCGAGGCCGGCCGGGTCGTGGAACCAGGGCCCGGTCAGGCCGACCGGGGACCACCAGGCCAGCGGGCGGCCGCCGGCCCAGGCCCGGCCGACATCGAAGCCACGGTCCACCAGGATCTCGAATTCGAACCCGGCGCCGGTGCCGCAGCGGAGCATCCGCACCCCGCGCTCCGCGCCGTCGCCGCCCTCGATCAGCTGGATCCCGGCCACCTGCTCCAGCCGGCCGACGCGGGCGAGCAGATCCTCTCTGGTCCACTGCTGTCCCCAGAGAGTCACCACCCGGCCAGCCTCCTCGTGCCGCCAGTCCGCCCGGCCTCAGTGACGGGGGAGAGCATTCGCTCAACAACTGGTCATCCGCTCGTATCGGAAGTATCAACCTCCCCGGGGCTCATGGCAAGGGTTTGCGCGGGGGAAATGCCTGGCTGCGGGGTGGTATGCGGGACCGGGACCGGTTCGTCAGGCCCGCTTCGGCCGGGGGTCGGACCGCCGTTCCAGTTCCAGCAGGCGCAGCGCGACCAGTTCATTGGTCACCAGGACGTCGAGGAATCCGCCGTGCAGCGCGCCGAGGATGGCCTCGGCCTTGTGCAGGCCGCCGGCCACGCCGACGACCTTCGGGATCAAGGCCAGCTCGGCCAGTTCGATGCCGATCCTGCGGTCGTGGATCGGCAGGTCGACCACGCAGCCGTCGGCATCGAAGAACTGGCCGAGGATGTCTCCCACCACGCCGCGCTCGCGCAGCCCGTGCGCGTCCTGCGCGTCGAGGTATCCCATCGCGGCGATGGTGGCGTCCGCGGTCGGCGTGCCCACGCCGACCAGGGCCTGCTCGACCTCGCACGCCTGCTTGATCACCTGCTGGATGGTGGGCTCCGCCCGCAGGGCGGCCGCCAGCCGGGCCGTCGACGCCACGATGGGCGAGGGAATGACGGTGGCCGTGGTCGTCTCGGATTCGGCGGAGCCTTCGCCCTTGGAGGACAGGATCGTCTGCAGGTAGCCATCGACGCCGCCGGTCAGCGTGACCAGGTGCACCGGCCCGACCGCGCCGAAGTTCGTCGAGGCGATGACCCGCGAGACCGTCTCGCCCCAGCCGACGCCGAGTGTCCCGCCGGGCCGCAGGTGGGTGCTCATGAACTGCGCCCCGCCCAGGCCCAGCCGCGCGTTCAGCACGTGATGGTCGGCCGGCTCCTTGTCGTGGTCGGGCACCACCAGCGCCTCGGCCAGGCCGAACGTCTGCCGGAGCCGGCTGCTCAGCTCGAAGGCGTCGAGGTGGTCAGCGTTCAGGTTGATCGACACCAGGCCGACCTTGCGGGCGCGTTCCAGCATCCGGCCGACCGATGCCCGGGACACCGCCAGCCGCTTGGCGATCTCGTCCTGGGTGAGTTCGTCCTTGTAGTAGAACCACGCCACCCGGAGCAGCAGTTCCTCCGCGCTGGACCGGCCCGGGTCGGCCGATCGGTCGGCCTTCACGCTGACCCCAGCGAGGTCAGGAAGCCGCAGTGGCCAGGTCCCCGGGGGAAGACCGGCCATACCTCGACGACCTGATCGCCTTCGGCGGCGAAGATTACGTCGTGCAGGTTCACAGTTGTCGGAGCGTAGCCGCTTACCAGCCGGACCCGCTCGCCCACATCAGCAGTGAACCGGTCATCGACATCGAACAGGGCATGCTCCTCGGCGAAATATCTCGCGACGTAGTCATGACCGAGGATCGGCGGCAGCACGAAATCGATGCCCACCGACTTGCGGCCCGCGTCCAGGACCACCGTGTTGCCGTGCCGGGCCATCACGCTGGCCACCGTGGTCAGCGATACTTCGAATCCCGGCACCAGGTTGCCGTGGAAGGCATCCATGAAGACGTACGAGCCGGCCTGCAGTTCGGTGACCTCAGGATGGCGGCCGGTGATGTTGTAGGTCCCCGTTCCGCCCGCCGACAGCGTGCCGGCCGGCAGGCCCGCGTCGCGCAGCATGACCTTCACCGAGGCGGCGTACCGCATGGCCTCGGTGGCCAGCCGGATCCGGGTCTCCCGGTCCGGCTCCAGCATGCAGTGGCCCTCGTAGGCCTGGATTCCCTTCAGGTTCAGCCCGGGAGCGGCGTGCACCTGCTCGGCGAGGCGCAGCGCGTCCTGCGCTGACCGGGCGCCGCAGCGCGCCATCCCCACGTCGAGGTCGACCAGGACGCCGGCCTGCGTCCCGCGCCGGGTCATCGCGGCGGACAGGGCGTCGATGTTGCGCGGGTCGTCGACCACCAGCGTGAGGTCGACGTGACCGGCCAGCGCCGCGGCCACCGCGACCTTGTCCAGCGGGACGACCTGGTTGGCGATGAGGACGTCGGGCACGCCGGCCGCGGCCATCGCCGCGGCCTCCCAGACCGACGCGACAGTGACCCCGATCGCGCCGGCGGCCAGCTGGATGAGCGCGATGTCCGGGGACTTCTGCACCTTGGTGTGCGGGCGCAGCCGGGCCGTCTGCCCGGCCAGGGCGGCCGTCATCACGGCCACGTTGCGCCGCAGCGCAGCCAGGTCCACCACCAGCGCGGGAGTCGGCAGCGCCTCGACCGGCTCGCCGACGTGCCGCCCGTACTGGTCAGCTATCCGGTCCCTGGCGTAGCACCACGGGTCCCGCCAGTCCGTCATGGTGCGTCCCCCAGCCGGTGCGTCATGGTGCGTCCCCAGCCGGTGCGTCAGGGCGCATGTCCAGCCTGGCCACGGCGTACGGGTTCAGCACGATGGTGACGGTGCCGGATTCGGCGGCCCACCCGGTGCCGGACCGCAGGAAGGCGGCGAGGTCCGCGGTCGCATCCCGGCAGGTGTCCTCGTCCAGCACCCTGACCTGCCCGCGGGCTCCGGGCCCGGTGCGCACGGTGACCCGCTGGGCGCGGCGGGTCAGGTTGCCGAGCAGCAGCACGGTGCGGTCGCCGGCCCGGGCCGCGAGCGCGGTCAGCGACGCTGGGTCGACCGGAGTGATCCCGAGGATCCGCATGCCCCGCAGCCCGCACACGTCAGCGAGCACGGCGGCCAGCGGGTACGCGCCGTCCGGGCGGGACCCGAACACCTCCGGTGACGGGCTGCCCAGCGGGCTCTCCACCACCCCGCAGGGGCCGACCGTGTCGTAGTAGGTGAGGCCGTCGGCGCCCGCGCTGGCCAGTGCGGCGAGACTGCCGAGCGTCCAGGCGGCGCCGAACAGGGCCGGCTGCCGCGGGTCGACCGGCCAGGGAAGCTGGCCATCCGGGAACTCCTCGTCGGTGGTCGCCACCGCGTTGAATCTCGGCCGCAAGGTGACCGGGGTGACGAAGAGCTGGGTTCCTGGCGCGAACGACCGGGCGGTCGCGAGCGTGTCGGGCTGCGCCTGCAGGTTTTCCACCAGCGACAATTCGTCGAACGCGTGGATCTGCGGGTTCACCGACCAGGCCAGGCCGTCCGCCCGGCCGGGCGGCAGCCGGTGCCGGTTGAGCTCGTTGAAGTAGATGTTCGTGCCCGCGATCACCGGGACCTCGGGCCGCGCGGCGAAGGCCGCGCGGACGGCATGCACGGTCGCCGCGGAACTGGACTCCTCGGATTCGCTGAACGCCAGCACCCGGGCCAGCAGCGGGTCGGCCTGCCGGACGGAGGCGGCCAGGGCGACCAGCCCCGCCTGGTCGCCGTCGGTGCCGCGGAGGAACACCGCGAGTTCCAGTTCGCAGCCGAGCCTGCTGGTCAGGGCACTGGCCGCCGTGAGCGTGGCCTCCTGCCCCGGCGAGCCGGCCTGGACGTCGATGCGCAGATGGGCCGGGCTGATGGCGCGCAGCGTGGCCAGCCCGGCCGCCGACAGCTCGGCCGCCGGGTCGGCGCAGCCCAGCCCCACCGGGGGGACCAGGAACTGGGTCGGCGCGGCCAGCGTGATCTCGGTGCTTTCCCGGGGATGACGGGGGACACTGGAATCACCGGGGAAGCCGGTGGCGCTGAGCAGCACCTCCTGGTGGAACGCCTGCCCGCGGCGTGCTTCGTGGTGGTAGCCGAGGCTGGCCGGTGTCGACGCGGACTTGTACGACGCGTCGGTCCAGTTGCGCTGGTCCTCCATCTCCCACAGGTCCCCGGTGAACCGGAAGCGGGCCGCCCCGCCCGAGGTGTGCCGCAGTTCCAGGTCGCTGACCGGGTCGAACAGGGGCAGGTCGGTGCCGTCGTCCAGGTGGACCTGCGGGCCGATGTGCTCCGGCAGCACGCCGCTGACCGGGCCGTCCGGTGTGCGGCCGCGAAAGGCCTGGCCCGCGTAGCCGGCGATCGGGTGGTGCACGCAGATCCCGATCTTGGCGTAGCCGAAATCGGCCAGCGCCTCGCCGCGCATCGAGAACGAGATGACCCCGTCGGCCGTGCCGCGGATGTCCGCGTGCCACCGGTAGTCGATCGGGCCCTCGGCATGCCGCCGGGTGTAGCGGATCGCGAACGAGTCTGCGCCGTGGGAGATGTCGAGGTCCTCGGTCTGGCCGGGCACCGTGTTCCAGTTGAGGTCCCGGACCGCCAGGTAGATCCGGCGGGCCAGTTCCACCTCCCCGCGGCGGATGGTGCGCAAGTCGCCGTCCACGAACAGGGCCCGCAGCGGCCCGGCCCGGACCTCGCGGACCTCCGGCGGGCTGGCCGGCCGCCCGGTGAGCAGGACCTCGTTACTCACGGTCGATCACCTGGCCGCCATCCAGCGGGATGACGGCCCCGGTCATGAACGACGCGGCCGGGCTGAGCAGCAGCGTGATCCACTGTGCCACCTCGTCCGCGCTGCCGATCCGGCCGAGCGGAACCTGGCCCTCCAGCCAGCGGTAGGCCTCCTGCAGATCGTCGGCCCAGGTCGCGTGGATGGGGGTGTCGATCGGCCCGGGTGCGATGCAGTTGACCCTGATCCCGAGCGGTGCCAGTTCGCCGGCCAGCGTCTGGGTGAGGTAGTCGAGCGCGCATTTGGTCATGCCGTACACCGACTGGCCGACCCGGCGGAGCGTCCCTGATGAGGAACTGATGTTCACCACGGACCGGATCGGGGACTCACGCAGCGCCGGCAGCGCGGCCTGGATCAGGAAGAACGGGGCCCGGATGTTGGTCGCGACGTGCTCGTCGAAGCCATCGGCCGACCACTCCTCCAGCGCGAAATGCCGGACCACCGCGGCGTTGTTCACCAGGCCGTCGATCCGCCCGAACCGGTCCAGGCAGGCGTCCACGACGCGGCGCGGGGTGGCGGCCTCGGCCAGGTCAGCCGGGACGCAGAGGGTGGCCGGGCCGATCGGGCCGGCCACTTCGTCCAGTAGTGCCGCGCGCCGGCCCACCAGGACCACGGCCGCGCCCGCCGCGCCGAGGCGCCGGGCGGCGGCGGCGCCGATGCCGCTGCCGGCCCCGGTCACGATCACCACCGAGCCGCTGAGGCCCAGGCTGGTCAGGTCAGGCTGAGCGGCCGCGGGCACCGGCTGTGCCACGGGCACCGGCGACGCTGGCATTCGACCTCCCCAATGACCGGGTGCGCAAATGTCAATGCCATGAGCGCCTGCTCAGATTACTCGGGATAGGCACCCGGGTCCAGGTGGGCGGTGTCGTTGAATCCGGAGACGAACCACTGCTCACCGTGCACGACCAGGCGGGAGATGGACCCGTTGTCCGCGCCGACGAACGCGAACGGCCGCGACCTGCTGGCCATCGCCAGCAGCTGGCCGATGACGCCGCCGTGCACGAAGACGGCGAGCCGCTGATCGGGGTGCGCGCCGGCCAGCCGCCCGATCGCGGCACCGAGCCGGGCGGCGAACTCCTCCGTCGGCTCGGCACCCGGGATGACGTCCCAGCGTTCCTCCTGCCACATCTGCCGGGCGATCGGGTGCTGCTCGGCGACCATCTTGCGGAACAGGCCGGCCTCCCAGATGCCGAGCCGGACCTCGCGCAGCCCTGGCTCCAGCTGCGGGGTCAGGCCGAGCCGGGCGGCCAGCGGCGCCGCGGTCTGCTCGGTCCGGCGCAGGCCGGAGGTGTAGATCGCGTCCAGGTGCCCGGCGGCGGGCCGTCCCAGCCGGGCCGCTACCCGCAGCGCCTGGTCGCGCCCGATCGGGGCCAGTTCGGGATCCGAATGCCCGTCCCGCAGCGGGAACGGTTCGGCCGGGAACGATTTCTGTGACTCGCCGTGCCGGATCAGCAGCAGCTCAGTGGCGCCGGGCGGCACGAAGAAACGGTTCTGCCGGTACCCGTCAGCGTCGCGGCGGGATTCATCTGATGTGGTCACAACCACGAAACACTCCTGTGGCCGCTGGCCAGGCCGCTGGCCAGGCCCGCTGGCCAGGCCGCCGGCCGGCTGATCGCTGGTAACATCCCGATCCCGACCGGCCGGCGGTTCAGGGAGGTCAGATGACGTCGCAGCAGTACGACTTCATCATCGTCGGCGGCGGGTCCGCGGGCAGTGCCCTGGCCAGCCGGCTGTCCGCTGACCCGGCGACCCGGGTGCTGGTGCTGGAGGCTGGCCGCCCGGACTACCTCTGGGATGTTTTCATCCACATGCCGGCCGCCCTCACCTTCCCGATCGGCAGCAAGTTCTATGACTGGGCCTACCAGAGCGAACCTGAGCCGGGCCTGAACGGCCGCCGCATCTACCACGCGCGGGGCAAGGTGCTGGGCGGCTCCAGCAGCATCAACGGCATGATCTTCCAGCGCGGCAACCCGATGGATTACCAGCGCTGGGCGGCTGACCCGGGGATGGCTGACTGGGACTACGCGCACTGCCTGCCGTACTTCAAGCGGATGGAGACCTGCCTGGCCGGCCCGGATGAGTACCGCGGCGGGGACGGCCCGCTCATCCTGGAACGCGGGCCGGCCACCAGCCCGCTGTTCCGGGCGTTCTTCGCGGCCGTCCAGGAGGCGGGCTATCCGCTCACCGATGACGTGAACGGTTACCGGCAGGAAGGCTTCGCGGCCTTCGACCGCAACATCCACCGGGGCCGGCGGCTCAGCGCGGCCCGGGCCTACCTGCACCCGGTGATGAACCGGGCCAACCTGGACGTCACCTGCCGGGCGTACGTGACCAGGATCCTGTTCGAGGGGAACCGGGCCGTCGGCGTCGAGTTCAGCCACGGGAAGGGCCCGGCCCGGCTGGTCCGCGGGGCCGAGATCATCCTGTGCGGCGGGGCCATCAACACCCCGCAGCTGCTGCAGCTCTCCGGCGTGGGCCGCGCGGACGCGCTGCGCGCGCTGGGCATCCACGTGGTCGCGGACCTGCCCGGGGTGGGCGAGAACCTGCAGGACCACCTTGAGGTCTACGTGCAGTACGCGTCCAAGCTGCCGGTCTCGATGGCACCGGCGCTGAAGTACCGCAACCGCCCGATGGTCGGCGCGAAGTGGCTGTTCCTGCGCAGCGGCCCCGGCGCCAGCAATCACTTCGAGGGCGGCGGGTTCGTCCGGAGCAACGACGACGTCGCCTACCCGAACCTGATGTATCACTTCCTGCCGATCGCCATCCGCTACGACGGCTCGTCGCCCGCCGGCGGCCATGGCTACCAGGTGCACGTCGGGCCGATGTACTCCGATTCCCGGGGGTCGGTCCGGATCACCTCCCGTGACCCTGCGGTGCACCCGGCGCTGCTGTTCAACTACATGTCCACCCCGACGGACCTGCGGGAGTGGGCGGAGGCGATCCGGATTACCCGCAGCATCCTGAATCAGCCCGCCTTCGCCGAGTTCAACGGCGGCGAGCTGTCGCCGGGCCCCGGCGTTTCCACCGATGCGGAGATCCTGGACTGGGTGCGCCGGGACGCGGAGACCGCGCTGCACCCGTCGTGCACGGCCAAGATGGGCACCGGCCCAGACTCGGTCACCGACCCGGCCAGCATGCGGGTGCACGGCCTGGACGGGCTGCGGATCGTGGACGCCTCGGTGATGCCGTACGTCACCAACGGCAACATCTACGCCCCGGTGATGATGACCGCCGAGAAGTCAGCTGACCTCATCCTGGGCAACACCCCGCTGCCGCCCGAGCCCGTCCCCTTCTACCGGCACGGCCACGGGGACCCGCAGGGCTGAGAATGCCTAGGCCGGCGAGCAGCCTGGATGCACACTAGGTGGATGATCAACCGGGTGACCCCTGATCCGCGTGACCCGCGGGGGCTGCGCGCGGACGCGCCGCTGCTGGATGCCTGGCTGCGGTTCACCGCGCAGGTGGACGCGGGCGAACTGGCGCCGATGTGCGTTCCGGGGCACAAGCAGCGCCAGGATCTGGTCGGCTCGGTGGTGGCGGGAGACGCGCCGCTGTATGGCGGGCTCGACGCGATCAAGCACGCGGACGCGGCGCGCCAGGACGCGGAGCGGCGGGCCGCGGACCTGTGGGGCGCGGACTGGTGCCGGTTCTCGGTGGCCGGGTCCACGCACGGCAACCAGGCGCTGGCCCTGGCCGTCGGCTCGCCCGGCCAGGAGATCATCGTCACCAGGAACCTGCACCGGTCGCTGCTGCTCGGCCTGGTGCTGGCCGGGCTGCGGCCCGTCTGGGTCCGGCCCGAGGTGGGCACCGCCACCGGGCTGCCCGGGGCCGTCCCGGTGGATACGGTCCGGAAAGCCCTGGCCGGCCATCCCGGTGCCTGCGCCGTGTACCTCGGTGACCCGTCCTACGTCGGTACCACGGGGGATCTCACCGGCCACGCCGCCGCCGCCCACGAGGCGGGCGTCCCGCTCATCGTGGACGCCGCGTGGGCCGCGCACCTGGGTTTCCACCCGGACCTGCCGCCGCACGCGATCGCCGCCGGCGCGGACGCCATGGTGACCAGCGCGCACAAGGCACTGCCCGCCTATACCCAGGGTGCGCTGGTGCTGGCCCGGACCGGCCGGCTGGATGCCGCCCGGCTGGACCGCGCGTTCGAGGCGACGCACACCACCAGCCCGGCGGGCTCGATCATGGCCAGCATCGACGCGTCCCGGGCCCTGCTGGCCCGGGACGGTAAAGAGCTGTGCGGCCGGCTGCTGCGCGGAGTGGCTGCGGCCAAGGACCGGCTGCGGCAGGTCCCTGGCCTCGATGTGCTCGACGGCCCCGGGGTGGAGCCGGCCAAGCTCGTCGTGCTGCTGGCCGGCACCGGCGCGAACGGCTACGCGGTCGAGACCGACCTGATCGCCGCCGGATCCGCGGTGGAGTCGGCCGACCGGGACACGGTCGTGCCGATCGTCACGCTGGCCGATGACGAGAGGACCGTGGCCCGGTTCGCCGACACGCTGGCCGCGATCATCGAGCGCCGCCGCGGCGGCCCCCGCCCGCCGGTCCCCGCGGCGGCGTGGACGGTCACGCCGCAGCAGGCCCTGCCGCCCCGTGAGGCTTTTTTCGCACCGAACGAAACGGTCACCGCGACGGCCGCCGTCGGCCGGATCAGCGCCGAACTGGTGGCTCCCTACCCGCCCGGCGTGCCGGTCCTGGCTCCGGGGGAGATCATCACCGCCGGGGCGCTGACCGCCTTGCGCGCGGCGCTGGCCGACGGCGGCCGGATCGCCTACGCGGCCGACCCGAGCCTGGCCACCTTCCAGGTCGTCACCGAGGAGTGAGCCCGTGCCGTTGCGCATCACGTCGTCACGAGTAGCGGTTGGCCGCGCGGCGGCTCGTGCCGTGGGCGCAGCGCCGGCTCGTGCCGTTGGCCGTGGGGCTCGTGCCGTGGGCGCGGTGCTGGGTCGCCCGCTCGGGCCCGTGCTTGCCGTTGTGCTCAGCCTGGCGGCCTGCACGGGGTCAGGGTCAGGGACCAGCTCCGGCAGCGTGCGTAACCAGGCCCATGTCAGGCAGGCCGTCGCCCGGCAGGTGTGCCGCCAGCCGGCCCCGTCGAGCACCCTGCTCAGCGCGTCCGCCAACGGTGCGACGGTCCCGGCGCCGGCCGCGGTGATCCGGGTGGATCAGGTCGGTTATCCCACCGGGGCGGCGAAGCTGGCCGAGATCATGACGGCCACCCACCCGGTCGGCGGGGTCCGCTGGGTGCTGGTGCGGCAGGGGTCCTGCGCCATCGCCGCGTCCGGGGTGGCCCGCCAGGATCTCGGCTCGTGGAGCACCCGGTACGGCTGGGTGTGGGCGGTCCGGTTCTCCGCGCTGCACGCGACCGGGCGGTACCGGATCGGCCTGGCCGGTGACCCGGCGGTGACCTCGCCCTGGTTCCAGATCGCCCCGGCCCGGCAGATCTACGGCAGGCCGCTGGCCAACGCGCTGTCGTTCTACCGCAACGAGCGCGACGGGCCCGGCTTCGTCGCCAGCGCGCTGCGCACGGCGCCCGGCAACCGCAACGACGCCCGCGCGATGACGTACCGGACGCCGCCGGTCGACGACAACGGCAACTTCAAGGGCAGCCTGGCCAAGTACGCGACCGGCGTGACCATCGACGCCTCGGGCGGCTGGTTCGACGCGGGCGACTACCTCAAGTTCGTGGCCACCACCAGTTACACGGTCGCGGTCCTGCTGCAGGGGATCGAGTCGTTTCCCGGCCAGATGGGATCCGCCGGGCCGGTGAAGTTCACCGCTGAGGCCCGGTTCGGCCTCGACTTCCTGCAGCGGATGTGGAACGAGCCGTCCAAGACGCTCTATTACCAGGTAGGCACCGGGGAGGCGAACGACTACTACTACGGGGACCACGACATCTGGCGGCTGCCCCAGGCCGACGACGGTTACCTGGGGACCAACCCGCACTACGTGTACATCCGGCACCCGCCGGTCTTCCGGGCCGGCCCGGCCGGCTCGCCGATCAGCCCCAACCTGGCCGGCCGGCTGGCCGCCGACTTCGCGCTCTGCTACCGGGTGTACCGGAGCACCGACCCGGCCTACGCCAACCGGTGCCTGAGCTCAGCGGAGACCATCTACGGGCTGGCCGACCGGCACCCCACGGGGAACCTGCTGACGGTCGTCCCGTTCGACTTCTACGGCGAGACGACATGGCGGGACGACATGATGCTGGGCGCGACGGAGCTGTCCCTCGCGCTGCGCGCGGCCGGCGGCCCCGCACACCTGCCCGCCGGCCTGCCGGTGCACTCGGCGGCGACCTACCTGCGGGACGCTGCTGCCTGGGCCAGTCAGTGGATCCACGGCCCCACCGCCCTGTCGGACACGCTGAACCTGTACGACGTGAGCGCGCTCGCCGACTACGAACTTGATCTGGCCATCCGCGGGGACCAGATCAGCGGCCTGGATGTCACCCAGGCCCAGCTGCTGGCCAATCTGCGCGGGCAGATCCGGAAGGGGATCGGGATTGGCGGGAAGGATCCGTTTGGCTTCGGATTTGCCTGGGATCAGTGGGATACCACCACGCACGGCGCTGGGCTGTCGGTGATGGCGAACTCCTACGACGCGCTGGTCGGGCGGCCGGTGTTCGCCGCGCGGGCGCAGCGCTGGCTGGATGACATCCTGGGCGCGAACGCGTGGGGGGTGTCGCTGATCGTGGGGGACGGCACGGTCTTTCCCGACTGCATGCAGCACCAGGTGGCCAACCTGGCCGGCTCGCACGACGGGCGGCCGCCGGTGCTGGCCGGGGCGGCGGTCGAGGGGCCGAACTCCTCCGGTGCGACCGGGACCGTGCCCAACATGCGGGCCTGCGCCGCGGCCGGTCCCGGGGGAGTGCCGTACTCGGTGTTCAGCGGGCATCACGCCGTGTTCGTCGACAACGTCCAGTCGTACTCGACGGTGGAGCCCGCCATTGACCTGACCGCGCTGACCCCGCTCGCGTTCGCCTGGCAGGACGCCGCGGCCGGCCGGGCCGGGCAGCTACCCCGGCCCTGAGCATGGGAACTCCGGGGGAGCGATCGCTCAGGGGAGCGGTGTCACGATGACGGAACGAGCTGACATGCACTCGACGACCACGATACGGCTGTGCCGGGGGATCGGTTCGTCCGACCAGGCCGCGAATGCCTCGGTCCCGCCCCGCACCGGGAGCAGCACCTCACCCGGCCCGCCGGCCGGAATGGACACAGTGACCCGCCCGATGGTGCCGAGAACGCTCTGATCCGCGTCAGGTGACACGTCCAACCAGCTTTCTCGTCCACTGTCGCACCACGACTCCCGGATTCCAGCCTACCGGCGATCACCTCTCAGTGGTCAGACCGGCTGCGGCGGCCGGCGGATCACCCCAGCCGGTGCATCCCCGGGGCCGGGTAGAGCACGGTCTTGGGCTCGGTGAATGTCTCCATGGCGAACCGGCCGCCGACCCGGCCGCGGCCGCTGACCGATCCGGACCGGCCGCCGAACGGCAGGTGGGATTCCCAGAGGTTGGTCGAGGCGTTGATGTTGACCCAGCCGGCCCGGGCCTGCTCGGCGAAGGCCAGGCCCCGCTCCAGGTCGCTGGTGAACACCGCGGCGGTCAGGCCGAACGGGGAGGCGTTGGTCAGGTCCAGCGCCTCGGCGGCCGAGCGGACCTCGATGATCGGCACTACCGGCCCGAACGTCTCTTCCGCGGCGATCGCCATGTCCAGGGTGACGCCGTCGAGCACCGTCGGCTCCGCGTAGAGGCCGGTCGCAAATCCGGCGGCCCGCCGCCCGCCATGGCCGAGCCGCGCTCCCCGGGCCAGCGCATCGGCTACGTGCCGGTCGAACTTGGCCGCGGTCGCCTCGTTGTTCAGCGGGCCCATGGTGGTCCGCGGGTCGAACGGATCGCCGAGCCGCACCTGGTCCCGGGTCGCCGCCACCACCCGCTCGGTGAACTCGGCGCGCACCGCGGCGTGCACCAGGAACCGCTCGCCGGCGGTGCAGCTCTGGCCCGCGCACAGGTACCCGGCTTCGAGCGCGGCCTCGGCGGCGAGTCCCAGGTCGGCGTCCTCCAGCACCACCATGGGGCCGTTCCCGCCCAGTTCCAGGAGCTGGGTCTTGCCCGCCGCCCGGGCCGCGACGGATGCGCCGGTGCCAACTGACCCGATGAAGCCGACCGCCGCCACACCGGGGTGCCCGGCCACGGCGTCGCCCACCACCGCGCCGGGACCTGGCACGAAGTTGATCACTCCGGCGGGCAGCCCCGATTCGGCCATGACCTCGGTCAGCACCGCGCAGCACGCGGAGGTGCTCGGCGCGGGTACCCAGACGACCGTGTTGCCGGCCGCCAGCGCGGGCGCGAACAGTTCCGCGCCCATCGTGTACGGCCAGTTCCAGGGGCTGATCACGCCGACCACGCCGAGCGGGACCCGGGCGGTGATCACCCGGCGCCCGGCCGAGGTGGATGGCGGGAACGCGCCGTCCAGCCGCTTGGCGTCCTCGCCGGCCATCCGGAAGTACCCGGCCAGTTCATCGACCTCGTCGTAGGCCTCCGCCCGCAGCGGCTTTCCCTGGTCCTCGGTGAGCACGCTGGCCAGGTCGTCCCGGCGGCTGCGGATCTCGGCCGCGACCCGCTCGCAGCACGCCGCCCGGTCGAAGGCTGAGGCGCGCGCCCAGTCCGGCCAGGCCGCCGCGGCCGCGCCGACCGCGTCGCCGACGTCCGTGGCGTCGGCGACTGCGAGTGACGCGAACTCCGCACCGGACGAGGGACTGACGGCCGGCATGGTGCCCGCGCCGCCCTTGCGCCACCGGCCGCCGATGTAGAGCAGGTGCTCACGCATGGCTGCCGCCTCCTCGTGCTGCATGACGGCCGTTACCCGGCCCTGGCTCAGGACCGGCACAGAGCCGGCCGATTTCGTCGAGTTTCTCCGGCGGCATCCGGTAACTGGGGCCGGACACCGACAGCGCGCCGATGCAGCCGCCGCCCGCGTCGAAGACGGGGGCGGCGACCGCGACCAGCCCATCCTCCAGCTCGGCCACGGCCTTCGCGTAGCCGTCCCGGCGGACCGCGGCAAGTTCCGCTTGCAGCACGGCCGGGCTGGTGATGGTGTGCTCGGTGTACCGCTCCAGTTTCGCTGGAACGGGGATGACACCGTAGGCGAGCAGGACCTTGCCGTTGGCCACCGCGTGCGGTGTCGTGCGGCGGCCGATCCAGCCGCCGGAGGAGCTGAGGATATAAGTGCTCGGCACCTCGGCCACATTGAGGATGTCAGGGCCGGCCGGCACGGCGAGGTTGATCGTCTCGCCGGTCTGCTGGGAGAGCTTCTCCATGGCCGGCTGCATGGCGGCGACGATGCCGGTGCTCCGCAGGGCCAGGGTGCCCAGCCGGATGACCTCCACGCCGAGCCGGTACCGTTTGCCGGAACGGGCCAGGAATCCGGTCCGCTCCAGGGTGGCCGCGAGCCGCGAGGCCGTCGACTTGTGCACGCCGAGCGATCTGGCGATCTCGGTCACGCCGAGTTCGGGCCGGCCGTCCTCGAAGCTCGCGAGCAGCGCGAGCACCCGCTCGGCCGACTGGTAAGTTGCGCCAGCCGCAACTTCGCTCTCGGCCATGCACCAAGAATGGCCCGGTCAACCAGTGTGATCAAGGCCAACCGGGCAGATTACCCGGTCGTGGCATACTCGCTAACCACTATTGTGCCGCGGTGCACGGACTGCCCGGGCGCCGCCGAGGACGAGAGCAGGCTGGGATGACCGAACCCGGCGAATCCGAGACCGCCGCAGTATCGCCGCACGATCCGCTGCCCGAGGCGCTCACGCTGGCTCGTGACGCCGCCGCCGCCGGGCTCGGCCTCAAGCTGCTCGGCGGGCTGGGCGTCCGGGTGCTCTGCCCGGCCGGGTTCCCGCCCCGGCTGCGCCGGGACCAGGACATCGACTTCGCCTGCCTGTCCAAGGAGCGCAAGAAGGTCGCCGCCTGGCTGGCGGACAACGGCTGCGTGCCGGACCGCCGGTTCAACAACCTCAACGGCGACAAGCAGATGTACTTCAACGCCCCGTCAGGCCGGCCCATCGACGTCATGGTCGACCGGCTGACCATGTGCCACACGCTCGATTTCCGGCCCGGCTTCAGCCGGCTTCCGCTCACGGTCGACGCGGTCGACCTGCTGCTGTCCAAGCTGCAGATCGTGGAGCTGAACGAGAAGGACGCCAGGGACATCGTCCATCTGCTGTCGGCGGTACCGCTGAGCGCGGACGCCGGGGACGCCGCGGTGTCGATCGACACCGGGCACTTCGCCAAGCTGCTCGGCGCGGACTGGGGCTGGTGGCGGACCGTCACCGGCAACCTGGCCCAGCTGCCGGCCTTGCTGGCGGCCAGCCCCGGCCTGGCCCCCCCGCAGCCGCCGTTCGACGCGATCGCCGCGTCCCGGCGGCTCCTGGAGATCGCCGAGTCGGCTCCGAAGGGAGTCAAGTGGCGGGTCAGGGCCAATGTCGGTGACCGGGTGCGCTGGTACGAACGGCCAGAAGAAGTCGCGCACTGATCGGTCTGGCATGCTTGACGCCGGTTTCGGCGGAGTGCTAGACGTTGCACAGTGTTCGTTGCACTGGGCGCACAGGCGTTGCACGCCGCGCTTGATTCCCAGTGCGCTTGACCACAGCGCGCTTGACCACAGCGCGCTTGACCGCCGGGCGCGCGGGGAAGGCGTGGGTCTCGCATGAGGATCTTCTTCGCCACTGATATCCACGGCTCCGAAGTCTGCTGGCGCAAGTTCCTGAACTCGGCCGCGTTCTACCAGGCTGACCTCGTGGTGCTCGGCGGGGACGTCACCGGGAAGATGATGATCCCGGTTGTCGCGCACAACGGCTACTGGCAGGTCACCGTGCGCGGGGAGACGCTCCGCCTGGAGACCAGGCAGGAACTGGAAGCCGTCCAGCTCAAGATCCGTAACAGCGGCTCCTATCCCGCGATCGTCACGCCTGACGAGCTCAAGAACCTCAGCGAGGAAGAGGGCGCGGTCGACCGCCGGTTCAGCGTGGAGATGCTCGCGTCCCTGGACCGGTGGCTCGACATGGCGGACGGGAAGCTCAAGGGCGGCGACATTCCCTGCATCCTGAACGGCGGGAACGACGACATCTGGGAAATCGACGACGTCATCGAGTCGTCGCCCTGCGTCAGCTTCGCCGAGGGCAAGGCCCTCGAACTCGACGGCTTCCACCTGGTCTCCATGGGCTGGACCAACCCGACCCCGTGGGACACCTTCCGGGAAGCGCCGGAGGCGGACCTGCGGCAGAAGATTGACGCCCTGGCCGCCATGGTGCCGGACATGGAGCGGGCGATTTTCAACTTCCACGCGCCGCCGTACGGGACCGGGCTGGATGACGCCCCGGCTCTTGATGACACATTGCGACCAATGCATGGCGGCGCGGTGATGAAAGCGGTCGGCTCCACCGCGGTGCGCGATTCCATTCTGGAGTATCAGCCGATGCTGTCGGTGCATGGCCACATCCATGAAAGCCGGGGAATCAAGAAGATGGGCCGGACGCTGGCGATCAATCCCGGTAGCGTTTACGGCGACGGCGTGCTGCAGGGTGCCGTGCTGGAACTGAACGCGAAGAAGGGAAAGGTCGGCAAGTACCTTCTCGTGAACGGTTGAGTATTCGTTATCGGCTGAGTATTACACCGGAGGCGAGTATGGCTACTGAAGCTATTGGCGGAGAAACCCCAACACTATTCTTGCGGAAAGCCACCGGCCTGGTCCGGGGCTGGTCGGTCCGCGACTCGATTATCTACGCGGCGCTGGCGACCAACTTCGTCACGCTCGGGCTGTATGAGTTCACCTTCGCGGGTCCCGCGTTCCCCAAGGGCCAGTTCATCACCGCGGTGATCATCTCCGGGGTCTGGGTCTCGTTCCTCGTCATCGCGTATGCGGGGCTGGTCGTCACGATCCCGCGGGCGGGCGGCGACTACGTCTGGCAGAGCCGCATCCTGGGCAGCGGAGTCGGGTTCGTGCTGGCCGCCACCGGGTGGTGGTTCATCCTCTGGCTGTGGGCGCCGATCTACGGCAACATCCTGTCGGTCCAGTTGTTCCAGCCGCTCTGGGCCACCCTGAAGTGGACCTGGCCCGGCGGCGGTGCCGCCTGGTTCGGCACCAGCAACGGGATCTTCATCGTCACGCTGATCACGATCGCGCTGGCCGGCCTGCTGGTCTCACTCGGCATGTCCGGGTACGCGCGGATCCAGAAATGGTGCTTCCTGGGCGGCATGATCGGCTTCGCCGTCGTCGTGGTGCTGCTGCTGGCCAACTCGCACGCCAGCTTCATCAGCTCGTTCAACCTGGAAGGCCAGAAGCTGTTCGGCGTCAAGAACGCCTACAGTGCCACCAATGCCGCGGCGGCCAAGGCCGGATACACCACGTCTCCGCTGGGCTTCGGCCCGCTGGGGCCGACCATGCTGCTCGTGCCGGCCATGATGTTCTTCATCCTGTGGCCGAACTGGGGCGCCACGCTGTACGGCGAGATCCGCGGGGCGAGCGACTTCAGGCGGGTGTTCACCGGCATGTTCGCGGGCCTGTGGATCACTGTCGCCTGCACGGTCCTCTGCCTGCTGCTGATCGCCAAGACGGTGGGCTGGGACTTCTACCAGAACCTCAACGCGCTGGACTACAACCTCACGCCGACGTTCGGCATCTGGCCGTACCCGTTCCTGTTCGCCGGCTGGCTGGTGCACAACACGGTTTTCCAGGTCGCGCTGATCCTGGTGCTGAGCCTGTGGTTCTTCGGCTGGGTGGGCACCTTGTTCCTGTCCTCGACCCGGGTCATCTTCGCGGCCGCGTTCGACCGGGTGCTGCCCGACCGGGCGGCCGAGGTGTCCGAGAAGCGGAAGGTCCCGGTCTACTCGCTGATCCTGATGCTGCTCCCGGCGGCCGGCCTGGCCGCCGTCTACGCCTACTCGACGACGTTCCGGACCTACACGCTGGACGCCACCCTGGTCATCGCGGTGACCTACCTGGGCAGCGCCATCGCCGTGGTCATCCTGCCGTGGCGCAAGCCTGACCTGTGGCGGGCGTCGCCGGCCAGCCGGATCAAGATCTTCGGTGTGCAGATCGTCCCGGTGGCCGGGGTCATCACCATCGCGCTGCTCGTCTTCAACCTCTATGAGTGGCTCAGCAACAAGCTGTACTTCGTGAACAGCCGTGACTCGCTGATCTACATGGGCGCGATGTACGTGCTGGCCATCGTCGTGTTCGTGTCAGCCAGGATCATCCGCAACCGGCAGGGCATCGACCTGTCGCTGATCAACAAGGAGATCCCGGTCGAATAGGCAGTTTCCCGACCGGCCCCGTCGCCAGCGATCGTCGGCGGCGGGGCCGTGGCGTACCGTGGCGGCCGACGCTATACCAGAGACTGACGGGAACCACCAGCATGAATGACATCCCCAGGGCCAGCGCCGTCATCGTCGGTGCGGGCATCGTCGGCAACAGCCTCGCCTATCACCTGATGCGGCTCGGCTGGCGTGACCTCGTGCTGGTGGACAAGGGGCCGATGCCCAACCCGGGCGGCTCCACCGGCCACGCGTCCAACTTCATCTTCCCGATCGAGTACTCGAAGATGATGATGGAACTGACCCGGGACAGTACCGAGCAGTACCAGGATCTCGGCGTATTCACCGAGAGCGGCGGCATCGAGGTCGCCCGCACCCCGGAGCGGATGGGTGAGCTGCGCAGGCGGTGCACGGCGGCCAAGGCCTGGCAGATCCCGGCCCAGCTGCTCACCCCGGCCGAGGTGGCCAAGCTGGTGCCCTACCTGGACGAGTCGGTCATCCTGGGCGGCGCGCACTTCCCCACGGTGGGCGTGGTGGACTCGCTGCGGGCCGGGACCCTGATGCGCGAGCAGGCCCAGCAGGCCGGCGCGCTGCGGGTGCTGGCCGGCGCCGAGGTGCTGGGCATCGAGACCACCGATGGCCGGGTCACCGCAGTGCGCACCACCCAGGGGGACATCGAGACCAGCGTGTGCGCCGTGTGCTGCGGGGTGTGGAGCCCGCGCATCGCGGCGATGGCCGGCGCCCGGATCCCGCTCACCCCGATCGTGCACCAGATGATCAGCGTCGGGCCCATCGAGCTGTTCGAGGGCACCACCGGGGAGATCGCCTACCCGATCGTCCGGGATGTGGACACCAACATGTACGAGCGCCAGCACGGCGGCGACATGGAGGTCGGCTCGTACGCGCACCGGCCGATCATCGTCCGCCCCGACGACATCCCGTCCATCGAGGAATCGGTGCTGTCGCCCACCGAGATGCCGTTCACCGCCGATGACTTCGACCCGCAGTTGCTCCAGGCCCTGGAGCTGATGCCGGATCTGCTCGGGGATGAGCGGGCGGGCATCCGTTATGCCATTAATGGGCTGATCTCCATGACGCCGGACGGTCACCCATTGCTCGGTGAGACGCCCGAGGTGGCCGGGCTGTGGTCGATCGCGGCGAGCTGGATCAAGGAGGGCCCGGGCATCGGGCGCGCGGTGGCTGAGTGGATGACCGGCCAGGTCCCCGGGATCGACATCCACGAGGCCGACATCGCCCGGTTCTACCCGCACCAGCGCACCGCCGAGCACGTCCGGGCGCGGGCCCGGGAGGGCTTCAACAAGATGTACGGGATCGTGCACCCGGCCGAGCAGTGGGAGTCCGGGCGGCCGGTCCGGTGCAGCCCGGTCTACCAGCGCGAGCGCGACCTGGGCGCGGTGTTCATCGAGACCGTTGGCTGGGAGCGGCCGCAGTGGTACGCCTCGAACGAGGGGCTGCTGGAGAAGTACGCCGGGCAGCTGATGCCGCGCGACGCCGAATGGGACGCCCGGTGGTGGTCACCCATCATCAACGCCGAGCACCTGGCCATGCGCGAGGCGGCCGGGCTGGTCGACCTCTCCGCGTTCGCGATCTTCGACATCACCGGCCCGGGCGCCCTGGCCGCGGTGCAATCGGTCGCGGTGGCCCAGCTGGACGTGCAGCCCGGGCGGGTGGTCTACACCTCGCTGCTGGATGAGCGCGGCGGCTTCAAGGCCGACCTCACCATCATGCGGCTCGGCCCGCAGCGGTTCCGGGTGGTGACCGGAGGGGCCACCGGGATGGCGGACGCCCAGTGGTTCACCGGCCACCTGCCGGCCGACGGCACCGCGGCCCTGGCCGACCTGACGTCCGGGCAGTGCACGCTCGGCCTGTGGGGCCCGGTGGCCCGGACCGTGCTGCAGGCCACCACCAGCGACGACGTGTCCCAGGCCGGCTTCGGCTTCGGCACCTGCCGGGAGATCGAGATCGGCGGGGTGACCGTGCTGGCCTCGCGCATCTCCTACGTGGGCGAGCTGGGCTGGGAACTGCACATCCCGATGGAGCAGGGCGCGAAGGTCTGGGACATCCTGTGGGCGGCCGGCCGGCCGCACGGGCTGGTGCCGGTCGGCATCGGCGTCTACGGGACCACGGGCCGGCTGGAGAAGGGCTACCGCGCCTACGGCAACGAGCTGACCGCCGACTACACCCTGGTCGAGGCAGGCATGACCCGGCCCCGGGTGAAGGAGCACCCGTTCACCGGCCGGGACGCGTACCTGGCCCAGCGGGACACCCCGCCGGCCGCGGTGCTCTGCACGCTGACCGTGGATGACCACCGCAGCGCCTCCGGCCAGCTCCGCTACATGCTCGGCGGCGAGCCCGTGCTCGGCCCCGACGGCGAGGTGCTGGTCGACGCGAAAGGCCGCACCTCGTATGTGACCAGCGCCGGGTCCGGGCCATCGGTGGGCCAGCACCTGCTGATGGCCTACCTGCCCGCCGACCGCGCGGTCGAGGGCAGCCACCTCGCGGTGGAGTACCTGGCTGAGCAGTACCCGGTGACGGTCGCGGTGGCCGGCGCCAGGCCGCTGTTCGACCCGGAGAACCAGCGGGTCCGGAGCTGACCGGCATGGACATCGGAGTCTGCGTCAAGCGGGTGCCCATGGTCGGCGGCAAGATCGCCGTCACCCCGGACGGGCAGGACGTGGACACCCGCCTGTCCGGCTTTACCGTCAGCCCGCACGAGGAATGCGCGGTGGAGGAGGCGGTCCGGCTCACCGAGCGGCTCGGCGGCACCGTCACCGTGCTCACCCTGGGCCCGTCCGAGGCGGCCGACCAGCTGCGGGACATGCTGGCGCTCGGCGCGGGGCGCGCGGTGCTGCTGGAGACCGACGGCCGCGAATGGGGGCCGATCGCCACCGCGGCCGCGATCGCGGCCGTGGCGCGCAGCCGGGCGGAGAGCCCCGATGGGCCCTTTGACCTGCTGCTGTTCGGCAACGAGGCGGCCGACACCGGGGACTACCAGGTGCCGGTGCGGGTCGCGCACCTGCTCGGGGTGCCGTGCGCCACCGGCATCAAGCACCTGGAGATCGACCCCGGCCGGGCCCGCGCCCGGCGCGAATACCGGGGCCGCGAGGAGGTCTTCGACGTCCCGCTGCCCGCCGTGATCAGCGTCAAGGAAGGCATCAACCTGCCGCGCTACCCGTCGCTGCCGGGCCGGCTGCGGGCCAAGCGGGCCGCCATCGAGACGCTGCATCCCGGCTGGCAGGGCGAAGGGCTGCGCAAGGAGGGTCTGCGGGTGCCCGCGCAGGAACACCAGCAGGCGCAACTGCTCGGGTCCGGTGTCGAGGCCGTGCCCGCGCTGCTGCGGGTGCTGGACGAGCTGGGGGTGCTGCCATGACCGTGCTCTGCCTGGTCGAGCGGGACGGGGACGGGCTGGCCGACTCCTCGCTGCGGGTCCTGGCGTTCGGCCGGGAGCTGGCGCAGTCGTCCGGGACCGGGCTGAGCGCAGCCGTATTCGGCCCGGCCGCCCTGGCGCCCACCGGGGAACTGGGTGCCCACGGCGTGGCCGACGCGTACGTGATCGACTCACCGGAGTTCACCGCCTACGCCCCGGTGGCCTGGGCGCGGGCGCTGTCCGGGCTGGCCACGGACACATCCGCGACGGCGGTTATCGCGGCCGGCAGCGACCGGGGCAGCGAGCTGATGGCGCACCTGGCGGCGATCACCGGGCTGCCGATGGCCGCGAACTGCGTCTCGGCCACGGCGGCGGCCGGGGGCAGCTGCCGGCTCGTCCGCCAGCGCTGGGCCGGCAGCCTGCTGGAGGATGCCACGCTGGACGCCGCCACGGCGCTGCTCACGGTGGCCGTGGAGGCGGTCGCGGCCAGGCCGGCCGGGGTACCGGCCGTCCCCCGCGTGCATGCCGTCGAGCCTGCGCTGGCCGACGGTGACACCGACATCCGCGCGGTGGAGTCAGCCAGCCGGGACACGGGCGTCTCGCTGGCCACCGCGCGCGTGGTGATCGGCGGCGGGCGTGGCGTCGGCGGCCCCGAGGGGTTCGCGCCGCTGGAGGAACTGGCCGGGCTGCTCGGCGCGGCGGTCGGGGTGTCCCGGGTGGTGACCAGCCAGGGCTGGCGGCCGCACACCCAGCAGGTGGGCCAGACCGGCACCCGGATCACCCCCGAGCTGTACCTGGCCTGCGGGATCAGCGGAGCGATCCAGCACATGGCCGGCTGCCTGGGGGCCAAGCACATCGTGGCGATCAACACTGACCCGGGCGCGCCGATCATTTCCCGGGCCGAGTACGCGGTCATCGGCGATCTTGGCCAGGTGATCCCGGCGCTGGTCGCGGAAATCAGGAAACGTCACGATCAGCCGTAACCTGCTGCCGCCCGCCGCTGGCGTGGCCGCAGCGGGATCATCCCTGGTCAACGGCCGCCAGGTTGTCCCGGATCGTCCGGGTCATCGGGTGGTCAGGGCCCAGGGCCCGTTCGCAGTCGGCCAGCGTGCGCTGGAACATGGCGATCGCCTCGGTCAGCCGCAGTGCCCCGTGGTAAGCCTGCGCCAGGTTCCCCCGTGACGTCAGGGTGCTGAGGTGACCAGGGCCCAGCACACGTTCGCAGTCGGCCAGGGTCTGCTCATACAGCGGCAGCGCGTCCTTGAGGCGGCCCGCTGAGTGGTAGGCCGAGGCCAGGTTGCCGCGGGCGGTGATCGTGTCCGGGTGGTCGGGGCCCTGGGCCTGTTCCCGGTCGGCCAGGGTCCGCTCGTACTGGGGCAGCGCGTCCTTGACCCGCCGCGCTGACTGGTAGGCGGAGGCGAGGTTGCCGCGGGC
>CAYPQM010000013.1:47513-50828 GCA_964412845.1 uncultured Streptosporangiaceae bacterium
AGGCGAGGTTGCCGCGGGCCGTGAGCGTGTCGGGGTGGTCGGGGCCCTGGGCCTGCTCCCGGTCGGCGACGGTCCGCTCGAACAGCGGGATCGCTTCTTTCAGCCGGCCGGCCGCCAGGTAGGCGTAGGCCAGGCTGCCGCGCGCGGTCAGCGTGTCCGGGTGGCTGGCCCCCAGGGCCCGCCCCCGGTCGGCCAGGGTCCGCTCGTACTGGCTGATCGCCTCTTTCAGCCGGCCCGCCTGCTGATAGGCCCGGGCCAGGTCGCCGCGGGCGGTGAGGGTGTCCGGGTGGTCGGCGCCCAGCACCCATTCCTGGTCGGCCAGCGTCCGCTCGAACATGGCGATCGAGTCGTCCAGCCGTCCGGCCTGCTGGTAGGCGTGCGCCAGGTTGCCGTAGGAGGCCAGGGTCTGCGGGTGGCTGGGGCCCAGCAGGTGTTCCCGGTCGGCCAGGGTCCGCTCGTGCAGGCCGATGGCCTCGTCCAGGCTGCCCGCCGTATCCTGCGCGGCCGCGAGGTGATCACGGACGAGGAACGTCTGGGGGTGCGCCGGGCCCAGCAACCTGGTGCTGGTCACCATCATGTCCCGCCAGTACGCGATGGCCGCGCCGCGCAGCCGGGCGGCGTCCAGGCTCTGGCCGGCCCTGATCAGCACCCCGTGGCCGTGCGGCGTCCAGAGCAGTTCTGCTGCGGTTTCGTTCAGCAGCGCGGTGCTGTCCCGGAGCGCCTGGGCCAGCAGCGGGTCGCCGGCATCCCGCTCCGGCCAGGCTTCGAGCAGCGCGTCGGCGGCGGCGCGGACCGCCCGGTTGTGCTCGGCGGGGGCCAGGTGCTCCAGGACCAGGGCCTGGACCACCGGGTGGACCAGGACAGTACGGGCCGGGCTGGCCGGATTGACGGTCAGCAAGCCCAGCCGGTACAGGTTGTTCACGGCGTCCCGCACCTGAGCCTGGTCGGCGGGCGTGGCGATATGCCCGGTGATGTAGCTGCACGCGGCGTGGCTGACCAGCACCATGCCGGGGATGCCACTCGGGTCCATCATCGCGGCCAGCACCAGGGCAGGTGAGGCCAGGCCAGCGGGGGGAAGCTGGCCGGCCTGGTCCACGGCCAGCGACCAGGTGACCTCCGTGGCCGGGGCCGGGTCGCTGGACAGGGCGCCGGTGAGCCGCCTCCGGCGGTCGGTGAACCAGCGCCGGTAGTCCCGGCAGCTCGTTCTGGTGTCGATCATCCAGGCGGTGGCCTGCGCCAGGGCGAGCGGATGACAGCCGAGGTCGGTGGCGAGGTCAAGCGCCTCGGTCCGCTGGCCCGGATCGTCATGCAGCCGGGCCGTCAGGTAGGCCAGCGCCTCCCGGAGCGTGTAGGGGCCGACGGGGACGATCCGCCGGCCAGGCCCGCGCAGCGCGTCATCCTGCCGCTCGGTGGTGAGCACGACCCGGCCCGCCGCGCCCTGCGGCCACAGCCCGGTCAGGTCGGCCGGATCAGCCAGATCGTCGAAGATCACCAGCCACGACCGGTCTGTCTGCGCCAGCCACCTCAGAAACTGCGCGGCGTCGGCCTCGCCATCCTCATCGGCCTCGGTCATCCCGATGTCAGCGAGGGCCTGGGCGTAGCCGGTCACCACGGCCGCGCGGCTGAACGCGGTCACCCAGACCAGCAGGTCTACCGCGCCGGTTTCCCACAGGCTGTGCGCGATCGCGGACGCGAGCTGCGTCTTGCCGGTGCCGCCCAGCCGGTTCTCACCGGACTCGCCAGCCGGGGTCAGCACCACCGTCTCGCCGGGGGGCAGGCGGCCAGCGAGGCCGGACCCGGTCTCAGGCCGTGGGCTGTGACTGTCGGCCAGGGGCGGTACCCATCCTGACCGCACCGGCCAGTTCACGTCGTGCGCCAGTACCAGGAGCGGCCAGCTACGGCCGGCCCTGGTTTCGTGGTGGCCAACGTGTTTCCGCTACGCACCCGGACTCTCCTGACGATCGGCGCCCAGTGGCACGGAACACACTATGACGGAGTGACCGGAAATAAATGCCAATCGGGATGCAATCCCCGGCGGCCCGTTTCTGCCCGCAGCGAGGTTCCTGGCGACGTTACGGCGGGTGGCCGGCCGGATCAAAAGAGACCGCCATGTGCGCGTCTGGCTTCGGCAAATCCGCCGAATCCGGTCCGTTTCGCTGTGCTGCCGCATTGTCACCGGATGGTTTGCCGGCGGTTCAGAAGAAAACGTTTGCAGAATTGCCAGCAGCCCTGGCGCGCTGGCCGGAGCGCAGTCGCCGCAATCGATTTTTTTTAGTGGTCTGGGCCAGTAGTGCAGCCGGAGATCGTGATCTTGCGGTGTGGCGGTGCTGGACGCAGGACGGCCACCGTCTGATCATCGCGGGTTGTGTCGACTCTCGATGATCTTGCGGTGGCCGCTGCGCCGGGAGCTTTACCTGCCGAAGTCATGGACAGCCGACCCGGCCCGCTGCCGGGCAGCCGGCATCCCCGGCGGCACGGCGTTCGCGACCAGGCCGGTGCTGGCGCGACGGTAACGATCGATAGCTGGGTTACCTGGCGCCCGGGGGGCCAGCGCCGGCCGGTTTACGGGCCAGGAGAAAGGCCTGCCGCGTCCTTTCGGTGAAGCTGCCGTCCTCATCGGGCTCGCGCAGCAGCTGGGCGCGCACGACCAGCCCGGCCTGGCCCAGCAGCCCGGCGACACGGTCCGGCTGCCGCCGGTGGAAGTCGAGCGAGATCGCATGACCCAGCGCCTCCGTCAGGTGCAACGGCTCGTCACCGACCTGGAACGCCAGCAGCACGAATCCGCCCGGGGCCAGCACCCGGCAGAATCCGGCGAAGACCTCTGGCAGCCGTTCTTCCGGGATGTGGATGATCGAGTACCAGGCCAGGACGCCGCCCAGGGCACCATCCGGCAAGTCCAGGGCCAGCATCGAACCGACGTCGAACCGCAGGCCTGGGTGCGACCGCCGGGCCACCGCGACCATCTGCGGGGACAGGTCCACTCCGGACACCGATAGTCCCAGGCCGCTCAGGTGTGCCGTCACGCGGCCGGTGCCACACCCGATGTCAGCGACCGGCCCTGCGCCGGCGGTGCGCACGAGCTCAGCGAATCCGGCGAGTACCGCCCGGTCCAGCGGCTTAGCCGCCAGCTCGGCACGGAAGTGCCCCGAGTAGTCAGCAGCCACAGCGTCATAAGACGCACGGGTAGCGCGCAGGAAGTCTGGTTCAGTCACGGCCGGGAACCCTACCCCGCCGCACGGGAGACAGGCGGCCACGACCGCCACGTTGACTCCCGACCCGGACAACGCCGCTACGGATAACGCCGCTACGGATAAC
>CAYPQM010000013.1:50928-60938 GCA_964412845.1 uncultured Streptosporangiaceae bacterium
AACGCCGCTACGGATAACGCCGCTACGGATAACCGGCCCGCTCGCGCAGGGCAATTGAAGATCACGATCTACAGCTGGAGTGCTAGGCGCCGGGGACGTGCACGGCGATCTCCCCGCCGAGCTGGTACCCGGGCGTCAGGCGAAGATCGTCGCCGCTCCAGAAGCGGCCGGCGTCATACCAGTTCGGGCGGCGCCTGCCGGGCAGCAGCCCCATCGCCTGGTAAGTGACAGCGATAACTTCCGCGCAGTAGGCGGTCTCCAGGTCGCGGCTCTCCGGGCGCCTGATGGCCGGCCTGCTGGATGACCTGATGGCCTGCCTGATGGTCGGCGTGATGGCCGGCACCCGCCCGGACAGCCAGCGTGATGCGAGCCGGGTCGTGGACGGGAACGGCGTGCCGTCCATCCGCGCGATGGTGCGCAGCACCGCGTCCTCCATCTCCCGGGTGACCGGGTGATCCAACTGGCGCAGCCAGGCTCGCTGGCCGTACTTGGTGGCCCAGACGACGACCGCCGCGCGCAGGTCATGCAGCTGCACCCCGCGCTGGCGGGTACCTGACCACAGGTCGGGCAGGGACCGGCCAAGTTCCGCGTGCCACATCAGCGGCGGCAGGTCGTCGATGACGACGGACATGCCCACGTGGTTGACCGGGCTGTTGGTCGCCACCTGGATCGCCCGGTCCGCGACCGTGTGGCCGCGGAACACCCACACGTCACCGGTGCGGGTCAGGTCGATGGCCTCATCTAGGGTGATGCTCACGGCGGGCACGGTCGTAGCCTAGGCACATGCGCTGGTGGAAAGTACTGGGACTGGCAGGCTTCGTCGGTGTCGCCGCCACCGGAGTGGTGATCGCCCGGGCCGAGCGGCAGCGGCGTGCCTACACCCCGCCGGAGATCAGGGAGCGGCTGCACGCGCGGCTGGCCGAAGTCGCCGCCGGCCCGGATGACGGGGACGGCTCATGACACTGGCGCCCGGCCGCGGGCCTGCTTCCGGCAACTGAGGACCACGGCCAGCGGCCACAGCGCCTGGGCTCCGGCCGCGACCCGCTCCGCCAGGCCGAGCTGCCCGCCTCCCGCGCTCAGTTCCAGGTAAAACCAGCCGAGCAGGCCGAGCAGCGCCGCGGTGGCGGCCGCGCACGCCCCGGGCCGCAGCGCCGGTGGCACCGCAGGCCCGGGCCTGCGGCCGAGAGCGGGCCAGCTGGCCAGGGAGAGGAACGCGACCGCGGCGGCGAGCGTGTGCGGCAGGGAACCTGGCCCGCTGACCGTCACCGGATTGGCGGCGACCGCCACGGTGGCGGCACCGCCGGTCATCAGCGCGAGCCGCCCCGCCGGGCCAGCGGGCCGCAGGGCCAGTCCGGTGACCAGGTGGCAGGCTCCGACGGCCAGGAACGCGGCCGTCATCACCCACCGGTCGGCGGCACCGCGGGCGGCCAGCGCGCTGATGGTCCCGGTTACCTGGTCGAAGGAGCCCGGCTGGAGCGCGGCCGCGACGGTCCACCCGCCAACCAGCAGCACCGGAGCCGCGGCCGACGAGAGCACCCCCCACCACGGCACTTCCCGCACTGGGCCCAACCCTAGTGGTCGGTAGGAGGAGTTCCTTGAGACCACCAGGTGAATCCGGCGGCGGCAGGCCGGACCGCTCGCGGACCGGCGGCGGAGTATCCGTTCAGTCGTGCAATCCAGCCAGCGCGAGCAACGCGACGCTGGCGGTCGCGGCCCCGGCCCGGCGCAATGACACAGGGCGACCATACCGGAAGCATTGGCCGGCGGCGTGAGCTGGTGCCCGGCCCGGCCACACCGCCGCCTGGGCCCAGGCGCTGTTACGGGGCGTTAGGATTCCGGGCAGGCGCTGTTGCTGATCCGGGCTAGCTGGAGGGCCTTGAATGGCCGATGAGGAGCACGTCCCGCCAGATACGGACGTGACCAAGCCTAATGTGGCGCGCGTCTATGACGCCTTTCTTGGCGGGAAGGACAATTTCGCCGCCGACCGGGCGGTCGTCGACTTCGCCTTGCAAATCACCCCTGACGCGCCTGCGGGTGCCCGCGCCAACCGGGCGTTCCTGCGGCGGGCGGTGCGGTACCTGGTGGCCGAGGCGGGCATCAGCCAGCTCATTGACATCGGGTCTGGCCTGCCCACACAGGGCAATGTGCACGAGGTCGCGCACGCCGCCAACCCCGACGCGCGGGTCGTGTATGTCGACTACGACCCGGTCGTCCGGGCGCACGCCAATGCGCTGCTCGCTGATGGCCCGAATACGCTGTTCCGCACCGCGGACATCCGCGAGCCAGAGAAGATCCTGAACGACGATGCCGTGCGCGAATTCATCGACTTTGACCAGCCGGTCGCGCTGCTGCTGATGGCCATCCTGCATCACGTCAACGATCACGAGGATCCGGCGGGCATTGCCGCCCGGCTCCGCGCGGCCCTGAGCCCCGGCAGTCACCTGGCCATCTCCAGCTTCCGCATGCCCGGTCCGGAGCATGCCGAGGATGCGGCGAAGACCGTGGCGATAGAGAAGCTGTTCAACGAGAAACTGGGCACCGGGCGCTGGCGCTCCGACGAGGAGATCCTGGCCTGGTTCGGGGACTGGGAACTGCTTGAGCCGGGCCTGGTGCCGCTGCCCGAGTGGCGGCCAGATGTGCGGGGCCAGACCAAGCGGAATGCGACGTACTACGGATTTGTCGGCGGCGTCGCCCGGAAGAGATGATCGCGCGTCCCGGCAGTGACGCCGCCGGGCCTTCGCCCGGTTCCGCACGGGGGGAATCGTGAATCTGTTTGACCTGTCCGGAAAGACGGCCGTCGTCACCGGGGGGACCCGCGGAATCGGATTCATGATCGCGCGCGGGCTGCTGGAGGCGGGGGCCCGGGTGTACATCAGCTCGCGCAAGGCCGGCGGGTGCGCCGCGGCGGAGCGGGAACTCGCGCAGTACGGGCCGGTCACGGCCATCCCCGCGGACCTGTCGGCCGAGCCGGAGTGCGTGCGGCTGGCCGCTGACATCGGTGCCCGCGAGCAGCGGCTGCACGTGCTGGTCAACAACGCGGGGGCGACCTGGGGTGCGCCGATCGAGGAGTTCCCCGCCGCCGCCTGGGACAAGGTCGTGGACCTCAACCTGAAGGCGCCGTTCTTCCTCACCCGGGCGTTCCTGCCGCTCCTGGAAGCCGGCGGGACCCGCGACGACCCGGCCCGGGTCATCAACGTCGGCAGCATCGACGGGCTTCACGTGTCCTCGCTGCCCACCTACGCCTACGCGGCGAGCAAGGCGGGACTGCATCATCTGACCCGGGTGCTGGCCCGGGAACTCGGCCCGCGCGGGATCACCGTCAACGCGGTTGCTCCTGGGCCGTTCGAGTCCAAGATGATGGCGGCGACCCTGGAGGCGTTCGGCGCGGCGATCGCCGAGGCGGCGCCGCTGCGCCGGATCGGCCGCCCCGATGACATGGCCGGCGTCGCGGTCTACCTGGCGTCACGGGCCGGTGCGTACGTCACCGGCGCGGTCATCCCGGTCGACGGCGGCCTCGGCACCACCGTCTGACCTGGCTGCTCTCGGCCCCGGCGTTTCGGAGGACCGCAGGAAGCTAAATGGCGGGGCCGAATCATGGCAATTCATCCGCGTCCATTGACCCGGCGATCACGGCGGCATACAGTCCGCATGACTAACAGGAAAGTTTCCTATTAGTCAATGACCGGACGCGTGAAAGGAACAAGATGCGACGATGGCGCACGGCAACGACGCTGGCGGTGGCACCCCTGATCCTCGCCGCCGGGCTGGCAGGCTTCGCGGCCGCCACCGCCACAACCACCGTGACCGTGAACGAGGCCGCGAACGCGGCCGCGAGCTTCCCCGCGCACTACGCCGCGCCCTACCTGCAGATCTCCAGCAGCGACGCGGGCGACATGGCCGCTGACCTCAGCGCCACCGGTGACAAGTCCTACACGCTGGCATTCCTCATCCCAAGCTCGGGGTGCAGCCAGCAATGGGAGGACGGCGGCAACGCGGTCGGGGCCTTCGCCGCGCAGATAAACTCGCTCACCGCCGCGGGCGGCAACGTCATCATTTCCTTTGGCGGCGAAAGCGGTGGCGAGGTCGCCCAGACCTGCACCTCGGTCTCCTCGCTGACCGCCGCCTATGCCAGCGTGCTGAATGCCTACGGCGTGTCCCGGCTGGACTTCGACATCGAGGGCGCCACCCTGGGCGACTCGGCCGCCAACAACCGGCGTAACCAGGCACTGGCCGCGCTGCAAGCCGGGAACCCCGGCGTGCAGGTCGACTACACCCTCGCCGTGGCGCCGGACGGCCTGCCCGCCGCGGAACTCGGCGTGCTGCAGAACGCCAAGAGCAACGGCGTCAAGGTCAGCCTGGTCAACATCATGACCATGGACTTCGGCAACGGCCAGAACGCGCTCAACGACGCGCTGTCCGCGGCCAAGGCCACAGCGGCCCAACTCGCCAGCCTCTATGGCATCTCCACCGCCCAGGCGTACGGCCTGCTCGGCCTGACCCCCATCGCGGGGCAGAACGACGACAACGAGTTCTTCTCCCAGTCCGATGCCTCATCGCTGGAAAGCTTCGCAGCCGCCAACGGCGTCCAGGAACTGTCCTTCTGGGAGGTTGACGGATACGACAAGCCGGCCGGCTACGCCTACTCACGCATCTTCAACGCGATCACCGGCGGGAGTTCCACCGCGGCCACCGGGCCGATCACCGGCTACGGCAGCCTGTGCGTCGACGTGCGGAGTGCCAGCACGGCCAACTTCACCCCCGTGCAGGTCTACACGTGCAACGGGACCAATGCCCAGCAGTGGACCGTCACCTCCAGCGGGGCCCTCCAGGCGCTCGGCAAATGCCTGGACATCAACGGCGGCGGCACCAGCAACGGCAGCACCGTCGACCTGTACGACTGCAACGGCACCGGCGCCCAGGTCTGGCAGCGGCAAAGCGGCGGCGCTCTCTACAACCCGCAGTCCGGCAAGTGCCTCGACGACACCAACTGGTCCACCACCCCCGGCACCCAGTTGCAGATCTGGTCGTGCAGCGGCAACGCCAACCAGGATTGGACCCTGCCTGGCGGGTGACCGACGCTGCCGCCACATGGCGCCGGCCGCTGGTACCTCTCGAGAACCCGAGCGGTTACCAGCGGCCGGCGCCAGCCCCAGATGGCAGGTCAGTTCCGCAGGACCGCCTCGGTCTGCGCGCTGTCCTCGGAGCCGCGGTAGTACGCGATCTTGCCGTCGCGGAAGGTGAAGAAGTGATGCAGGTTCATCGCCTCGGTCTTGCCGGTGCTGCGCGACCTGGCCCGGAACCGGACCACGGTGAGCACGTCGGTGTCGTTGGCGGCGTAGGAAACCGGCGTGAACTCCAGCACTTCGATGGCCGACCCGAACGCGGTGAAGAACGCCGCGACGCCGTCCTTCCCGTGCCGCACGCCGTACCAGGGGGCGGCGGCCGAGGCGGCCTCCGCGGCCCAGTCGACATCGTCGGTGACGGCGTCGAGGATCGCGGCGACATCGCCGCGGCCAAATGCTTCGTATACCTGCCTGATGGCTTTGATATTGACGTCAGCGCTCACGGGGAACTCCCCTCCGGCCCGGACTGCCCGGGTGCCTAGTACTGGTCAGGTGAGGCGATGGCCTCGCTGATGGTGATCTCTGGCGGCGCGGGGGCGGCACCGACGGAGCCGATGAACGCCTGAAGGTCGGGGTCCGAGAAGAAGTCCTGGAACTGCTCGACGGTCTCCCACTCGTCGACCATCACGACGCATCCGTCGCCGATTCCGAAACGGTGGTGAACCCCGCCCGCCGCCCGGGCCATGTCACTGATCTTCGCGAACTCACCGGCCCGATCGGTGAGAGCTTGGCGGAACGCCGCGGTGTCCCCTTGGAATTTCCCGATGACCAGCACGCTCATGACCCAGACCCCCTCCTTGAGTTCTGCACGCCTGACGGCTGCAGCTTCCACGAGGGATACGTCGCCGGGGCAGGCACCGGATCACCCGGCCCGGGCAGTGATCTGGCCGGGCCTAGTCGAGCGCGAGCGTGGAGGCCGCGGCGAGAACCTGGGCGGCCCGGCTGGGATCGCCGGTGACCTGCAGCTCAAGGTCGGCGGGAGTGACCCGGTTGGCGACCAGCCGGCAGAAGCCAACCGCGTCGGTGACGATGCGGATGGAGACTGGATCGGACGGCCCGTCGCCGACCGCGACATCCCAGGTGCCGCCACCTGCCCCGGTGAGCACCAGCCGGACGTTGACCGGCTCGTGCAGGCCGGTCCGGGTCGCGGCCGGCGGCAGCACCCGGGAGGCTAGCTCGGTCATCAGCCGCAGCGTCGGAGCGTCCGGCACCGAGGAGGGCAGCCCGGCCGCCAGGCGGATGTCGTTGTCATGGGTCCACAGCTCGAAGGCCCGGACAACGAGCAGCGCACCCAGCGAGAGCCGCATGCCGTGCACCGCGACTTCGGCGGCGTGCTCGCCGAAGGCGCTGACCAGGCTGAGCGTGCGGCCGGCCGCGTAACGCCACTCGGCGCGGGTCTGCGCTATGGGCCGCCCAGCCTGCCGCATCGCGGCCGCCTGGGTCGACTCGACGTGGTTCGCATCGGCCACCCCCGGGTCGCCGGCCAGGCCGCGGCGCGTGTCGTCCTCGACCCCGATCAGGTGGCCGACCAGGCCCTGCACGTCCAGGCCGCGCAGCACGGTCAGCCGCCACTCTTCGTCGGTCAGCGCGCACAGCAGCCCGTAAAACGCGTCCGCCGCGCGGCTGAACGCCTCGGCCGGCGAGATCTCCGGGACCTCCGGAACGGGGCGGCCGACGGCCCGCGCCTGCCGGGAGGCCTCCAGCACACGGTCCCGCAGGCCGGCCGGCAGCGCCATCGGTGCACGCCCCTCGGCCGTCATGATGACTCCAGCAACTGCCGGTCCAGCACGGTTTCCAGCTTGGCCAGGGCAAGTCTCAGCCGCGACTTGGCGGTGCCCTCCGGGATGCCGGCCGCGAGCGCGACCTCACGGCAGGTGAGCCCACCGAAGTAGGCCAGCTCGACGACTCGGCGCTGGCCGTCGGGCAGCAGGTTCACCGCGGCTCGCACCGTGCTGGCGGCGTCCGCGGCCGTCACCTCTTCGAGGGGGGAGGGGTGCCGCGGCCCGGGGGTCAGCCGGTGATGCCGCTCCTGGCGGGCGATCCGGCGAAGCTCGCTGCGCACCAGGTCCACCGCCCGGTGCCGGGCCAGCACGATGAGGTAGGTGCGCAGCGCCCCGGCCGCCGGGTCATACCGATCAGCATGACTCCACAGCTCCACGAACACATCCTGGACAACATCCTGCGCGGCGCTGCCCTCGCCGAGCACGCGCAGCGCAGCACCGTAAACGGCCGGCCCGAGGCGGTCGAAGACCTCTGCGAGAGCATGGTCGTCACCGGCCGTCAGGCGCGCCGCCAGCAGCGCGTCCGTTCCCCCCACGCCTGGGACGCTAGCGCGGCCGACCGGCGCCGGGCAACAGGCCGGCGTGGTCTGCTCCGCGACCGGACCGGCCAGGCATGCTCCGTAAAGCGTCGCTGGCACCGTGCCTCCTCCGCCCAGGGCCTCCTCCGCCGGGGATGCCACTGGGGATACGTCGCGGCGGAGGGGACTGGATCAGTTCAGCGGATATTGGCGGCGCAGGCGGCGGCGAATACCGCGAACCAGGCGATCGCCGCGAGGCCGGCCGCTGTCCGCGGCGGTCATCCGTCCACCCCGCGGTGAGGGCCGCACGGCGCCAGGTCCGCATTGCCCCCCGGCCGCGCCCGGCTCGGATCACCCGATTGTTCTCGCGCGAACCGCGCGAGCAGATAGATCATTAAGGGATAAGTGATCCGAAGTACGATCGGGCGACGAAGATACCTGTGGGGGGGCGTGACGTCGAGCGCTCCGAGCCGACACGACACGAAGGAGTCCCGATGCCCGAAGAGCTGATCTTGGAGTTCGCTGGTCTGACCGAAGCCGACTACGCCGCAGTCAACAGCAACCTAGGCCTCGACATGCATACGGGCGCGGGAGACTGGCCGGACGGGCTGATCTCGCATGCCGCCGGCACCGCCGATGACGGCAGTTTCGTCGTGATCGAGGTGTGGTCGTCCCGGGCGCAGCAGGCTAAGTTCATGGAATCGCAGCTGGGCGCGGCCCTGGCCGCGGGCGGCGTGACTTCCCCGCCCACGGTTCGCTGGGTGCCGCTGCTGGCCCACCACCTGCCCGGAGCCTGAGCCAGGCCGGCCGCGGTGCCGCCCGCCCGGGCGTTACCGCGGCCGGCGGTCTTCCTCGTCGTGGTGGATCCGGTCCAGGCAGACCGCGATGGCGAGGAAAAGCGCGTCATCCTGCCCCGGGGCCACATCCACCCCGTAGCTGTCGCGCAGCCGGAACCAGGAACGGGAGATCCGGGCCAGGACGGTGCCGCCGGAGCGGATCTCGAACTCCTTGTCCAGGATGTTGCCGACCGCCGCCAGCTCACCACCGCCGGGCAGCTCAACGACCGACCGATGATGCAAGGGGGAGATGAGCGCCTTTTTCACCGTCGCGATCACGGTGCCGTCGCGCTCGATTTCCATGCTGTCCCGGAAGGCCAGCAGCTTCTTGCGCACGGTCGCGACGACGGCCCCTGACGGGTCCTTGAGCTCGAAGGTCTCCCTGAGCCGCAGGGCCTTTCCGTCGACCAGGAAAGCCTTGTTGCCCTGCTCGTCGGTCACCCAGAAATCGTCCCCGATAGAAAAGACCTTTTCCCGTACCGAGTAGCGCATGCCGCCCATGGTGCCACGCTCCGGGCAGCTCCCGGTCAGCTGACCCCGGTCACCGCGGCGATGCGCTCGATGATGTCGGGCCAGAGCTCCTCCGGGAGGTTATGTCCCATGCCCGGGTAGGACACGAACGTTGCCCCAGCGATCCGCCGTGCTGTGTCCCGGCCGCCTTTGACCTTGAGCAGGGGGTCAGCCTCGCCGGAGATCACCAGCGTCGGCGCGGCAATGGCCGACAGCGGCGGGAGCTTCTGGGCCCGCCCGGCCGCGAGCTGGCGCTGGGTGGACTTGGGGTCACGTGGACTGCGGTCGTAGCTGATTGCGGCGGTCGCGCGGGCCCACTCCTCGGGGAACGGGAAGCCGGGCGATGCGATCGTGCGGTAGATGAAGACGAGATTGTCGATCTCGCCGGATCGCGAGGTTGCGGGCTGCACCTTCCGCAGCTTCCGGAAGATGCCGAACTTGATGTAGCTGAGGGACCGGATCGGGCTGGCGTCGGCCGGCAGCCCCATGCAGCTGATCAGCGTCCGGACTCGCCCGGGATGCATCAGCGCCATCGCCTGGGCGAGCCCGGCGCCCAGGGAGCCGCCCATCACGTGGGCGCTCGGCCAGCCCACGGCGTCCAGCACGGCGATCGCGTCGTCGAGCATGTCGAGCGCGGAGTACACCGGCGTGCTGCGGCCCAGTTGCGCCCGCCAGGGATTCTCCTGGCGGGCTGAGTCGAAATGGGTGGACAGCCCGGTGTCCCGGTTGTCGAACCGGACGACGGCGAACCCGCGGTCAACGAGTTGCTGGCACAGGCCGTCGGGCCACCAGACCATCTGGAAATCCAGGCCCATGATCAGCAGCAGCGGCTCGCCCGTGGCGGGATCCCCGAACGTCTCGTAGGCGACCGAGACGTCACCGTTCCGGGCGTAGCGTGTCGGGCTGGGTCCGTCCGTGGCCATGGCGCCTCTTCCTTATTTGCAAACAGCGTTCGCGAAGTAGGATAGGCGTTTGGGCACAGTGTTCGCAAATGAGCGCGCCCCTGAGGGCGGGGAGGGTGGACATGGCACCGGGACGGTCCGGCGACGCCATCTGGCTGCGCCCTGAGCGCGCCCCGGCGGGGCGGCCGGCTCAGCGCAGCCGCGGCGAGATCACCGCCGCCGCCGTCGCGATCGCCGACCGGGACGGCCTGGACGCCGTATCCATGCGGCGGGTGGCGGCCGACCTCGGCACGGGCGCGGCCTCGCTCCAGGATCAAGGTCTCCGACACCGTAGCTGGCC
>CAYPQM010000014.1:0-3275 GCA_964412845.1 uncultured Streptosporangiaceae bacterium
GGCGGGTCCCGAGATCCCGGCCCCGGTTCTCGTGGTGGTGGGCAGGCCGAATGTCGGCAAGTCGACCCTTGTCAACCGGATCCTCGGCAGCCGTCAGGCGGTCGTGGAGGACGTCCCTGGCGTCACCAGGGACCGGGTGGCCTACGACGCCACCTGGCGGGGCCGGGCCTTCACCCTGGTGGATACCGGCGGCTGGGAGCCCTCCCCAGGATCCGAGGCAGGTCAGTCCAGCCGGGCCCTCGCTGAGCAGGTGACCGCCCAGGCGCGGCTCGCCGTGGGCACGGCCGATGCGGTGCTGTTCGTGGTGGACGCGGTGGTGGGGGTGACCGACGCTGACGAGGCCGTCGCCGCGGTGCTGCGCCGCTCGGGCAAGCCGGTCGTCCTCGCCGCGAACAAGGTGGATGACATGCCCGGCGAGGCCGCCGCCACCGCCCTGTGGTCACTCGGGCTCGGCGAGCCGCAGCCGGTCAGTGCGCTGCACGGGCGGGGCAGCGGCGATCTGCTCGACGTGATCCTCGACGCGCTTCCGGAGACCCCGCAGGAGCCGTTCGGCGCCGAGGGCGGGCCGCGGCGGATCGCTCTGGTTGGCAAGCCCAACGTCGGCAAGTCCAGCCTGCTGAACAAGCTGGCCGGGCAGGACCGGGTGCTGGTGGACGACGTGCCGGGCACCACCCGCGATCCGGTGGACGAGCTCATCGAACTGGGCGGCACCACCTGGCGGTTCGTGGACACCGCGGGAATCCGGCGGCGGGTAAGAGAGAACCAGGGCGCGGACTTCTATGCGGCGCTGCGCACCGCCGGGGCCCTGGAGCGGGCCGAGGTCGCGGTGGTCCTGGTGGACGCCAGCGAGCCGCTCACCGAGCAGGACCTGCGGATCGTGTCCCTGGTGATCGAGGCGGGGCGGGCGCTGGTCATCGCCTACAACAAGTGGGACCTGGTCGATGAGGACCGTCGGCTGCAGCTTGACCGGGAGATCGACCGCCAGCTGCACACCGCGCGCTGGGCGCCCCGGGTGAACATATCCGCGGCCACCGGCCGTCATGTGGACCGGCTCGTGCCCGCGATCGAACTGGCCCTGGAGGGCTGGGAGACCCGGATTCCCACCGGACGGCTCAACGCCTGGCTCACGGAACTTCTCGCGGCGACCCCGCCGCCCGCGCGTGGCGGCCGCCAGCCGAAAATCCTCTTCGCCACGCAGGCAGGCATCCGCCCGCCGCATTTCGTGTTGTTCACGTCCGGTTTTCTGGAGGCCGGGTACCGCCGGTTCATCGAACGGCGGCTCCGCGAGGAGTTTGGCTTCGAGGGCAGCCCGGTGCACGTGTCGATGCGGCTGCGAGAGAAGCGGCGGGGCGGGGCACGCGGCGGCGCGGCGCGGCGTGGCGCAGGGCCGCCCGGGAGCATCGTGCGGCGCGACGCGCCACCGGAACGGGCTCGGCGTGCCTGAGCCGACATGCTGCCCGCCGAACTGACCGCGCTGGACCGCGCCCACGTCTGGCATCCGTACGCGGCCATGCCCGGGGCCACCGCGCCGCTCGTGGTGCAGTCCGCGTCCGGGGTGCGGCTGCGGCTCGCCGAGCCGGCCGGCGGTCATCAGGAGCTGGTGGACGGCATGTCGTCCTGGTGGGCCGCGATCCACGGCTACCGCCACCCGGTGCTCGACGAGGCGGCACGGAGCCAGCTCGGCGCGATGAGCCACGTCATGTTCGGCGGGCTCACCCACGAGCCGGCGGTCCGGCTCTGCGACCGCCTGGCCGCCATCACCCCCCCGGGGCTTGAGCATGTGTTCCTGTGCGACTCCGGGTCGGTGTCGGTGGAGGTCGCGATCAAGATGTGCCTGCAGTACTGGCGGTCGCTGGGCCGCCCGGCCAAGCGGCGGCTGCTCACCTGGCGCGGGGGGTATCACGGGGACACGTTCTGGGCGATGTCGGTGTGTGACCCGGACGGCGGCATGCACCGGATGTGGGACGGGGTGCTGCCGCCGCAGGTGTTCGCGGACCTGCCGCCGGCCGGGTTCCGCGCCGGGGCCGACCCGGGGTACGCGGCGGGCCTGGCGGAGCTGATCGGGAAGCACGCGGGCGAACTCGCCGCGGTGATCGTGGAGCCGGTCGTCCAGGGGGCAGGCGGGATGCGCTTTCACGACCCGGAGTATCTGCGGGTCATCCGGGCGGCCTGCTCGGCGAGTGAGGTTCTGCTGATCTTCGACGAGATCGCCACCGGATTCGGGCGGACCGGCGCCTTGTTCGCCGCTGATCACGCGGGGGTGAGCCCGGACGTGATGTGCCTGGGCAAGGCGCTGACCGGCGGTTATGTATCGCTGGCGGCGACGCTGTGCACGCCGGAGGTGGCGGCGGGGATCGCCCGGGGAGAGCTGCCGGTGCTGGCGCACGGGCCAACCTTCATGGGCAACCCGCTGGCCTGCGCCATTGCGAACGCCTCGGTGGACCTGCTGGTTGGCCGGCAGGAATCCGGCTACCCCTTGGGCTGGCGCGGCGAAGTCGCCAGGATCGAGGCCGGGCTGTCAGCGGGGCTCGCGCCCGCGGCTGACCTGCCCGGCGTGGCCGACGTGCGGGTGCTCGGTGCCATCGGCGTCGTGCAGCTTGACCATGCGGTGGACCTGACCGCGGCGACCCGCGCCGCAGTGGCCGAGGGGGTCTGGCTGCGCCCGTTCCGTGACCTGGTCTACGCCATGCCGCCGTACCCCACCGATGACGCGGACCTGGGCCGGATCGCCGTGGCCATGTGCGCCGCCGCTGCGGCGGGCTGACGCTGGCGCCGGTCAGGGGGTTACCCGGAACCAGACCGTGGTGCCCCCGTCGCCGCTCTCGTAGCCCCACTCCTCCGCAAGGCTCTCGACGAGGAAGAGCCCATGGCCTTCAGCGACATAGACCTCGCCCTTCACCACGGGAATGCTGCTGGCGGAGCCTTCATCGATCACCTTGACCTGCACCGAGGCGGTCAGGTCCGTGACCGCGACCGTGACCTTCCCGCCGGCCTGGCAGGAATCGCTGTGCAGCACCGCGTTGGTGACCAGTTCCGAACAGAGTAAGACCGCCACGTCGCGACACGGATGATCGGCGCCCAGGGTCTCGGCGACGAAGGCCCGGGCTCTCGCCACGTTCTTGGGCAGGCCGTCGATGGTCAGGCTGGCCCGGGTGGCCGGGTCCGCCGGGCTGGCCGGGGCTGCTGGGTCCGCCGCTGGTGCGGGGTCCGCTAAGTCGGCCTGGTCCGTGTCGGCCTGGTCCGTGTCGGCCTGGTCTGTGTCGGCCTGGTCTGTG
>CAYPQM010000014.1:3375-59275 GCA_964412845.1 uncultured Streptosporangiaceae bacterium
GTGTCGGCCTGGTCTGTGTCGGCCTGGTCTGTGGAACCGGATGTGCGAGGCCGCATGTCATTTCCGCGGCGATTGTTTCCGCGACAGGTCGTCGTCGCTGCCATGTCTGGTGCGCTCCTTCCCGGGTGGTGAGCCACCCCGGGCTGCTGGAGCAGTGGTTCCCCCCCACTGCCTGCCATGCCTATATAGGACGTGTAGCGGTACAGGCACAGCGTGTCAGGAACCATGATGCTGTGGGTTTGCATCTCACGCAAGTGCGTAGCACAAATATGTGAAACGAAATTTCAGATGCGATCTCACTACCTTCACAACTTCATGTATCGTGACCTATGAGTTCAGGGATCGCGCGGTGGTGCCTGCCTCTGGGTAGATAGAGTTCGGGTCCCGCCGGGCCGGATAGCTGAGGGGGTGGTGCCGTCGTGTCCATCGGTCCCACGGTGCGTCGCCGTCGGCTTGGCTCCGAGTTAAGGCGCCTGCGCGAAGCACATTCCTACAAGCTGGAGGACGCGGCAGACCGCCTCGGGCTGGCCCCGTCGACGCTCTCCCGCATTGAGACGGGCAAGGCGCCCACCAGGACTGCCTACCTGTCCACCATGTTCGAGATGTATGGCGTCACCGATCCCGTGCAGCGCCAGGTGCTGTCAGACATGGCCCGTGACGGCCACCGCAAGGGCTGGTGGGCCAGGTACGACGATGTGCTGCCCACCGGATTCGACATCTACGTTGGCCTTGAGGCCGAGGCGGCCGCGCTCCGCGTCTTCGAAGACCAGGTCGTGCACGGCCTGCTGCAGACCGATGCCTACGCCCGCGTCGTGATGAGCGCCGTGCGCATGAAGCAGACCCCCCACCAGATCGATCGCGCCGTGGAATTGCGGATCCAGCGCCAGGAGGCGCTCACCCGGGATGATCCGCTCAAGCTCTGGCTGATCCTCAACGAGGCAGTGATCCTGCGCGCCGTGGGTGGCGCCGAGGTCATGCACGGCCAGTTGATCCATCTGCTCGAGGCCAGTGAGTGGCCCAGCGTCACGTTGCAGGTGCTGCCGCTGTCCAGCGGCGCCCATCCGGCCCTCAACGGGCCGTTCTGCATCCTGGAATTCCCGGAGCGTACCGACCCTGACGTCGTGTACACGGAAGGCGTCCAGGGACATGCGTACCTGGAGCGCGATTCCGAAGTGCGGGCCTGCGCCGAAACCTTTGATTTGCTGCGGGCTGCGGCTCTGTCGCCTGCGGATTCAGCCGACATGATCAGCAGGCTGGCCAATGGGACCACCCACAAAGGGGGAAACTAGATGAGGAATGAAAGGAAAGACGGATGACACCCGACTTCACCGGAGCGCACTGGTTCAAGAGCAGTGCGTCGAGCGTCACGGGCTGTGTGGAGATCGCACACCTGCCCGATGGCCTTGTCGCGCTCCGGGACTCCAAGGATGTGAGCAAGGCACCGCACGTCTTCAACCGTCGTGAGTGGCACGCGTTTCTGACTGGCGTCAGAAACGGAGAGTTCGACCTCCCGGCCAGCTGACGGCGCCCCTGGGGGGGCAGCTGACCGGTGTCCGGCTGGTCGGCTGAGATCGCGCGGCGGCGCCCGGTCCGTAGCACAGGACCGGGCGCCGCCGCCGGTCAGCGCGCGGAGTCAGGAGACCGGGGTCAGCTGACCAGGAGACCGGGGTCAGCTGACCGGGAGGCGGCCGAAATCACCATCGGCGGTGCCGCCGAGGAAGGCAGCCCACTCAGCGGCGGTGAAGATCAGCGCTGGGCCCGCGGGGTGCCGGGAGTTGCGCAGGGCCACCTCCCCGCCGGGCAGGAAACCCACCTCGACGCAATTGCCTCCGGTAGGGCCACTGCGCCGGCTCTTGACCCAGCTGACGCCGCGCAGGCGCGATGCGGGCATGCCGCTGACGAGGTTGCTCATGACGATCCCTCCAAGTCCGTCACGATGGCGCGGAGGATCTCCGCCGAGTCGCCGGGCGGCTCGCTGATGATGCTCAGCCTTTCCATGGCCAGCAGGTAGCGGCCCACTTCCGTGGGCTTGTCGATGTACAAGGCGCTGGTCAGGTTCTCCACGTACACCATGTCGGGCATGTCAGGGTCGGCGAATCGCAAGATGCTGAATCCGCCAGGTGCGGCGTGACCCACCGCGGCGAAGGGCGTGATCTGCAGGGTGAGACGCTGCTGCTGGCAGGACTCAATCAGGTACTCCAGCTGAGCCCGCAGCACGTCGGTGCCGCCGACCGGGCGGCGCAGCGCCACCTCGTCCACGATCGCCCACAGCCGCATCGCACCCGAGGTGAACCGGCGCTGGCGCTCTTTGCGGATGCCGACCAGGCGCTCCGCCTCATCCAGGGAGAAATCGCCGAGGGCCAGGACCGCGGCGGCGTAGTCCTCCGTCTGGAGCAGGCCGGGGATGAACTGCGCGTCATAGCTGCGGATCGATTCCGCCGATTCCTCCAGCCCGATGTAGGACTGGAACCAGGAGGGAAGGACGTCCTGGTACCGCTGCCACCAGCCCGGCTGATTGGCCCGGCTGGCCAGGGACAGCAACTGCTCCCGCTCTTCCCGGTCGGTGATGCCGTACAGGGTGAGCAGGTCCGCGATATCGATCTCCCGGACCGCATTCCGGCCAAGCTCGATCCGGCTGATCTTCGATTCCGATCCGCGGATCGCCTTCGCCGCTTCCTGCGCGCTAATGCCCCGGGCTTCACGCAGGTGTCGCAACTGGGCACCGAGCAGCAGACGCAAGATCGTCGGCCCGCCGATCGTGTCCGCCATGAATCCGTGTCCTCCTGCAGGGCGAGCGCGCCGATCGGCGCGGGCCGGTCCAGGCGACGTCACAGCGTGCTCAGTCGGCCGGTGCCCTCCCGGTTGATTTGGCTGAGCGCCCCTGCCAATGTGTGACCGCACGATCACAATGTGACATGGTAGGGTTGCCCATTTAGTCCTGCGGGTTCATGATATCCCATATGCGATTGCATAACACCCCCTGCGCGGTACTACTGCGCGGGGCGATACCACGGGCACGGCCGTTACCCTGGCCATCAGCGCAGCCTCGCCGCGCCGCCGCGGCGGGCCGGTGGCCGGCCGGTCCCGGTGCGGGCAGGTCCGCCGGAGCGCTCCGGTGACCGCGCCGCATGACCGGGTTAACGCCTTCCGGCCGGAACAGCCCAGTTCAGCGCGCATTTACAACTACCTCCTCGGCGGGAAAGATCACTACCCGGCCGACCGGCTGGCCGCCGAGGAACTACTCAAAGCCGCGCCAGACGTCCAGCTGGCCGTGCGGGCGACCCAGGCGTTCCTCGGCCGAGCGGTTCACTTTCTTGTCACGGATGCCGGCCTGTGCCAGTTCATCGAGGTCGGGGTCGGCCTGCCCGCGGCGCAGAACGTGCACCAGGTGGCGCAGCGGTCGGTGCCCGGCGCCCGGGTGGTGTACGTGGACACTGACCCGGTGGTCATCGCGCACGCCAGGAACATGGTGCGGGGTGTCCCCGGCACGGCGATTGTCGAGCGCGACCTGCGGGAGCCGGCCGCGATCCTCGCCGACCCCGAGCTGACGAGGCTGATCGACGTCACCGTGCCCACGGCGGTGCTGCTGGCTGGCATCCTGGCGCAGGTCGCCGACAAGGAGGATCCGGCCACGCTGATCCAGGCGCTGCTGGCGCCCTTCCCAGCCGGGAGCTTCGTCGCCGTGTCCCATGTGACGCTGGACAGCAGCCCGGCATCGGCCAAAGTGGCCGTCGAGGTTCTGGATCTGCTGGGAATCATCGCGCGGCCGCGGACCCGCGATCAGGTGCAGGCCCTGCTGGCCGGCTTTGAGCCCGTCGAGCCGGGCCTGGTGTGGGCGCCGCAGTGGCGGCCGGACCCCAGCACCGGCCTGACGGACGATCCGGGCCGTTCCCACATCTACGCGGCCGTCGCCAGGAAGGTATAGCCCACCGTGCCCGGTACGATCAGTGCCGGAGCGGGCGACGACGAGAGCAGGGACATGCGTTACAGGTCACTGGGTGATTCCGGGCTGCTGGTCTCGGTGTCCGGGCTCGGCTGCAACAACTTCGGCCGCCGGCTGGATGTGCCGGGGACTCGCGCGGTGGTGGACGCGGCCCTGGATAGCGGGGTCACCCTGCTGGACACGGCGGACATGTACGGTGGCGCCGGGCGATCTGAGGAGATCCTCGGCGAGGTGCTCGCCGGCCGCCGGGACCAGGTGGTGCTGGCGACGAAGTTCGGTCATCAGGGCTACGACATGCGGTACGGCGCGGCGGCCGGGGCCAAGGGCGGCCGCGGCTACATCCGGCGGGCCGTCGAGGAGTCCCTACGGCGGCTGCGGACCGACTACATCGACCTGTTCCAGCTGCACACCCCGGACCCGACGACGCCCATCGCGGAAACCCTGCGCGCACTCGGCGAGCTGGTGGCCGAAGGCAAGGTGCGCTACATCGGGCACTCCAACCTCACGGGATGGCAGATCGCCGACGCCGCGCACGCGGCCCGCGAGGCAGCCGCCGAGCCCTTCGTGTCCGCCCAGAATCACTGGTCGTTGCTGGAGCGGGGCGCCGAAGCCGAGGTCGTGCCCGCGGCGCGGCATTTCGGGCTGGGCGTGCTGCCCTATTTCCCGCTGGCGAACGGCCTGCTCACCGGGAAGGTCCGGCGTGGCCAGGCGGCCCCGAAGGACAGCAGGCTGGCCACCAGGGAGGGCTATGTCACTGACGTGAAGCTGGACCGGGTGGAGGCACTGATCTCCTGGGCTGCCGATCACGGGGTGACCGTGCTCGACGTGGCCATCGGCGGCCTGGCCGCGCAGCCGGGCTGCGCCTCGGTGATCGCCGGCGCGATGTCGCCGGAGCAGGTGAAGGCCAACGTCGCGGCGGCCGACTGGATCCCGTCAGCCGATGAGCTCGCCGAGATCGACCGGCTGGTCCCGCCGCCCGCACCGGTGAGCTGAGCCCGGCCCGGCTGGCCCGTGTCTCGCAGCGACACCACTTAGGGGCGCTAGCTCCGGGCGACAGCCACCTGGTACAGCGCCGCCACCGCGCGGCCGAGCCGGGGTGAGTACGACACGGACGGGGTGTCACCGCCCTGCTCGTACCCGCCGATCACGCCGATCACGGTGCCCAGGCCGGTGACCGGGCTCACCTGGGCGAGGAACGGCCCTCCGCTGGTGCCGTCCGTGTATCCGCCGCAGTCGAACTCCATCTGGTCGCGACCGAACGCGCGGGTGGTCGCCTGGCAGGTGATCGGCCATTCCTTACCTTCCGGGTAGCCAATGACCTGAACGGCCTGCACCGGGCGCCATCCCGTGCCCAGCCGCTCGGCCCCGGTGAGGTCCTCGATCCTGCGGCCGTTGCCGCCCTGCTTGACCACCAGGAAGGCCACGTCGTCATCCGGGTTGGCGGAGGCGGCCCAGGGCTGGTCGACGAACACTTTGGTGACTGTCCAGATCCCGTACGGTGCCCAGCCGTTGTGGTAAGCAGGCGCGAACGCATACCTGTTGGCACCGCTCACGCAGTGCGCGGCGGTGATCACGAGGTCCCCGGCCGGGCTGGCCACCACGCTCGCGGTGCAGGTATGACTGCCCAGACGGCCGGCGTGCATGGGGAACAGGGCGCCGACCGCCGGAGTCCCGTTGAACACGCGCCCGTCCGCCCGCAACGGCGGGGCAATCGGCGCACGGCGGGGGAGCGACTTGGCCGCCGCGGCCAGCCGGACCGCCAGCCTCGCCGCGCCGTGCGCGGTGGGCGATGTCAGCGCGATCCCCAGGCTGACCGTTATCACCGCGGCCGCAACGAGGGCAGCCGGCCTGCCCAGCAGGCCGGCCATGGAACGCCCCGCCCTCCTGCTGCGGTGGAGCATTCGTTTCCCCTGCCTGGACGTTGACCCGTCGTACCGGCGTGACCTGCACTTTCTTCCATTGTGCGGGTCGAACTTCCAGAGATCTATAGCGGAACCTCAGAAGATCTGCGGGGCCGCTGATAACAGGTCGGCCGATGCGTGCTGCCAAGCAGGGACACGAGCGTAAGATCTCCCGCAGCACGATGCCGTCCGTGGGCGGCGGTGTCACCCCAACCTGGGCTCGGGAGTGGCAGCACAGGGTCAGCAGGGGTGAGCCAAAGGAGCAGTGGCATGTCGGGAATGGGTGCAGTTCTGCAGCTCACGAACCCGACGGTGGTCGCCGCCTTCCGGGCGGCCCTCCTCCATCAGGGCATCATCGCCCTGCTCATGTTCTTCCTGCTTGCCCTGCTCTGGGTCAGCGTGCGGGAGTGGGTTCCGTCGTCTGCCGCTGCCGCGGCGGCGGTCACCCCCGCCGAGCCGCCGGCCCGGCGGCTGCTGCGGATCGGCTTCGGCATCCTGTGGATCTTCGATGGCATCCTGCAGGCCCAGGCGGCCATGCCGTTGGGCCTGCCGTCCCAGGTGATCCAGCCCGCGGCGGCGAGTTCGCCGGGCTGGGTGCAGCAGGTTGTGAACTGGGGCGTGCAGGGCTGGACCTACCATCCGATCGCCGCGGCGTCGGCGGCCGTCTGGATCCAGATCGGGGTCGGCATCTGGCTGCTCAGCGCGGCCCGGGGCCGCTGGTCCCGTGTTGGCGGGCTGGCCAGCGTCGGCTGGGGCCTGGTTGTCTGGGTGTTCGGTGAAGCCTTCGGCGGTGTCTTCGCTCCCGGGCTGACCTGGCTGTTCGGTGCCCCCGGCGCGGCCCTGTTCTACTGCGTGGCCGGGGCGCTAGTGGCACTGCCCGAGCGGGCCTGGGCCGGGAAGCGGCTCGGTCGGCTGGCCGTCGCGGTCACGGGGTTGTTCTGCACCGGGATGGCCCTGCTGCAGGCATGGCCGGGACGTGGCTACTGGCAGGGGCATGTTGGCCGGAATCCAGGTGGCCTCGCCGCCATGGTCCAGCAGATGGGTCAGACCGCCCAGCCGCGATTCCTGTCCTCGCTGGTGACCGGGTTCGGCTCGTTCATCGCCGGGCACGGATTCGCGGTCAACCTGGCCGCCGTGATCGCGCTGGCCGTGATCGGCGCCTCGTTGCTCAGCGGGCGGGCCGGTCTGCTGCGCCCGACGATGGTGATCCTGGCCGCACTGTGCATCGCGGACTGGGTGCTGGTTGAAGACCTCGGCATCTTCGGCGGGCTGGGCACGGACCCGAACAGCATGATCCCGATGGCGCTGGTGGCCATCGGCGGCTTCGTCGCGCTGACCCGCCCAGGCGTGGCGATGGTGGACGTGACGGCGGCCGAGCCGGTGGTGGACGTGACGGCGGCCGAGCCGGTGCTGGCCGAGCCGGTGCTGGCCGAGCCGGTGCTGGCCGAGCCCGCGGGACGGCAACCGGTGGCTGTGCAGGCCGCTGCGCCGCGCCCAGGCTGGCGGGAGCGGCTCCGGCCGGGCCGCCTCGGGCACGCCCTAGGGGCGGCGAGCCCCCGGACACTCGCCGCGGTCGGCGCGCTCGGAGTCGCCGCCCTCGGCGCCATCCCGATGGCCGCGGCGTCTGCGAGCACCAGCGCCGATCCGATCATCGCCCAGGCGATTGACGGGTCGAGCGCTCCGCTGGATTTCCGGGCCCCTGCTTTCCGGTTGACCGACCAGGACGGCCAGCCCGTCTCGCTGGCCAGCCTGCGGGGCAAGGTGGTCCTGCTCACCTTCCTCGATCCGGTCTGCACCAGCGACTGCCCGCTGATCGCGCAGGAGTTCCGCCAGGCCGATCAGATCCTCGGCGGGAACGCGCGGCACGTCGAACTCGTCGCGATCGTCACCAACCCGCTCTACTACCAGCGCGTGTACACCCGCGCCTTCGACCACCAGGAGCACCTAGACGGCCTGCCGAACTGGCGGTACCTGACTGGCACGCTTCCGCAGCTCAAGCAGGCGTGGCAGCAGTATTCGGTCGCGGCGCAGGTCACGCCGGCCGGCGGGATGATCGGGCACAGCGACGTCGCGTACGTTATCGACGCGGCCGGGCGGACCCGCAGGGAGCTGAACTTCGATCCCGGTCCGGGGACCGCGAGTTCCGAGTCGTCGTTCGCGAACGAGCTGTCCACCGCCGCCCGGCAGGTTCTGGGGACGCCATGATCGTGAGAAGGCATCAGGCCGCGGCCGGCGTGCTGCTGGCCATCGCGCTGCTGGCCGGCTGTGGCTCCGTAGCGGCGCCCCGGGCGGCCGCCGGCCCGGTGTCTGCCGCCGGGCCATCCCTTGCGACCTCACAGGCGTATGCCGGGGGGACCTGGGCCGTCGTGGTCATGGGCGGGTCAAGCGCGGCGCATAACGACTTCTGGCAGATCTTCACCCGCCCTGCGGGTGCCGCGAAATGGACGCTGGCCACGCCGCTGGGCATCGCTGACAATGGCGGGCTGACCGTCGCGGAGGTAGGTGGCCGGGCGCTCGTCGCAGCGACCCGGCCCAGCCAGGACCTCACCTTCGCACCGCTCAGCGCGAGCCGGGACGGCGGCGCGCACTGGTCGCAGAGCGGCTTGCTCCCCGCTGGCCTCGCCGATGTCCCCAGCGCCTTCGCGGGCACGTCCAGCGGCGGCCTGATCGCGCTGACCCGCCACGGCGACGCGGAGGTCGCCGGGCATGCCGGGGCGGCCTGGACTCATCTGGCCAGTGAGCGTTCGCTGGCGGCGTCACCTGCGGCCCGGGCGTGCGGGCTGGCCGGGCTCACCGGGGCCGCGTTCAGCCCGGCCGGGGCGCCGCTGCTCGCCGGGACGTGCACCCACCCGGGGGCGGTGGGACTCTTCGCGTCCAGCGGCGGGGCGTGGCAGGCCGCCGGGCTCGCGTTGCCATCGTCCGTGGGCCGCCGGGACATTGAAGTGCTCGGGCTGGCCACGGTCGGCCCGGCCAGCGTGGCCCTGCTGCGGGCTGGCACCGGCCCGGCGGCCAGCCTGATCACCGCGTGGTCGGGCAGCGGCGCCAGCCGGTGGCGGGTGTCCGCTCCTTTCGCGCTGCGTGGCCGGGGCGTGCGTGCCGCGGCGTTCGGCGCCGGCGGCGCGGTTGGCGTGACGCTGACCGGCGGCGGTGCGGTGGCCGTCACCGGCCCGGGCGGAGCCTGGCACTCGCTGCCTGCGCTGCCCGCCGGGGCCGCGAGCGGGCCGCCCGCGGCCGCGACGCTCGCCGCGGGGCCCGGCGGCGGTTTCGAGGCTCTGATCGCTCATGGCGGCCAGCTCTCGGTCTGGCAGGTGACCAGTGCCGGATGGGCACGAGTGCAGCTCATCAAGGTCGCCATTCCCTACGGTTCGTCAGGTTGAGGCGGCACCATGAGTTACTTCACCCACCACTGGTCTTTTGACCCGTTCCTGGTCGTCGCGATCGTGCTGGTCGCCTGGCACGAGATCGGCCTGGCCCGACTGGCCCGGAAATCGCGGCCAGAACGGACCCGGCAGCGCCGGAGGCGCTCATTCCTGTTCTACGGCGGACTCGCTGTCCTGCTCCTGTCGGTCGAGTCGCCGATCGACTACTGGTCGGATGACTACTTCTTCGTGCACATGATCCAGCATCTGCTGCTGATGTTCGCGGCCCCGACGCTCGTCGTGGCCGGGGCGCCCTGGCAGCCGCTGCTCGATGGCCTGCCTGGCCGGCTGGGCCGGAGCGTGACCCGGACAACCCTGCGTGATAACTGGTCACGCCCGCTGCGCGCCGTCTCCGGCTTCATGCTGCGGCCGTGGGTCTCCGTGGTGTTCTTCAGCGCCGTGATGATCTTCTGGCACATTCCGGCGGCTTTCGAGCTGGCATCGAGCAATCAGGCCGTGCATATCTGGCTGATGCACGGCACTTTCTTCATCGCCGGGGTGCTGTTCTGGCTGCAGTTCATCCCCTCGCCGCCGTTCCGCCGCAGGCTGCCCCTGGTGCTGCAGGCGGGCGCGCTGATCGGCACCAACGTGGTCATGTGGATGCTGGCCATGTCGATGAGCATCTTCACGCAGGTGTCGTGGTACTCGGCGTACGCGCACGTGCCCGGGGTGACCCTGCCGCCGTACGCCGACCAGCAGATCGGCGCGGCGATCCTGTGGGTCTGCGGCGACATCTGGGCGGTTCCCGCGCTTTTCCTGGTGCTGCGCCGGCTGATCAACGAGGACGGCGGGGTCGGGGCGGCGATCGACCAGATGCTCAACCGGGGTTCGTCGCGGGCCGGCTGGGCATCGTCCGGGCCGCGGGCCAGGGCCGTCGCACCGCCCCTGCCACCGCCTGCCGAGCAGTAGCCCTCCGCTGGCCGCCGAACCCGTGACCGGCCAGGCCCCAGCCAGGCCGTCGGTGCCTGGGTCAGCGGTAGTTGAGGTTCAGCCTGAGCGGCGGTCCCGGCACTGCCTCGGCAGTTGCCGGGACCGCCGCTCCGGCGCCAGCGGGCGCCACCGCCGGGCGCCTGAGCTGGCCCGGTCGCAGTGCCTGGATCCGGGACGCCCGTGCTATCAGCCTCATTCGTTGCGCATGGCTGGCTCCTCCGCTGGCTCGGTGTGCAGGTGACTCGGGCCGGGCGCAGGTCAGCCCCATTCGTTGCGCATAGCTGCCTCCTCGCGAGACATCGATTGCCGTCCGGACGCGTGACATCGTTGGCACCTTGACCGCGCCGGCCGTAGGTCCAACCGGCCGATGTGTCCTAGTCTTGACAGAAGCGTAGGAATTCTGTGACGATGCGGCATTAGCTCCTTACCGCCCGTTACGCCGGATCCGTGCCGTCACTGCCTTAAGGGAGTGCTCATGGCTGCCCTCCGCCTTCAGGGTTCGGTGGCAGGCAGCCTGTACGGTGCGGCCAGGAACGTCCGCGGCTGGCAGGTCTGGACGCTCAAGGAACCGCTCCGCAGCTACCTTCTGGGCATCATTGCCCTGGCTGCCGCCGTTATTCCGCTGGCTGCGGTACATGCCCGCTGGCCACCGTCTCAGTTGGCCGTCTTCATCGCCCTGCTGGCCTGCGGCATTGTGTCCATCGAATCGACCCGGGCCGTCAAGGAGATTCACGGGGCCATTGTCCGGGACCTGCAGCCGGTCTGGTACCTGGCGATAGCCATCACGCTTCCGCCGGCGTATGCCCTGGTGGCCCCGGTCCCGCTGCTCGTGTACAAGCTGTGGCGGACACCCGGGCTGGTCATCTACCGCCGGGTGTTCAGCAACGCCACCATCAGCCTGGCGTACGGCTGTGCCGGTTGGCTGTTTCATGTGGTTCCGTCCTCGGCCGCCGGGCCTGCGCCCGGGGCCGGGGTGCACGTGCTGACCTGGGCCAGCGTGGTCGCGGGCGGTGGCGTACTGGCCTGGATCATCAACAACGGCCTGCTCGTGGGGGCGATCAGGCTGGCCGACTCAGATGCTCATATGCGTGACCTGATCGGTAACCGGGACGCGATCACCTCCGACCTGATCGAGCTTAGCCTCGGGGTCTCACTCGCGCTCGTGGTCGCCATTAACCCGGTGCTGATGGCGCTCGCGTTGCCGTCAGTGCTGCTGTACCGGCGCTACATGATGAGCGCGCAACTGGTCGCGCAGGCTCGTATCGATGCCAAGACCGGCTTGCTCAACGCGGGCGCCTGGCGCCGCGAGGCGGACGTGGAGTTCATCCGCGCGCTGCGCGGCAGCGATCCGCTCACCTTGGCGCTGGTGCACATCGACCATTTCGCGAGCGTGCACGACACGGCGGGTCATCCTGCTGGTGACCAGGTGCTCCGGGTTATCGCCAGCTCCATCACCGAGAACTTGCGGGGCCACGACCTGATTGGCCGGTTCGGTGCGGAGGGGTTCGCGGTCCTGCTCCTGGGGACCGGGGGAGCCGAGGCCCGGCGGATCACCGAGCGGCTGCGCGATAACGTTGCCGGGCAGCCGGTCGCCATCGAGAACGGCAGCCATGCGGGCTTCGTGTTCCGGCTGACCGTCTCCATCGGCGTCGCCGCAGCCGGTCAATCCCGGCGGACGCTGGCCGACTTGATCGGGGCGGCGGACACGGCCCTCACCGAGGCCAAGGCCACCGGGCGCAACAAGGTGTGCCTGATGCCGGACGGCGTCACGGCGCTGGCCGGGGAGAGCTGACGGGCACGATCCGCAGCCCGACGTTCCCGCGGCCGGAGGGGCCGCCGGGCGGCCCGGTCAGTCGCCGTGCTTCTCCAGGTAGTCCAGGTAGAGCGGGCGCAGCGACTCGGCGGCGTCACCTTCGCCGGAATGCAGCGCGTCAGAGATCATCGCCGACAGCTGGGTGACGTCCGCGGAGGTGTGATCAGCATGGCCGGCCGCCGCCTCGCTCGCCGGAATGGCGCGGAGAAGTTCCCACAGGAAGCCGATGTCCAGATGGTGCACGGCCCGGTGCACGGCGCGGTCGTGCAACTCATGGGAGGAGAGGGATTCGAGGGTGGCCCGGTCGATCATGTGACGACCCTACCTGCCGCGGCCGGGCGTTGGGTGCCGCGGTTATGACCAGTGGGTCGCCATTACCGGCAGGCGGCGCCGTTGAGCGTGCAGCCGCCCGGGCTCGTCGTATTTCCCCCGGCGGTGAAGTTCATCGACTGGCTGGTTCCGGCGGGGACCGTGGCGGGGAACGACGGATCCAGAACCAGCGTGTCGCCGCTGGCCTGGTAGGCAGAGCCCCAGGCGCTGTCGATCTGGTCGCCGGGGAACACGGCGCGGAGCTCCCATCCGGCCAGGGCCGTGCTGCCGTGATTGACGATGGTGAACTGGCCCTGGAAGCCGCCGTCCCAGCGCTGGACGAGCGCGTAGCTGACAGTCACTGCCGGCACCTGGCGCACGGGCGCGGTGGTGGGCGGCGGCCGCTGGGCGCGCAGGGTCGCGGGGGGCGCGGACGTGGCCGACGGGGTGGCGGAGAAGTTGATCGCCGGCGCCGCGGCGGAGGGCGTCGGCTGCGGGCGCAGCGACGGGCTCGCGATGGCCGACGGAGGAATGGTGGCTGTGCAGGTCACGATGCCGCAATCGGCCGCCAGGGCCCGCGGGCGGTGCCCAGTCCTGTGCGGCAGGAAGATCGCCGCGCCGCCGATGGCCGCGGCGACGCAGGCCGTTGTCGCGATGGCCAGGTACCACCGGTGCCCGCCCAGCGAGTCGAACCACCGTCCCCGAATCACCATGCGTTCCTCTCCTGCAACAGGAAGCGACGCTAATTTAGCAATGCCCAAGGAGACCTTGACGGCAAAACGGAACAATGCCGTTACTCCCGTAGCGCACCGTCACGGGCTAAGCCGGTGCAGGTCGCGGGGGAACAGGGCGGCCTGCCGGATGTTGGCGGCGCCGGTAAGCCGGGCGGTCCAGCGTTCCAGGCCGATCGCGAAGCCTCCGTGCGGTGGCATGCCATGCGCGAATACGCCGAGGTAGCTCGCGTAGGGCGCGGGGTTCTCGGCCCGCTCGGCGAGAGCGGCCAGGTAGTCCGCGTGCCGGTGCAGCCGCTGCCCGCCGGTGACCAGTTCCAGCCCACGGAACAGCAGGTCGAATCCGTTCGAGAAGCCGGGCCGGGCCGGATCGGGATGCGTGTAGAAGGGGCGTTTGGCCATCGGGTAGCCGGTGACGTAAAGGAATTCGCTGCGGTGGGTAGCCAGCGCCCACTCACCCAGCCAGCGCTCGTCCTCCGGGGCGAGATCAGGCTCGCCGCGCGGGTCCCGCTCCGTCCGCCGGGCGATAAGTTCCTGGGCCTCGGCGAAGTCGATCTCCGGGATCCGCGCCGGGACCTCGGGCAGGTCCAGGCCCAGCAGGTGCACGGCCGCGGCCGCGCGCGCCCTGACTGCCGCCAGCATGCCTGCGATCGCGTCGCGGAGTAGGGCCATCACGTCGTGATGGTCCGCGATGAAGCCGAGTTCGGCGTCCAGGCTGGTGTACTGGGCCAGGTGCCGGGCCGTGTCGTGCGGCTCGGCCCGGAAAACCGGCCCGACCTCGTAGACCCGCTCGAACACGCCAACCAAGGCCTGCTTGTAGAACTGCGGTGACTGCGCCAGGAAGGCAGGCGTGCCGAAGTAGTCGATGCCGAACACCGTGGCACCCGACTCCGTCGCGGACGGCACGATCTTCGGCGTGTGAATCTCGGTGAAGCCCATGCCGTCCAGGGCGGCCCGGAAGCCCGCGACGCTGGCCGCAGAGATCTCGAACGGGGCACGCAGCCGCGGGTGCCGCAGCGAGGTGGGCGCGCTGTCCAGGATGACGGGCAGGCTCGCCGGGACCGCGGGCCGGTAGAGGTCGAACGGCGGCGGCGCAGCTGGGCCGGACAGCGCGGTGAGCGCGGGCCCGGTGATCTCGACTCCGCCGGGCGCCTGGTCGCTGGCGGTGACCGTCCCGCTGACCTCGATCACGGTCTCCTCGGGTGGCGCGGCGGCCGCGGCGGGGTCATCGGCGGGCAGGACGACCTGGGCGAGGCCTGAGCGGTCCCGGATGATCAGGAACGTCACCGACTTGAGCTGGCGCTTACGGTGCAGCCAGCCCGCGATCGTCACGGATTCGCTGATATGCGACGGCAGGTCGGCCGCCAGGATGCGAGAGATCATCACACTCCTCGTCGGGATGCGCGATCCCTTGGGAGTGCGGGCGAGAAGGGTAACTCGCGGTGCCACCGCACCTTCGCGGCCGCCGTGACCGGCGGACGCCTCGTTCGGCCCGGTCACGGGGGCTGGCCGGCGGGGCATGGGGCCGTCGTCGGACCTGCGGCCGTTCCTCCCCGCACTCAGGAGGGTCTTGACCTGGGGCGCGAGGCCGCTTTCCCAGCTTCCGGCGGCTCTCTTCCGCTCGCGTGATCCCGGGCTACTCGTCTCCGTCAGCGCGTTGCACCCAGGATAGCCACGGCCGAGGGCGACCTGCTCCCTGACCCCCGCCGCGGTGCGGGAGGCATCGCCGGCCTGTCCGGCCGCTAGCCGTTCCTGGCCAGCCTGTGGTAAAGAGCCAAGACGCCCGCGCTGAAGGGGCTGGAGTAGGAGACGGCAGGCGTGTCCCCGCCCTGCTGATAGCCGCCGATGACCCCGACGATTGCGCCGTCGCCGGTCGTGGCGCTGACGTTGACCAGGAACGGGCCGCCGCTGGCCTCGGCCTCGTACCCGCCGCAGCTGAACTTGAGCTGGCGGTGCCCGGCGGCGGTGATCGTGGTGGGCGGCCGGGTGCAGGTGACCGGATCCCCGGCTACGGTGTAGCCGATCACCTGCACCGATGCGGGAACCGGCGAACTGCTGCCGAGGGCCTCGGAGCCCGCTTTCGCCTGCACGTCACCGTGGACGGTGAGGAAGGCGAAGTCGAGGTTGATGTTGCCGCCCGGGAACCAGTGCGGCGGGAACGTCTGCGCGGTCACCCGCCACACCCCGGACGGGGCCTGGTCGGAGCTACCGCGGTAGCCGGGGACGAAGGCCATGGCGCTGACCGGGACGCGGCCCAGGCAGTGCGCTGAGGTGAGGATCAGGTTCCCGGCCGGGCTGCTGACCACGCTGGCCGTGCAGAAGGCACGGTTGACCGTTCCGTTGCGGTTCATGATGACCAGCGCACCCACCGCCCCGTGGCCTTGGTACGGGACAGCCATGGGCGGGGGGTGCAAGGCCATGTGGTAGACGGCCTCGATGTCCGCGCTGAAGGGGCTGGAGTAGGAGATGGCAGGCGTGTCCCCGCCCTGCTGGTAGCCGCCGACCACCCCGATGACCGTGCCATTGCCGGTCGTGGCGCTGACGTTGACCAGGAACGGGCCGCCGCTGGCCTCGGCGTCGTACCCGCCGCAGCTGAACTTGAGCTGGCGGTGCCCGGCGGCGGTGATCGTGGTGGGCGGCCGGGTGCAGGTGACCGGATCCCCGGCTACGGTGTAGCCGATCACCTGCACCGATGCGGGAACCGGCGAACTGCTGCCGAGGGCCTCGGAGCCCGCTTTCGCCTGCACGTCACCGTGGACGGTGAGGAAGGCGAAGTCGAGGTTGATGTTGCCGCCCGGGAACCAGTGCGGCGGGAACGTCTGCGCGGTCACCCGCCACACCCCGGACGGGGCCTGGTCGGAGCTACCGCGGTAGCCGGGGACGAAGGCCATGGCGCTGACCGGGACGCGGCCCAGGCAGTGCGCTGAGGTGAGGATCAGGTTCCCGGCCGGGCTGCTGACCACGCTGGCCGTGCAGAAGGCACGGTTGACCGTTCCGTTGCGGTTCATGATAACCAGCGCGCCAACCGCCCCGGAGCCGTCGTAAGCCACCGCGGTAGGAGGGGTTCCCCGGGCCAGGTGCAGCGCGAACAGCACTGCTGCGAGCGCAAGCGTCGCGAAAGTAGCGAGCCAGACCCTCCGGTTCGTCATGTGCCCCCTTGTAACTTCATCGTAACTGGTGGTAACTGATGCGGCCCCGGAACCTGGCGGTCCAGGAAAATGCGTAGGGTCATAGAGGTGTATCTGCCACGCCATTTCCTGGCTGCGGACGTCGCGGACGTCGTGGCCTTCGTCGATGCCGTCGGTGCGGCGGATCTGGTCACGTTCGATGGGAGCAAGCCGGTCGCCAGCCTGATCCCGGTGATCTGGGATCAGGCCGCAGGGGAGCACGGGCGATTGCTCGGCCACCTGGCGCTGGCCAATCCCCAATGGCAGTCGGTGGCCCCAGGCACCATGGCCCTGGCGATCGTGCACGGGCCGCAGGCGTACGTGTCGCCATCCTGGTACCCGAGCACCGAGCGGCACGGCCGGATGGTGCCCACCTGGAACTACGTCTCGGTGCATTTCACCGGCCCGCTTACCGTGCACCGTGAACCGGAGTGGCTGCGTGACGTGGTGACCCGGCTCACCCGCCGGCACGAGGATTCCCGGCCGCGGCCGTGGGCGGTGACGGACGCCCCGGCCGAGTTCATCGACGGGCAGCTGCGCGCCATCGTGGGCGTGGAACTCACCATCGCCACGGTGGAGGCCAAGCACAAGCTCAGCCAGAACCGCCGCCCCGAGGATCAGGCCGGGGCGCTGGACGGGTTGCGCGGCGAGCCGGGCCCGGGCCCCGCGGAGATCGCCCGGCTGATGGCGGGCAGGCGGGACGACGTGGCTGAGGAGCGCTGAGCGCTCCCGGATCGACGGACCTGACCCGGCCCGGGATGCCGGGGAACGGCTGCCAGTGCGGGCGGGACTACCAGCGGTCGTGGACCAGGGCGCGGATGCGCCGGTCGTAGAGGTCCTCGATCGCGCCGAGCTCGGCGTCGGTCAGCGGCGGCAGCGCCGCGGCGGCCGCGTTCTGCCGGGCCTGCTCCGGGCTGCGGGCCCCCGGGATCACCGTCGTGACACCGGGCTGCTGGATGACCCAGCGGAGCGCTACCTGGGCGGTGCGGGGGCCGCCCGGCCCGATGGCGGCGAACTCCTGCGCGGCGTCCACCCCGGCGTCATAGTCCACCCCGGAGAACGTCTCGCCGACGTCGAACGCCTCGCCGTGCCGGTTGTAGGAACGGTGGTCATCGGCGCTGAACGTCGAGGTGCGGGAGTACTTGCCGGACAGCAGCCCTGAGGCCAGCGGCACGCGCGCGATGATGGCGACACCAGCGGCCTGGGCCGCGGGCAGCACCTTCTCCAGCGGCTTGCGCCGGAACGCGTTCAGGATGATCTGCACGCTGGCCGTTCCAGGCCGGGCGATCGCAGCCAGCGCCTCATCGCAGGTTTCCACGCTGACCCCGTAGGCCGCGATGCGCTGCTCGGCGACGAGCGTGTCCAGTGCGTCATAGACGGCGTCGGTCGAGAACACGGGCGTCGGCGGGCAGTGCAGCTGGACCAGGTCGAGCACGTCCACGCCGAGGTTGGCCCGGGACCGGTCGGTCCAGGAACGGAAGTTCTCCAAGGTGTACGCGGCTGGGTCCTGCGGCACCCGGCGGCCCATCTTGGTGGCGACCATGACCGGCGATCCGCCCGGGCGGGCCAGAAACTGGCCGATCAGCTGCTCGCTGCGGCCGTCACCGTAGACGTCGGCGGTGTCCAGGAACGTCGCCCCGGACTCGACGGCCGCGTCCAGCACGGCCAGCGCGTCCTTCTCGTCCACCTGGCCCCAGTCGGCGCCAAGCTGCCAGGTACCCAGCCCGATCACCGAGACGGGCCTGCCGATCCGGCCTGCAGTCCGCTGCTCCATGCCCGTGATCCTAGTGACCCAGGTTCAGCGCGGTGGTACTGCGCCGGCCTGCGCGGCGTCTTCGGAGGCGGCGCGCGGGCCGCAGTCCCCGGCGGCCAGGATCGCGGTGCTGATCTCGGCCAGCTGACTGACCTGCTCGGGCGTGAGCACGTCGAAGAGGGACCGGCGGACCTGCTCGACGTGCCCGGGTGCGGCCGCGCTGAGGGCCGCGTAACCGGCCTCGGTAAGCTCAGCGATCTGGCCCCGGCGGTCGGTAGGGCAGTTGACCCGGCGGATCCAGCCGCGCCCTTCCAGCCGCGCCACGGCGTGCGACACCCGGCTCTTGCTGGAGGCTGACGCCTGGGCCAGCTGGCTCATCCGCAGCGACCGGCCCGGCGCCTCGGACAGCCGCACCAGGATCTCGTAGTAGGTATGCGGGATTCCCTCCTGGTGCTGCAGCTGGGCCTCCACCGCGCCGAAGAGTTCCTGGCATGCGTCGAGGAAGGCTCGCCAGGCGGCCTGTTCCCCGGCGGTAAGCCAGCGCGGCTCAGGTGTGGTCACGCTCACAGGGTACCCGGAATAGTTGAGCGCTTGACCATGTTAGGGTGAGCGTGACACTCGTTGAGAACTCAAATATGAAGGATGGGAGTATCACTATGACGACTAGCTCAGATACCGCCACTATTCCCGGCTACATAGCCGGTACCTGGACGATCGACCCCATCCACTCCGAGGTCGGCTTCGCTGTCCGGCACATGATGGTCAGCAAGGTCCGGGGCAAGTTCAAGACGTTCTCCGGTGAGCTCGTCACCGCCGAGAACCCGGTGGACTCCTCGGTGACCGCCGAGATCGACCTCGCCTCCATCGAGACGGGCGCTGAGCAGCGCGACGACCACATCCGGTCGGCGGACTTCTTCGAGGTGGAGACCTACCCCACCATGACCTACCGGTCGACGGGCGTCCGCGCCGACGGCGACGGGTTTGTCGTGGACGGTGACCTCACCCTGAAGGGCGTGACCAAGCAGGTGCCGCTCGCGCTCGAGCTCAACGGCTTCGGGCCGGACCCCTTCGGCGGCACCCGGGCCGGCTTCACCGCGACCACGGAGATCAACCGGCGCGACTTCGGCGTGAACTTCAGCGCCCCGATGCAGAACGGCGGCGTGGTCGTCGCTGACAAGATCACGATCCACCTGGAGATCGAGGCGGTCCTCAAGGCCTGAGGTGGCGCGGGGGCACTGAGGTGCCCGCAGGATCTGGGCCGCGCTGGCGGCCGGGGGGCCGGTCCAGGGGCCAGGGTTCACGGGCGGGGGGAGCTGTGCGCAGCTCCCCCCGCCCGTGTCACTATGGCGGCGGACGCCCATGATGATCTCCCGGGAGTGAGCGATGAAGGTTCTGGTGTTCGGGGCCAGTGGCACCATCGGGCGGGCCATTACCGCGGAACTGCTGCGGCGCGGGCACGCCGTCACCGCGGCCAGCCGCAGCGGCCGCCAGGTCGAAAATCTTGGCGTTCCGGTGCTGCCGGGCGACGCGGCCGACGCTGCGACGGTCGCCGCGCTCGCCCAGGGCCAGGATGCCGTCGTCGCGGCCATCGGCCCGAAGCCAGGCGCCGCGGTCCCGGACGGCGCGTTCAGCGGCCCGGCGCACGGTCTTGTCGAGGGACTGCGCACGGCGGGTGTCCGGCGCCTGCTGATACTCGGCGGCGCGGGCAGCCTTGAGGCGGCGCCGGGCCAGCGGGTCGTCGATGGCCCCGGCTTCCCTGAATTGTGGAAGCCGAACGCGCTCGGCCAGGCGGCGGCGCTGGACATCTACCGCACCATCACCGACCTGGACTGGACCTATGTCAGCCCGGCGGCGGTCATCCAGCCAGGTGAGCGCACGGGAACGTACCGGGTGGGCGGGGACCAGCTCCTGGTGGACGCCGCGGGGCAGAGCCGGATCAGCATCCCCGACTACGCGGCCGGATTCGTGGACGAGCTGGAGAAGGGCAACGCCATCCGGCGCCGGATCACGGTGGCGTACTAGGGTGCGGGACACGCCCTAATGGACGGCAGCCGGAGACCCGGGAGGCAGAGGCGTGAAAGCCGCTATCTATGACCAGCACGGGCCTGCCGCGCAGGTGCTGCACGTCGTGGACGTCGAGCGGCCCGAGCCTGGGCCCGGTGAGGTCCGGGTCAGGGTGCATGTCTCGGGGGTCAACCCGACGGACTACAAATCCCGCAGCGGGGCCACCCCGCGCCCCATCGACGGCTTCCAGATCCCGCACCAGGATGGCGCCGGGGTGATCGACGCGGTGGGACCCGGCGTGGACCAGGGCCGGGTCGGCCAGCGGGTGTGGGTCTGGCTGGCCGCGGCCGGGCGCCGCTGGGGGACCGCCGCCGAGTGGACGGTGCTGCCCGAGCGCCAGGCAGTTCCCCTGCCGGACGGTATCTCCTTCGAACTGGGCGCCAGCCTCGGCGTCCCGGCTATGACCGCGCACCGCTGCCTGTTCGCCGACGGGCCGGTGGCCGGGCAGGCCGTGCTCGTCGCGGGCGGTGCCGGGGCGGTCGGGCACTTCGCCATCGAATTCGCCGTCTGGGCTGACGCGGCCCACGTCATCGCGACGGCCAGCGGCCCGGCCAAGGCACACATGGCCCAGCAGGCGGGGGCCGGCCATGTGGTCATCTACTCCGATCCCGGTGCGACTGACCAGGTCCGGTCGGTAACCCAGCACGTCGACCGGGTGATCGAGGTGGCCCTTGGCGCCAACCTGCAACTCGACCTGGCCGTGTCCCGGCCGGGTACCGTCATCGTCGCCTATGCGGCCGAAGCTGCCGATCCCGTCCTGCCCGTGCGGGCCTGCATGACCGCCAACGTGGTGTTGCGGTTCATCCTGCTGTACGCGGTCCCGCGGCCCGCTCTCGACCACGCGGCCAGCGATATCACCGCCGCACTGTCCGCGGGGGCGCTCACCGAGCTGCCCGCCCACCGCTTCGCGCTGGATGACATCGTGGCCGCGCATCATGCCGCGGAGGCCGGCGCGGTCGGTAAGGTACTCGTTCTCCCATGATCGGTACGGCAGATAGTAACTGATATGTTACTGAGTGTAGAGACCATGGCCGAGATTTGGGGGAATCCCTGGCTAAGTCGCGCACGCGTCCGGCTGTCGAGGCCAGGCGACCTGGCATGTCACCGGTCGCCGTGGTCGAGTTCGCGGTCGACAAGGCGCTCCGTGACGACCTGAGGTTCGAGGGCCTGCCCGCCGTGCTTGAGCGGTTCGCTGCGGCCTTCGGCGGGCGGGCCGCCCTGGCCCTGCGGCCCAGGGCGGGGGAGCTGCTGGCCGTCCTCGCGGCCCATCCGCCCGGTGCGGCCGCGGTGGCCCTGCTCGCGGAGATCGGTGCCCTCATGGGGCAGCACCCGGAGATGACCATCGCCGGGGGGTGCTTCCGGGCCCAGCTGGCCCCGGCCGGCCCGGGCCGCGTGGCTGCCGCGCAGGCGGATGGCAACGGCAGCCGGGAGCCGGACGCGGAGCGCGAGAGCGTGCTGGTGACCGTCGCGGAACCGGTCGCCGGGCGTCCCTCGTGCGTGCTCGTCCTGCTCGGCCGCAGCGCCCAGTGGACCGCGGAAACGCAATCGACAGCGCGAGCCCTCGTGGCGGTCATCGCCGCGCAGTTCCGCCGCGCCACCGACATCGTGGACCTCGCCGAACGCGAGGAGGTCACCCGGGCGCTCATCGAGGTGTCCCCGGATGCGGTGGTCATAGCGGACGCGGAGCGGCGCATCCTGGTGTTCAACGCGGCGGCGGAAACGCTGCTTGGCCGGGCGCGCGCGGAGATGATCGGCCAGGACATCCGCTCGGTGCTCATCCCGGATCGGGATCATGCGCGGTTCATGGCGGAAACCGACCTGTTCCTGCGCACCGGGGAGCGGAGGGAATTCGTCGGCACGATGGAGTTGCCGGTGCTGCTCGCCGACGGCAGCGAACTGATGGTGGAGCTCACCCCGCTGCCGCTGATGGTCGGCGGCAACGCGTTCTTCTGCTGTTACCTGCGTGATGTCAGCGAGCTGAAGCGGGCCAACGCCGCCCTCGCGGCCAGCGACGCCCGCTTCCGGCTGCTGTCCGGGCTGGCCCCGGTGGGCATCGCCCGGACTGACCGCGGCGGCGTGTGCAGCTATGTCAACGAGCGCTGGTGCGTGCTCGGCGGTGGGACCCCGGACGACTTCACCGGCAGCTCGTGGATGAAGATGGTCCACCCCGATGATGCCGGGAAGGTAGCGCAGGAATGGGCCCGGTCCCGGGCCCAGGGCGCCGAGTTGCGCACTGACTGCCGCCTGCGGCCCAACGGGGGCCCGCAGTTGTGGGTGCACGCGGCCGTCGCCGCGCTCCCGCACGGAGATGGCCAGCCAGCGGGATTCCTGGTCGCGCTGACCAACGTGTCGGCCCGCAAACGAGCGGAGGAGGAGAGCTTCCGGCTGCTGGCCGCCGAGCGGGCCGCGCTCCGCAGCCTCGCGGATCAGACCGAGCGGCTGAACAGCCTGATCGTTGCCGCGATCCCCGGTGTGCTCTTCGTCGATGAGCAGAACGTGATCATTCAGCTCAACCAGAGCCTGTGCGAGATCTTCGGCCTGCAGGACCCCGTCAACGAGCTCATCGGGGGCACGGCGGCTGGGCTGCTGAGCCGGGTCGAGGGCATTTTCACAGATCCGGCCGAGGTCGTCGCGCGAATCACGCAGTACCGGGTGGACCGGCAGCGGGTCGCTGGCCTGCAGATCGCGTGCGCCGACGGCCGGACCATCGGGGGCGACTACTGGCCGGTTTTCGTGGACAGGCGGTACCGGGGCGATCTGTGGATGCTCTGGGACGTGTCCAAGCGTGCGGCGCTCGAAGAGCAGAGCGAGCGGCGGCTTGAGGCCGAGCTTGGCTCCCGCCAGGCGGCTGAGCATGCGCAGGCCAGGCTGTCCGAGCAGAATGACAGGCTGCGGCAGGTCGACGAGTTCAAGACGCAGTTCCTGGCCACCGTGTCGAATGAGCTGCGCGCGCCGCTGAGGTCGATCGTCTCGTCCGCGGAGCTGATCGCCGGCGACCGGCCGAGCTTGTCGGCAGACTCCGCCGGGTACCTGGACGTGGTTCAGAGCAACGCCGAGCGGCTGACCCAGCTCGTTGGTGATCTTGTTCTGCTCAGCGGGATCGAGACCGCGGCCATCCCGCTCGAACCGGTCCCGGTGCTGGTCCGCGAGGTGCTGGCGGATGCGGTTCGCGCGGCCAGCCTGGCTGCGGCCTCCCGTGGCGTCGGGCTTGACTGCTCGGTACAGGAAGGCCCGCCGCTGCGAGCGGACCGGCTGCGGCTCCGGCAGCTGGCTGACAACCTGATCTGCAACGCCGTCAAGTTCACCAGTTCCGGCGGGACCGTCCGGGTGACCGCGGCGTACCGCGACAGTGAGTGGCGGATAGACGTCGCGGACTCTGGTATCGGTATCCCGCCGGGGGAACTGGACCAGATCTTCGACCCCTTTTTCCGTGCCTCAAACGCGAGGGCCGCGGGCGCGCCAGGGTCGGGCCTGGGTCTGTCGGTCGTCAAGGCCATCGCTGAGCTGCACGGCGGGCATGTCGAGGTGGCGAACACCCCGGGCACCGGGACGACCTTCAGCGTGTGCCTGCCGGTCAGGCCGTGACCGGCCGGGTAAACCTCGCCCACGGCACTCTCCCGGGCGGTCCCGGGACTGACCACCCATGGCGCCTGCCAGGGAAAATAACGTACTGTAACTAATTGATAGCTCATTGCAAGCGAAAGCGTCATTCTGCGCGTGCTTGCGGGAACTGGAAGTGGGCGCATGACCAGCATCGAACGTGATGTGGGGCCGGGACGGATCCTGGTCGTCGAAGACGATCTCGTGACCGCCCGGTTCCTGACCCATGTGCTGAGCGAGAGTGGCGGCTTCGACGTCACGCACACCCCCGACCCGGCTGTCGCGCTGGCCCGCGCCAGTGCGGAAACCTGGGATCTGGTGCTGACGGACGTGGAGATGCCGGGCATGACGGGCATCGAGTTGCTGGAGGTGCTGCGCCGGGTGGCCCCGGACCTCCCGGTGGCCGTGATGACCGCTCACCCAACGATCGATTACGCCGTCGGCGCGCTGCGCAGCCGCGCTGATGAGTTCCTGCAGAAACCGGTACGGCCGGATCAGTTGCTCGCCACCGTCACCGCGCTGATCGCCAAGGGACGCGCCGCCCGCCTGGCCGCCCGGCAGAGCGTGCTCGCGATCGGCGCGCATCCCGACGACGTCGAGATCGGCGCGGCGGGCTCGCTGCTCGCCCATCGCGCCATGGGACACGAAATCTCGATCCTGACCCTGAGCCGGGGCGCCCGCGGTGGCACGGAGACGACCCGAGCGGGCGAGTCCGAACTGGCGGCGCTGGTGCTCGGCGCCACGTTGTACCTCGACGACCTGCAGGACACCAGCATCTCGGAGAGCGACCCGACGATCAGCGTCATCAGCCGGGTCGTCGAGTCCCTGCGGCCGACCGTGATCTACACGCATTCGTTTCATGACGTCCACCAGGACCATCGCAACACCTACCGGGCCGCCATGGTGGCGGTGCGGGACATCGGCCGCGTGTACTGCTTCCAGTCCCCGTCGGCCACCGTGGATTTCCGGCCCACCCGCTTCGTGAACATCGACGACCATGTGGAGCGCAAGCTCCAGGCCATCAATGCGTTTGCCTCCCAGGTCGAGGTGCGGGCCTACCTGGAGCCGGACCTGATCCAATCCACGGCCCGCTACTGGTCGCGGTTCGGTGGCGGGCGGTACGCCGAGGCCTTCGAGGTGGTCCGGGATTCGGCGGTGAGCGGCCAGCCGGTCAGCGCGCCTGGCGGGGGCCAGGCGGCCAGCCCCGGCAACAGCAACAACAACAACAACGGCAACGGCAACGGAAACGGCAACGGCGCCGGGTTTTCCGCCCGCCCAGCCGCAGATGCGGATTCCACTCCGGAGGTGCACAGTGTCACATCGTGATGTTCCCGAGCGGCAGGTACGGGTCATGGTGACCGGCGCAGGCGGCCCGGCCGCTGTCTCCGTGATGAAATCCCTGCGCGCCGACCCATCGGTGGAGCTTGTTGCGGCCGACATGGATGCCTGGGCGGCCGGGCTGTACCTGGTCCCGCCCGATTCGCGGACGCTGATCCCGGCCGGCCTCGACCCGGGCTTCGCGGGGGCACTGCTGGCCCGCTGCGTGGCGATGGGGGTGACCATTGTCGTTCCCACGGTTGACTCCGAACTGCGGCCGCTGGACAGGACCCGCGCGGAATTCGCCGATGCCGGGATAGCCCTGCTGCTCGCACCCGGGCCGGCGCTGGACGTCACGCTCGACAAGCTCGCCCTGGCCCGGTGCTGCGCCGGGCAGGTCCGGGTGCCCCGCACCGAGTGCTTCGACGAGGCCATCGACCCTGGTTCCTGGCTCTACCCGGTCGTGGTCAAGCCCCGGACCGGAAGCGGCTCGCGGGACATCTCCATCGTGGAGTCCAGCGAGGCCCTCACCGCCCTGGAGCGATCCGCCGACTTCCTGCTTCAGGAATTCCTCCCCGGCGAGGAGTACTCGATCGATGTGCTCGCCGACGCGCACGGGCATGTGGTCGCGTCGGTGCCGAGACTGCGGGCCAGGGTGGATTCCGGCGTCTCGGTAGCCGGCCGTACCATCCGCGACGCTGAGCTCGAGCAGTTCGGCGCGGCCGTTGTCACCGCCACCGGCCTGACATTCATCGCGAATGTGCAGGCCCGCCGGGATACGGCGGGCCGCCCCGCGCTGCTGGAAGTGAACCCGCGCGTGCCCGGGACCCTGCCACTGACGGTGGCGAGCGGCGTTGACATGCCCCGGATGGCCCTGGACTCGCTCCGTGGCCGGCCGCTGCCCGATCATGCTGACTTCCGGGAGATAGCCATGGTCCGGTACCTCGAGGAGCGCTTCATCGACTTGAGCGAGGTCGAAAAGGTGACCGCGTGACCAGTGGCATCCGGCTGGATCAGGACTACCACGTTCACTCGACGTTCTCCGACGACGCGCAGAGCACCCTGGCCGAGAACGTGGCCGCCGCCCGGGCGCGCGGGCTGCGCACGCTGTGCCTGGCTGACCACGTCCGCCGCGACACGCCGTGGGTGCCGGCGTTCCTGGCCGCCGTGGCCGCGCTGCGCCCGGTGCCCGGGCTCGACGTGCTGGCCGGGCTGGAGGCCAAGATCCTGGACCGGGCCGGGGCGCTGGACCTGCCCGACGGCTGCGCCGGGGCCGACATCATCCTGATCGCTGATCACCAGTTTCCCGGTGACCTCGGGCCGGTCCATCCCCGGGTGATGCGCGAGGCGATCGCCAGCGGCGAGGCCACCGTAGGTGAGGTGATCGACGGCCTGATCGAGGCGACGGGCAACGCCCTGCAGGTCGCCGGGCAGTCCCAGCTTGCTCACCTGTTCAGCATCCTGCCCAAGATGGGAGTGGACGAGTCCGCTGTGCCGGACCGGGCGATCGGCCACCTCGCGCGCCGCGCCCGGAGGGCCGGCGCCCTGCTGGAAGTGAACGAGAAGTGGGCGTGCCCTTCGGCCCGCACGGTCCGGGCGTTCGCGGATGCCGGGGTGACGCTGGTGGCCAGCACCGACAGCCACCACTGCCGCGACATCGGGGTCTACGCGTCGGTCGGGCATATCGTCGAGAGCGCCTTCGCGGGGGTGATGCCGTGATGGCGGCATTCCTGGCCGGCCTGCAGTGGATCCTCGTGGTGTTCGTGCTGATCGGCGCGCTTCCCCTGGTGGTCGCCAACTACCAGTTCATCCTCGTCGCGTTCCACTGGCGCAAGCTGCACTATGACCAATGCCTGCCCTGGTTCCCGCGCACGGCCATCCTGATCCCCGCGTGGAACGAGGACCTGGTCATCGGGGCGTCGATCGACCGCCTCATGATGCTGGAGTACCCCCTTGACTCGCTGCGGATCTTCGTGGTGGACGACGCCAGCACCGACAGCACGCCCCAGGTGGTCCAGGCGAAGGCGGCCGAGTACCCGGGGAACGTCTTCCACCTGCGCCGGGACAAGGGCGGCGAGGGCAAGGCCGCGACCCTCAACCACGGCCTCAGCGTTATCCTCGCCGACGACTGGATGCAGGCCGTCCTGATCATGGACGCCGACGTGATCTACGTGGCGGACTCGCTGCGGCACATGACCCGGCACCTGGCCGATCCCACGGTCGGCTCGGTCACGGGCTACATCAAGGAAGGCAGCCAGCCCGGGAACTACATGACCCGGTTCATCGGCTACGAGTACATCACCGCCCAGGCCGCGGGCCGCCGGAGCCAGGATGTGCTCGGCGTCATCGCCTGCCTGGCCGGCGGCGCTCAGCTGCACTCCAGGGAAAACATGATGGCGGTCGGCGGCCGGATCGACACGACCACGCTGGCCGAGGACACGGTCACCACGTTCCGGACCCAGCGCGCCGGGCGGAGCGTCGTCTTCGAGCCGCACGCCGTCGTGTGGGCCGAGGAACCGGGCGGCATTGTCGCGCTCTGGAAGCAGCGGCTGCGCTGGGCCCGCGGCAACGTCCAGGTCAGCAGGATGTTCAAGGATGTCTGGTTCCGGCGGCAGCCGGACAACCACCTCGGCGGCATCGTCTTCGGCCTGATCTGGTTCTCGCTCCTGCTGCTGCCGGTCTTCATGGTCGCGGCCTCGGCGTCGCTGATCGCCCTGTACTTCCTCAACTTCAAGCTCGCGTTCGCCGCCTTCCGCTTCCTGTGGATCACGAACGTGGTCACCTATGTGTTCATCACCGCCCTGGCCCTGTTCATCGACCCCGCCGTGGGGAAGCGAACCTGGCGTCAGGCGATCATGTTCCCGGGCGCCATCAACCTGGTGATCCTGGTCACCGCGGTGCTGCCCAGGCCGCTGGGCTGGCTGGGCCACAAACTCCTCAGCGTCGCCGGCATCGAGCTGACCCCCGGCTGGATTCGCGGTCTCGTCCTGTTCGCGTATATCTGGCTGATGGGCTGCATGGGCGTCGCCTACCTGGCCAAGGTGGCCGAGCCGCACCGGCTGGGCAAGATCCTCTGCCCGATCCTCATCTATGTCGGCGGCTACGGGCCCCTGCTGTGTGCCATCACGACCGCCGCGTATGTGCAGGAGTTCCGGGGGGCCGACATGCACTGGGACAAGACCGTGAAGACCGGCAAGGTGGCGGCACCCGTATGATCAGCCAGCCCGATCAGCCGCCCCGGCCGCCACGGCCACGACAGCCCGGCGCCGCCGCCGTCCCATCAGAGCTGCTCGAAGGCGGGGCCGCGTTCCCGGCCGCGGGCCCGTCGGCCCCGTCGTTCGCCGACGAGATCAACACGGCGGTGTCCTACGAGAAATCCCTGGTCCCCAGGGCGGTGCTCGCCCTCGCGCTGGTCCTTCTGGTCCTCGCCATCCGCCTGGTCTTCCTGTGATGGAACCGGGCGGTGGCGGGGCGGGCTGACCGGGTCAGGCCGGCACCTATTGTCAATGTCATGTGCGCGAGCCGGCTGACGGACCTGCTGCCCGCAACGCCGGATCCTGATTCTGTCTTCGAGGCGTTCGCCGGCTGGGCGAAACAGCAGGGACTGGCGCTGTACCCGCATCAGGAAGAGGCCCTGATCGAGGTCGTCTCGGGGGCGAACGTGATCCTGAGCACCCCGACCGGCTCCGGTAAGAGCCTGGTCGCGGCCGGAGCGCATTTCGCCGCCCTGGCCGCCGGCCAGCGCACGTTCTACACGGCGCCGATCAAGGCTCTCGTGTCGGAGAAGTTCTTCGCGCTGTGCGACGCGTTCGGCCCGTCCCAGGTCGGCATGATGACCGGGGACGCCAGCGTCAACGCCGGAGCGCCGATCATCTGCTGCACCGCGGAGGTGCTGGCCAGCATCGCGCTGCGGGACGGGGCGGCCGCGGACGTCGGCCAGGTGGTGATGGACGAGTTCCATTACTACGCCGACCCGGACCGCGGCTGGGCGTGGCAGGTCCCGCTGATCGAGCTGCCCCGCGCGCAGTTCGTGCTGATGTCGGCGACCCTGGGCGACGTCAGCCGGTTCGAGGCGGACCTGACCCGGCGGACCGGTCGGCCCACCGCGGTGGTCCACTCCGTGCAGCGCCCAGTGCCGCTGATCTTCACCTTCGTGCTCACGCCGCTGCACGAGACCCTGGAGGAACTGCTCAGCACCCATCAGGCGCCGGTCTATGTCGTCCACTTCACCCAGGCGGCAGCGCTGGAGCAGGCCCAGGCGCTGATGAGCATCAACGTCAGCAGCCGGGCGGACAAGGACGCCATCGCCGAGACGATCGGCAACTTCCGGTTCACGGCCGGTTTCGGCAAGACCCTGTCCCGGCTGGTCCGGCACGGCATTGGGGTGCACCATGCTGGGATGCTGCCGAAATACCGGCGGCTGGTGGAGACCCTGGCCCAGGCCGGCCTGCTGAAGGTCATCTGCGGGACGGACACCCTGGGGGTGGGCATCAACGTGCCCATCCGCACGGTCGTGTTCACCGCGCTGTCGAAATACGACGGGACCAGGACCCGGCTGCTGCAGGCCCGCGAGTTCCATCAGATCGCCGGCCGGGCGGGCCGGGCCGGGTACGACACCACCGGCACCGTGGTCGTCCAGGCCCCCGAGCACGTGGTGGAGAACGAGAAGGCCCTGGCCAAGGCGGGTGACGATCCGAAGAAGCGGCGCCGGGTCGTCCGCAAGAAGCCGCCCGAGGGAATGGTTTCCTGGGGCCGGCCCACCTTCGAGCGGCTGGTCGCGGCCGAGCCTGAGCCCTTGACATCGAGCTTCACGGTCAGCCACGCCATGCTGCTCAACGTGATCGCCCGGCCGGGAAACGCATTCGCCGCCATGCGGCACCTGCTGACCGACAACGACGACGACGCCGCCGCGCGGCGGCGGCACATCCACCAGGCCATCGCGATCTACCGCGCGCTGCTGGCCGGCGGCGTGGTGGAGCGGCTGGCCGAACCGGACGCCGACGGCCGCTGGGTCCGGCTCACCGTGGACCTCCAGTTCGATTTCGCGCTCAACCAGCCGCTGTCGCCGTTCGCGCTGGCCGCGATCGAACTGCTCGACCGGGAATCCCCGGGCTACCCGCTGGACGTGCTGTCCGTCATCGAGGCGACGCTGGACAACCCGCGGCAGGTGCTGTCCGCTCAGCAGTTCAAGGCGCGCGGCGAGGCCGTCGCCCAGATGAAGGCGGACGGCGTCGAGTACGAGGCGAGGATGGAACTGCTGGAGGCGGTCAGCTACCCGATGCCGCTGGCCGATCTGCTTGACGCCGCCTACGACATCTACCGGCGTGGTCACCCGTGGGTCGCGGATTACGCGGTCGCGCCGAAGTCCGTCGTCCGTGACATGTATGAGCGGGCGATGACTTTCGTGGAGTATGTCGGGTTCTATGGGCTGTCCCGGTCCGAGGGACTGGTGCTGCGCTACCTGGCCGACGCCTACAAGGCGGTCCGGCAGACCGTGCCGGAGGACGCCAAGACCGAGGAGCTGATCGACCTCATCGAGTGGCTCGGCGAACTGGTCCGCCAGGTCGACTCCAGCCTCATCGACGAATGGGAGCGGCTCCGCAATCCGGTCGGCGACCTGGCCGCGGTCCGGGAGACCCGGCCGCCCACGGTGACCTCCAACACCCGCGCGTTCCGGGTGCTCGTGCGCAACGCGCTGTTCCGCCGGGTCGAGATGGCCGCGCTCGGCCACTACGAGGAACTCGGCGCGCTCGACGGCGAGGACGGCTGGGACGCGGATGCCTGGGCCGACGCGATCGAGCCCTACTTCGAGGAGCACGACGAGATCGGCACCGGCGGCGACGCGCGCGGCCCGGCTCTCCTGATCATCGACATGCGGCCGGACCGCTGGGTGCTCAGGCAGATCTTCGACGACCCGGCAGGCGATCACGACTGGGGCATCAGCGCCGAAGCAGACCTGGCCGCCTCCGACGAAGCCGGCGTAGCCGTTCTGCACGTAACCGCCGTCGGCCAGTTGTAGCACTCCCCGCGCGACACGCGGGCGGACCCGGGATAGCCGAACTTGTCGCTCCTGTCCGCCATGATGAGGGACGTCCGAGTGGCTCGATCCCGACCGGCACTGACCTTTCCCGGAGTCGATGGCGCGGCGATGAGACTGATCCACACCTCTGACTGGCATCTGGGCCGCACGCTGCACGGTGCCAGCCTGCTGGAGTACCAGGCCGCCTTCCTGGACTGGCTGCTCAGCCAGGCGGTCAGCCATGAGGTGCACGCGGTCGTGGTCGCGGGCGATGTGTACGACCGGGCCGTGCCGCCCACGGACGCGGTCACGCTGCTCGATGCCACCCTGCTGGCGTTCGCGCGGGAACACATCCCGATGGTGATCACGAGCGGCAACCACGACTCGCCGATCCGGCTCGGCTTCGGCGCCGGGCTGAGCGAAGCGGCCGGCATTCATCTGCGCACGTCGGTGGCGGACATCGGCCGCCCGGTCATCGTCAGCGACGAGCACGGCCAGGTGGGCATCTACGGCCTTCCCTACCTGCTGCCCGACGCGGTCATGGCCGACCTCGGCGCGGAACGCTCGCACACCTCGGTGCTGGCCGCCGCGGCGGCGCGGGCCCGGGAGGACGCCGCCGCCCGGGGGCTGCGCCGCACCGTGGCCGTCGCGCACGCTTTCGTCACCGGCGGGCAGGCATCAGAGTCCGAACGCGATATCCGGGTCGGCGGCATCGGCGACGCCCCGGCCTCGGTGTTCGACGGCTTCTCCTACGTGGCGCTCGGCCATCTGCATGGCCAGCAGCACGTCCCGGCCGGGCGGGGCGCGACCACGATCCGGTACTCCGGATCGCCCCTGGCCTTCTCCTTCTCGGAGCGGGCCCAGGTCAAGTCGGTCACGCTGGCCGAGATCGGCGCGGCCGGGCAGGTGGCCACGACCCAGCTGCCCGCACCGCAGCCCCGGCCGCTGCGTGAGGTGCGAGGGAAGATCGACGACCTGCTCGCCCGGGCCGATGACGACTTGGCCGACCTGGCCGGGGCGTGGGTCAAGGCGGTGCTCACCGACACTGTGCGGCCGCCGTCCCCGATGGAGCGGCTGCGCGAGAAGTGGCCGCACACCCTGGTGCTGGATTTCGCCCCCGAGGGCGGGCTGACCGATGCCGACGCTGACCTGCGGCGGCTGGCCGAGGTCGCCGACCCGGTCGAGATCTGCGGCCTGTTCGTCGAATTCACCAGCGGAGGGCCGCCCGACCAGGCCCAGCGCCTGGTCCTGCGGGAGGCCGTCGAGGCGGCTCGGCGCGCCGAGGCGGCCGCCTGATGCGGCGGCGGGGTGCGGCCTGATGCGCTTGCATAGCGTGGAACTGCAGGCCTTCGGCCCGTATGCCACCGCGCAGCGGATCGATTTCGACCGGCTCACGGCCAGCGGCCTGTTCCTGCTGGAAGGCCCGACCGGGGCAGGAAAGACCACCATCCTGGACGCGATCACGTTCGCGCTGTACGGAGGGCTGGCCGGGGAGGATTCAGGAGCCGACCGGCTGCACTCGGACTTCGCGGCCCCTGACGTCGAGCCTTCGGTGACGGTGGAATTCTCCCTCCGGGGCGTCCGCTACCGGATCTCACGGGTGCCGGAGCATCAGCGGCTGAAGAAACGGGGCGACGGGTACACGACCCAGGCCATGCGGGTCCACCTGCAGCGGCTGCAGGACGGGCGGTGGAGCAGCCTGTCGTCGAACAAGGCCGAGGCAGGCGACCTGATCACTGAACTCGTCGGGCTCAACCGGGCACAGTTCACCCAGGTCATGCTGCTGCCACAGGGTGAGTTCGCGAAGTTCCTGCGGTGCGGTGACGATGACCGGCGCACCGTCCTCAGCAGGCTGTTCGGCACCCAGTTGTATGACCGGATCACCGTGGAACTGGACCGGCGCCGTTTCGAGGCGGTACGCGCCAGGGAGCAGGCCGCGAAGGGGATCGCGGACGCCGTGTCCGCGGCCGCCGAGGCGGCCGGGCTCGATCCTGGCCCCCGGGGTGACCTGCTGGCGCTGCCTGCCGCCGAGCGGGCGGTCCGCCTCAAGCAGGTCGCTGATGAACTGGCCGGGACCGTCGCGCTCAGCACCGAGGCGCTGGACCTGGCCACCAGCCAGCTGGGCGCCGCGCTCGCCGCCGACGAGCGGGCGAAGACGCGGCACGGCCTGATGATCCGGCTGACCCAGGCGCTCGGAGCCCTCGGCGAGCACCAGAGCGGCCAGCCGGAGCAGGACGAACATGCCGGGCGGCTGGCTGCGGCGCGGCTGGCCGAGCCGGTCCGGCCGCTGCTCGCCGGGCTGGCTCAGGCTGAAGCCGAGGTCAGCGCGGCACGCGGTGTTCTGCTCGGCCAGGTCAGCGATCCGGCCGCGGGCATGCTCGCCGGACGCGGCGGCGCGGAAGCAGCCGCCCGCGCGGGGGACTGCGAGCGGGAGGCAGCCTCGCTGCAGCATCTCGTCGAGGCGGAAGCGGCGCTGCCCGGTCCCGAAGCCATGCTCGAATCCCTCGCCCAGGCCGCTGGCACGGCCGCAGCCCGGGTCAGCACGCTGCAGGTGGCCAGGGATGAACTCCCGGACCGCATCGCCGCGCTCGCGGCCCGGCTGGACGAGGCGAGGGCCGGGGCCGCCAGTGCGGCCAGTGACCGGGGCCGGCTGGCTGCGGTGGCCAGGCAGCATGCGGCCGCGGCCCGCCTCGCCGAACTCGGCCCATTGCTGGCGGCCAGGGACTCAGCCGTGCGCAACGCAGTGGATGAGCACCAGCGGCTGGTGGACGAGCACCAGCGCGCGATGGGCACCCGGCTGCGCGGGATGGCAGCGGAGTTGGCTGCGGGACTGGCCGGCGCCGCGCCGTGCCCGGTCTGTGGCTCGACAGCCCACCCGGCCCCCGCGCAGCCGATGAACGGCGCGGTGACTGAGCAGGACCTTGCGGATACGGCCCAGCGCCGGGACGCCGCCGAGGTCCAGCGCCGGCGGGCGGAAACTGAGCGTGATGAGGTGTCCAGCGAGGCCGCGGCCTGCGCGGCGGTGGCCGAGGACCGGACAGCCGGCGACCTGGCCGCCGAGGCAGCTACCCTGGCCGAGCGCATCGAACAGGCGGAGCGGGCGGCGGCCGAAGTGGCCAGGCTCGGCCCGGAACTGGCGGACCGGCGAGCCGACCAGGAGCAGGTGGGCGAGGAATTGCTGGCCGCCGCCCGGGCCGCGGCGGCGGCCCGTGAGCGGGCCGGGAAAGCCCAGGCTGACCTGGATGCGCTGCGGGCCCAGCTCGCGGCGGCGGCGGCTGGGTACCCGGCCGTGGCTGACCGCCAGGAAGCGCTGCGGGCGACCGCGGTGCGGCAGATGGCCCTCGCTGCGGCGCTGGACGGGCTGGCCGCCGCGCTGGCCGCGCAGCAGAAAGCCCGGGCCAAGGCCGAGGACGAAGCGCTGGCGGGTGGCTTCGCGACTCTGGAGCAGGCCAGGACAGCGGTGCTCACGCCCGATGACCAGGCGCGCCTCGACGCTCAGGTGGCCGCCTGGAATGCCCGGCTGACCGCTCTGCAAGCGGCGGCTGAGGCCGACGACCTCGCCGGCCTGGACGTGGCCCAGGCGCCGCAGGCCCAGGCGGCGGCGGGCGTGGCCGCCGCCGCCCTCGGCCACGCCCAGGAAGCCGAGCAGGACGTGCGGCGGTCCGGCGAGCGGGCCGCCGAACGCGCGGCGCGGCTGGGCCAGCGACTGGCCGAGGTGCAGCACGCCGAGGAGTCAGCCGACCGGCTGGCCGAGGCGACTGACCCGGTCATCCGGCTGGCCGGCCTGGCCAAGGGGATGGATGGGCACCGCCGCGTGGCGCTGACCACGTACGTGCTGCGGCACTGGTTCGAGCAGGTCGTCGCCGCGGCGAACGTGCGGCTGGCCGCGATGTCGTCGGGCCGCTACGAGCTCAGGCGGATCGACGAGGGCGAGACCAGGCGGCAGCGCGCCGGGCTGACCCTGTCCGTGATCGACCGGCACACGGGGGAGGAGCGCGGGGCCAAGTCGCTGTCCGGCGGCGAGACGTTCTACACGTCACTGGCGCTGGCGCTCGGCCTGGCCGACGTGGTCAAGGCCGAAGCCGGCGGAGTGGACCTGGACACGCTCTTCATCGACGAGGGCTTCGGGTCGCTGGACTCCGACACCCTCGATCAGGTGCTGGCGGTGATTGACGACTTGCGTGATCGGGGCCGAGTCATCGGCATCGTCAGCCATGTCGCCGACCTGAAAGACCGGGTGGCCGAGCGTCTCGAAGTCCGCCGCCTGCCCGACGGTTCCTCCGCGGTCCGCGTCATCGCCTAGCCCGCCTCCCATGATCGCGGTGGATCACTGGCTGGCGGCGCCCAGCGATCCACCGCGATCATGGGAGGCGAAGGTGCTTTAGCCGCCGGTGTCGAAGGCGCCGCTGTCGCAGACCCCGCGGTGCGCGCTGTTGCGGGCGTGGCCGCGCTGGTCGGTGTCGGGGACCCCGGCCGGCCCGACGGCGACCTGCTCGCAGGTGACGGCGATACCAAGGCCGATGGCCTGGCTGCCGGCGCCGAGCGCCTGGGTGAGGGTGGTCCCGCCGTTGTTGGCCAGTGGGCTCAGGTGGGCGTGGCCGGCGCTGACCGAGTGCTTGGCCGGGGTCAGCCCGCAGCTGCCATCGCTGTCCAGGTTCCCGCCGCCGTCGGCGCCGTTGACCGTTCCGCAGTCGCTGGGCCCGTTGCCGGCCACGACGGTGTTGGCCATCAGCGGCCAGCTGCCGACGCCGCCGGCTGCCACGGAGGTTCCGTTCGAGCCGCTGGCCGTGCTGGAGTTGCTGGCAATGGTGTCGTTGACCAGCCTGGTGGTCGTGATATCGATGCCACCGCCTACGGAATCGGCGACCCCGAGGCCGGTGCTCGTGGACGACGCGGTGTTGCCGCTGATCGTGCTGTTGATGACCGGGGTGACTACCCCGATGCCCCCGCCGTTCGCGAGTGCTGAGGTCAGCACGGCACCGGGGGTTACGTCAGGCGCCGGGCCGCCGGCCGGCTGGTGCGCGGCGGGAGTGATCTGCCGCATTTCCACCCCGATCTCCGCGTTCAGGGCCGAGGTCAGCGCGGCAAGACCAGAACCTGCGGCGGCGGCCGGTGGACTGGCTTGCAGGCCACCCGGAATGAGGTTGATGACCAGGGCGCCCGTGCCCGAGCCTGACGCGGTCGACGTGTTGGCGTTCACGGTGCTGTTGGTGACCCCGGCGCTGGCGCTGATGGCCCCGCCAAAACTCTGGCCATAGCCGGAGCCGGTGCCGGTGTAACTGGCGGTCGCGGAGTTGCCGGTGAACGTCGACTCATTGATCGAGTTGGCCACCGACTGAGGTTCCTCGTTCCTGGCCACGGTGATACCGCCACCGATGGCAATGGCCGTCACCTGGCTGAACGGCTGAGTTCCGCTCGCGGTGGCGTTCGCTGTGTTGCTGGTGACCGTGCTGGCATCCACCGGCGATGTGGCCGCGCCGATGCCGCCGCCGCTCGCGCCGGCGTCACCGCTACCGTCGTTGACCGCCGTGATGGCGTTGCCGCTGATGGTCGAGCTGATGATGGCGTTGCCGGCCGCCGACCCAGCGCCCAGGACCCCGCCGCCGAGCGCGCCGGCGTTGGCTCCGCTGCTGCTGTGCGCGGCCGCCATGTTGCCGCTGACCGCCGAGTTGACCAGCGCATCGCCGACGGCGGCCAGCAGCCCGGTGCCAGCTCCCTGGGCCTGGGCCTGCCCGCCGCCACTCGCGGTGGCGGTGATCTTGTTGCCGCGCACGGAGCTCCCGGTGACCGCGTGGCCGCCCCGGGACGCCGCCGAGTCGAGCCCGCCGCCGACCGCGGTGGCACCTCCGAAGCCTGTTGTCGTGGCGCTGGCGGTGTTGCCCCGGATGGTCGTGCCGGTGACGGCATCCGCGCTGAAGGAATCGGCTTCGCCGGCGCCGCCGCCCGCCGCGCCGGCGCCGCCGGCCGCGCGGCCAGTGGCGGTGGCCTTGTTCACCATGACGAGGCTCGAGATAAGCACGCTGCGGGCCGCCGAGAACAAGGTGCCCACCCCGCCGCCCATGGCCTGGGCGGTACCCGGCCCGCTGCTGCTGGCGGTCGCGGTGTTGGTGCGGACAGTGGTGGTGCTGATCGAGGTGTCCGCGGTCGGTGACCGGAATGTCGCATCCGAGGAGATGCCGCCGCCGACGGCTTGCACCAGCCCCGCGCCAGCGGTCGCCGCGCTGACCGAATTACCCCTGATGGTGCTGCCGGCCACGGTAAGGACGCCGCCGTCGGCATTGAAAACACCGCCACCGAACGCATTGACCGGGTTATTGCCGACGGCGGTGACGGCGACGTGGTTCGCGCTGACCGTGACGTTGCTCAGCAGCAGCGTTCCCCGGTTCAGCACGCCGCCGCCAGCCCGTGAGAAAGTGCCCTGGATCGTCATCGGCGTCCCGGAGCCCTGAGTGATCGTCAGTCCGCTGATGGTGACGGTCACCGACGGGCTGACCGTCACGGCCGTGCCCAGCAGGTGCCCGCTCAGGATGGTGTTCCCGGCGCCTGCCCCGGTCAGGGTCAGGCTCTTGCTGACCACGACCAGCTTGGCCGCTGATGCGGCGGTGTAGGTGCCCGCGGCGATGCTGATGGTGTCGCCGCTGGCAGCTTCGCCGATCGCGACATTGACGCTGGCACAGGGGTGCGCGCTGGTCGCGCCGCACGGGGCGGCGGCCGCGCCGTGCGGGGCCACGTACCAGGTCGCGCCGGCCGCCTCAGCGGCTCCCGCCCCGAGCGCCAGCCCGAGGACCGGCAGGCTGAGGATGAGCGGCACGGCCAGCACCCGCGGCGCGGCGGATGGCCTGCGCCGCGCGTGACGTCCGCGTCCGCGCCCTCTTGCGTGCCATTCGTATGTTGGAATAACAGACACGTACAGCCCCCCTGCTGACACCGGACAGTGCAATTCCCCCATGCGGCGGTCCGCCGACAGATGCTCCGGGGCAGATCATACACAGGATGGCGCGGCCAGCAACGCTGAAGTAAATGCTTTTGCGGACGCAGAAGAATGGCTAATCAGGACTTAGCCAGGGAAAATTCGTTATGTCATCTGATCTATTTGAACAGGTTTATGAGTGTTCCAGCCTGGGCCGGCGGCGCCGGCCGTCGACTTCGTCTTGCCACCCAAGCGCGAGCTCGCGATTTCAGTGGCCACCGCGCTGATCCCACGGATCTCCCGCTAGCCTCAGGCCATGGCTGAGCGGGGCGATCTGCCCGGGGGCTGGGCGTGGGATGAGCCCATGCTGCGAGCGGTCGCGCAGCGCGTCGCCGGGATGGCTGCCGACCATATCGTGCGGCTGCCCGATGGCCCGGTGTTCAGGCCCGTTCCCGGGGAGCTCGCCGGAAGGTGGCGCGCCGAGAGGTGGGCCGCCCGGGGTGTCGGGATTGAGGAGCTTCTCGCCGAACTCGAGCAGGACGTGCTGCGCTTCCCGTTCGGGAACGGGCACCCCCGGTTTCACGCGTGGGTGAACTCGCCCCCGGACCGGGCCGCACTGCTGATCGACCTGCTGGCGACCGCCATTGACCCGAGCTGTGCGGGCGGCAACCACGCTGCGCTGCACATTGAGCGGCTGGTGATCCGCTGGCTCGCCGAGATGGTCGGCCTGCCGGCCAGCGCCGGTGGCCTGCTGCTGAGCGGCGGGTCGCTGGCGACGCTGACGGCTCTCGCCGCGGCACGGCAGACGCACGCGCCGTTCGATCCCCGCGTCGACGGTCTGGCGGGCGGCGTGCCGCTGACCGTGCACGCCAGCACCGAAGCGCACAGCGCCATCACCAAGGCGGTGGAGTTGCTCGGGATCGGGCGGCGCAACCTGCGGCTGCTCCCGGCAGCGGCCGGCCGGCGGCTCGACCCCGATCTGCTCGACCGCGAGCTCGCGGCGGCCGGCCAGCGGCGGGAGCACCCGATCGCGGTTGTCGCGAGCGCCGGAACGACGAGCACCGGCGCGATCGACCCGCTCGACGAGATAGCCGACGTGTGCGCGCGGCATCAGGTCTGGCTGCACGTGGACGGTGCCTATGGCGCGCCCGCGATCCTCAGCGACCGCTACCGCGCCGAACTGGCCGGCCTCGCGCGCGCCGACAGTATCGCCATCGACCCGCATAAGTGGCTCTATGTGCCAGTCGACGCGGGCGTCCTGCTGGTGCGCGATCCCGGGCTGCTGCGCGATGCCTTCAGCCTCATTCCGCCCTACCTGCGGGTGGAGCACGACCCCGATGGCGTCAGCGACGCGCCGTGGGTGAGCGAGTACGGGCCCGAGCAGACCCGCCCGTTCCGCGCGCTCCGCGTCTGGGCCGCGCTCAAGTCGACCGGCCGGGACGGGTACCGCCGGCTGATCGAGCATGATCTCGGCCTGGCCGACACGCTGGCCGCGCGGGTCCGCGCGCACCCGTCGCTCGAACTCGACGCGGTCGGCCTGAGCGTGGTCTGCTTCCATTACCGGGCCGCCGGGGAGTCCGACCGGGTCCAGGCGCAGATCGCCCGGCGCATCCAGCTCAGCGGCCAGAGCTTCCTGACCACGACCGAGCTTGACGGGCGTACCGTGCTGCGCACCTGCTTCATCAACCCGCTCACTACCGACGCGGACATCGACGCGCTTATCGACCTCGTCACGGCGGCGGGCGGGCTGAGCGGCGCAGCCTAGGCCGTATCTAGCCTGGACCCCCAGGTCTGTGTCAGAGTGCCCGCATGCCATTCGCGGTGAGCACTACCTACGGCAAGGTAGCTGGCCTGGAGCATGACGGGGTGACGAAGTTCCTCGGCATCCCGTACGCGGCGAGCCCGACCGGCCCGCTCCGCTTCCGCGCCCCGGCGCCCCCGCCGGCCTGGGACGGGATCCGGGAAGCTACCGCGTTCAGCGCGACGCCGCCCAAGCCCGACTACGCGGCCCCTTTTGACGTCCTGCTGCCTGAGCCGAACATCCCGGGCGACGACTGGCTCACCGTGAACGTGTGGACGCCCGGCGGCTCCGGCCTGCCGGTGATGGTCTGGATATACGGCGGGGGGTTCAGCAACGGCAACTCGGCGATCCCGGAATACGACGGGCACACCTTCGCCCGCGATGGCGTGGTCCTGGTCAGTCTCAATTACCGGCTCGGCGTCGACGGCTTCGCGTTCCTGCCGGACGCGCCGCCGAACCGTGGCCTGCTCGATCAGATAGCGGCGCTGGAGTGGGTGCGGGACAACATCGCCGCCTTCGGCGGCGACCCGGGCAACGTGACGGTCTTCGGCGAGTCGGCCGGCGCGATGAGCATCACCACGCTGCTGGCGATGCCGCGGGCGCGCGGGCTGTTCGCCAAGGCGATCACCCAGAGCGGCTCCACCCAGGCGGCCGCCGACCCGGCGGATGCCGCCCTCGTCACCGGCGAGCTCGGCCTCGCCATCGGCCGGGAGGCGACGGCGGCCAGCCTGGCCGGCCTTCCCCGGCCGGCGCTCATCGCCGCGCAGGCCACCGTCCGGGACGCGCTGGGCGCGCAGCCTGACCCGGCACGCTTCGGCGCGAGCATCGTCGCGAGCTCGATGGCTTTCATCCCGGTTATCGACGGCGACCTGCTCCCCACGCACCCGATGGCGTCGATCGCCGCGGGGGCCGCCGCTGATATCCCCCTGCTGACCGGAACCAACAGCGAGGAATACCGGCTCTTCCTGGTCCCGTCCGGGATGGCGGCCCATATCAGCGATGAGCTGCTGGCCAGCCTGCTGCCGATCCTGGGTATCAGCCCGTCAGTGGCGCAGCTCTACCGGTCCAACCGCCCCGGCGCGGCACCCAGCGACATCCTGGCGGCCCTGCTGACCGACATGTTCTTCCGGCTGCCTGCCCTCGCTATCGCCGAGGCCAGAATGGACGGCGCCGCCCCGACCTACGTCTACGAGTTCGCCTGGCAGAGCCCCGTCGGCGGCCTGGGCGCCTGTCATTCGCTGGAGATCCCGTTCGTGTTCGACAACCTCTCCGCCGCCGGGGCCGAGCTCGTCATCGGGTCTGACCGCCCCCAGCACCTGGCCGACCAGATGCACCAGGCATGGGTCAGCTTCGCCCGCGACGGCGACCCGGGCTGGCGCGAGTTCGACAAGGCCTATCCCGTCCAGGTTTTCCGCGACTCCGGCGGGTCGGTCGAGCTGGACCCGCACGCGGATGAGCGGGCCATCTGGTCGAACGGCTAGGGACTGACCCTGGGCGGCTGCCCGCCGGTTGCCCGGCTAAGACACCAGCGCCGGCCCCCTCCCCAGTCCGCCAGCCGGCATCGCGGCACCCTGGCGACTTCCGGCGTGTTGTGGCAGCGTGAATGGGTGACGATGTGCTCGCGGGGGGTCAAGCGGCCGGGCCGGTGGGCGGAAAGTCCGGATCTGCCGGTAACCGGCCTGGGGACTGCGCGGCGATGCCCTGGCGTGTAGCACTGCTCGATCGAAGCCGCCGGGCCGCGTGGGCCGTGCCAGCGGCCCTCGCCGCGGTGCTGACCGGGTACCTGGCCTGGGGAGCCTGGGAGTCCGCGCATCACCCCTGGGCCTGGTTTTACCTGCATCACGCGTGGTGGCGGACATTGCTCAGGCCGACGCACGATGATGTGCTGCTGGTCGTCACGGCTTTGTGGCTGGTGTCGGCGCTCTCCTATTGGTGGCCCAGGCGGAAGCAGTCCCAGGACGTCGGGCTGATCAGCGTCGTGGCGATGGTCGCCATCGGGGCCGTTCTCGGCACCGCCTCGCTGGCTCCGTGCCGGCAGGCGCAGACCCCCTCAGCGGTGGCCGCCTGGGTTCTCAGCCTGTATGTGGGCGCACTGGAGCCGCGATACGGGATGTTCGGCGCGGGGGCCAGCCAGACAGGATGTCCCGGTCAGCTTCCGCTCGCCCTGCAACTCGGCCGGACCATCTGCCTGGCCGCGACGCTGGTCGGTGCCCTGGCGGCCGCGGCCGTCCTCTGGCGGCAGCCGATCGGCCGCCTTCGCGCGCGGCTGGTGAAAGACGCCACGATTCTCACCGGCCTGGACGCGATGACCATCCCGCTGCTGCGCCAGCTGACCTCCGCCGGAGCCGGGAACCACATCGTGGTGATCGAGCCGGATGGGCGCCATCCGCTACTGGATGAGGCGCGCGGCACCGGGGCGCAAGTTGTGGTGGCCGACCCCACGTCGGAGCGCGTGCTGATGCCGATGCTCAGAGGACTGCGCGGTCCGCAACTGCGCTACCTGTTCGCGCTGCGCCCGCTGGCGGCGGAGAACCAGGACGTGCTGAGTGCCGCCAAGTTCGTTCTTGCCCGCAGCCGGGCGGATTCCGACCGGCCGCCCCATCTGATCGCGCGCATCGACGATCCGCGGCATGCCGATATGTGGCGGGGGCAGCGCATCGGCCAGTCGTCCCTCTGGTTCGAGGACGCCTTAAGCCCGCCGGAGTCGACCGCGTGCGCGGCGCTGAACCTCATCCTGCGCACCGAGCCGCGCCGGGTCCTGCTCTGCGGCGACAGCACGCTGGCTCTGGCCATCCTGCTGGAACTCGCCCATCGCGCCTGGGAACGCCAGGGCCTCGTCGAGGCGGCCGCCAGCGGCCAGGCCGCTGACCCGGCCGCATTCGCGGTGAACGCAGCTTCCCGGCACGCCCTGCCGCCTCGCCTGCCCGCGCGTGTCGTTCTCCTGGACGGGCGGGCGGCAGACCTGCGGCGTGAGTTTCGCGCTACGTCGCCGCAGTCCATTGTCGAGGTCCTGCCCGAAGTGGACATCCACACCGGGGCGTGGCGCGATCAGCTGCTGGCCTATCTGGACGCCATGAGCCCGGCGGACGCTGCCGAGACCACGGTCATCATCGCTGATTCCCCGACCGAGGCTGGCATGCATGAGGCTGGACGAGTGGCCCGGCTGCACGCGGGCACCCAGGTGTTCGTGCTGTCGTCCGACGGTGCTGGCGTCACCGGCGTTCCCGCCTTCGACAGGCTGCAGCCATTCCAGCGGGCGCTCCTGGTCGACGGCGAGGCACCAGAAGACACCTGGACCAGGATCGCCCGGCACTGGCACGAGTGCTACCGGCTGGCGCATCCGGCCGTGCCGGGTGGCCCGAAGGAACGCACCCGCAAGCCATGGGCCGATCTTGATGAGTTCATCCGGGAGGACAACATCCTGCAGCTTCGCTCCATCATGGCGGCGGTCGCGGCGCTGGGCCGCAGCTGGGTCCCGGTCCGCGCGGTGCGGCCAGGCAGCTTCGTGGAACTCAGCGACAGCGATCTCCTCCGGGTGGCCAGTGCCGAGCATTCCCGCTGGTACACGCGGCGCCGGGCGGGCGGCTGGCGGCCTGCCTCGGACGGTGGGATAGACGACGACAATGCCCTTTTCAACCGGCATGTGCATCCCTGGGCGGCCCTTCCCGCTGCGGCGCGGGCCGGCAAGTCCGAAGATGTCCGGTCCCAGATAGCGCAACTGGAGGCGGGCGGCTTCATGCCTGTCCTGCCGGATGAGGGGCCGGTCGGCGCGGCTGCCTTCCAGCGCAGCGGCGGGGCTGCACCATGCTGTGCTGCCCGCCAGCCCGGGACGGGCACCCCGGGGGGCCTCACGTCAGCCCGCGTTGATGACGGGGATGTTCGCGCCTGGCGGGTCGATGCGCGCACCGCGCTGCGAACGATGCACGGACGAGCGGTGGCGCAGCCCGGCGATTGGATCGTCCAGGGACTCCGCCGTGAACGATGGCCGGTCGCAGCTGAGGACTTCAGCCGCGATTACCGCGCCGCCGGGCCGGCCAGCCCGTGACGGTCACCAGGCGGCCTGGCCGCCAGCCCGCGAACCAGGCGGCTGGTCGCCCTAAAATGCGGCGCTAGCCATAGTAGTGGCCCCGCACTTCTGCCTGCCACTGGAGGAAGACCTCGTTCAATCCACTCGAGTCTTTGGTCGGCATCGTGTGCGTGAACACATCGGTGACGCCGTCATCGAAGATGCCTCCGGCAAGTTTCTCTTCCCGGAAGATCAAGAGTGGCAGCCCGAGGCCAAATAGTATCCCGGCCTCCAGGTGGTTCCACGGAGTGGGGAATGGCCGTGGCTCAGCCGATGGCAGCTCTGCCCCCGTGCCGGGCTTAAGTATACCATTGAGGCTTCGGAACTGTTCAAATCCAAGAATAAGGCCGCCGGAGCAATGCCGGGCCAGTACGAGAACCTCACGGAGCGGCAATTGCGTGGGGTAGTCGGAGCGTCCGAGGGCGCGATCCTCAAGATTATAGAGTTCAAGATATCGCCGGATTATTAGGTTGGATTTGCCTTGGCTGGGACTTAGGTCAGTCGGGCAGGAAACGAATACAGGGATATCCATCGCTTAATCCTGAAAGTAACTTTGGCTTATGGTCGAGGCGGTCAAAAGTCTATCTGGTGGGAAGGCCCATGATCTACCGGCGGCCAGGCCGGTGCCAGGCCGGTGCCAGGGCGCAGCGCCTGGCGAGCTGGCCGTCCGGGGATCATGTGCGGCGGCGGTCGGGCCGGTGACCAAGTGCGGCGCAGCCGTGCCGCTGGAGATTCGATGGGTGTCGCGGCGGTGCCGGGCCGCCGGGGTCGGTTCGGCGGGCCGGGCTCGGCGGCCCGGCTCGGCGGGTCCGGGTTGGCGGATCGGCTCGGCGGGGAAGCGATAGGTTCCTGTCACGAACGGGCGAAACCTCGATGACTGCGAAGCAGGCTAGACTTCGCCGCAGTGTTGAGACGTCGGCAGCGGCATGAGAATCATAGGCTGGACTTGGGACGGGATTGAGAATTGGATCAACCGGCTGTAGGGGAACGGCGCGACAAGCCGAGTGCTGAAGCTAAGGTCGCTGTTGCCGCCGCTGAATTGCCTGGTAATTTCTTCGAGTTGTACAAGCTTGCGGTTGAGATGGCAGATCGCATCTCAGCCCGGCGTGGCCTCGCAAACAGCTTCTTTCTCAGCATCAATACAGGCGTCATGGCTCTGCTGGGAACTCAGGATGTTCGCTGGTACCTGGCCGCAGCTGGGATAGTGACGTGCGTCACCTGGTGGGCCCTGCTCAAGAGTTACCGCGATCTCAATCGTGCCAAGTTTGCGATTATCCTGGCCATGGAGGAGCAGTTGCCGGTCCGGATCTACGCCGACGAGTGGACTAGGCTCCGCGCGGTGGCAGTACCTTTCACGGTGCGTCCGGCCGCATTGCGTCCATGGCTGGCACAGTACCGGGAGCTTGGCTACATTGAGCGGATCGTGCCCTGGGTCTTTGCCCTCATCTACATCGCGGAGATCCTCCACCAGGAGATCCCATGACATACCTGGACCTGCTAGCGGCCCAGATTGAGCAGAATATCCCGGCAGATCTGCTCCCTGATGATGACATCCGGCCGCTTTTCCGCCTCTATGCCTTGCTTGCCCTGGTTAAAGGAACGGCGGTAAAGGCCGCGGACGTCCACAATGCCTGGGCGGCGTGGATGCAGGAACGAGACCCGTGCCATCGCTCGATCAGGCCTTTCGAAGAGCTTGACGCCGAGACGCAGGCATTCGACGAGCCCTTTGCGCGGGCCATCAGGGCTGTTGCGGAGAAACTCAGGCAAGATCCGGCCTGACCGGCCAGTCGCGCGCACGCCGTGGCATGCCCGGGCCGGCCCGGGCGGACGCATGTGCCCCGCTCTATGCCCTCCGGCGACCTGCTGTTAGTCGATGGTGATCCACGCCGTGGTCGCTGCTCGCTGGGCGGGGCGCACGCAGGTCAGGCTCAGCGGACCGGCGGCCAGGTCGTCCACCGCGAAGCGGCCCCGTTCGTCAGCGTCGGCCCACCCGGGCTCACTCCCGGCAGCCCGGCGCACTTCGATCCGCGCCGGACCGGCCGGGATCAGTTGCCCGATCAGTTGCCACCATCCGGCGCGATTGCCCGGCCTGATCTCGATCTCCACGGTGAGATCCCCGGTCTCGAAGACGACCAGCCGCGGCGCTCCACCGGCGCGCAGCCGGGACACCGTCGTGTCGAGCTCGGAGTCGGAGGTCAGCGTGGCCAGTTCCGCATCTATCGCCCGCAACGCGTAACTGCCTTTGGCCAGGTCCACCAGCCAGCCTGGTGGCGTCCCCCGCGGGCTGAGCATCTCGCCCAGCGCAGCGAGCAATCCTTCGTCGTCGAGGCCAGGCAAGGGGCTGGCCGCCGCGGGGACCTCGCGGTCCGGCGGGCCGTCAGGGCTCACTGCCCCATCCATGGTCCACGCGCGTTCCTCCGCCCGGTTGGCCGGCTCCGCCAGAGTCGGCTCTGCGTCTCGTTCTCCATCATGAGGTGCCGCAGTCTCCCTAGATACCACCGTTGTCAAGTAGTTTTCTCAGCTGGTCCAGGCAGCGCGCGCGGGTCGGGCCGAGACTGCCCACGGGCATCTGAAGTTCCGTCGCGACCGCCTGGTAAGACGGCGGCCCGTCTTCAGCGTTGATGACCAGTGCTCGCAGCACTCGCTGGCATCGCTCGCTGAGCCGCAGGAACGCCAGCCACAGGGTGGCATGGTGGTCGGCCACCAGCGCGGGCTGATCAGCCGCCGCAGCTCCACCGAGCAGCCGGTCCAGGTAGTCGTCGCCCACTGGCGTGGAGGACCGCGAGCGCCGCAGGAAGGCCAGGCACTCACGCCGGCATGTGGTAGCCAGCCAGGCGGCCAGCCGCTGCGGATCACGGATCCGGTCCAGGTTCTCCAGCAGGCGCAGCCAGGTCAGCTGCGAAACATCGGCGGCATCGTCGGTGCTCAGCCGGTGCGCCCGGCAGATGGACCAGACCAGCCCGGCATGCCGCTCCACCAGCCGGCTCCAGGCCTCCGCGTCACCGGCGGCCGCCGCCCGCAGCCAGCCAGGAACGGGGTCATTCGTGCCTTCGCCAGTCATGGTCCCGGCCTCTGGGGGCCTTGCTTCGGCACGGCGGCTCACACTCCCAGGGCGAGGAAGGAGCAGGCGGTGGCCAGGGTAGCTGGATCACCGGTGGCCGTGGCCGCCGTCCGCGCCAGCCGCAGCGCGGCGGGGAGCCCGGCGCCCTGGGCCAGGCCCTCGTGCAGGGACTCCATGACCTGCGCGGTGCTCCGGTCATTCACGGGCACCACGGCGGCGACGATGCCGGCCGTGCCCATCGGCATCATGCTGCTGGCCAGGCCGAGCAGCTCGTCGGACCCGGCCGGTGCCGCGCGGCCAGACTCGCAGCTTGACAGCACCAGGCGATGCGGCGCCCGGCTGAGGCCCTCGAGATCGTGGACGGTCAGCGGCCCGTCGTCCAGGTGCAGGGACGAGAAGAGCGGGTTGTCGGCCCGGAACGTGCCGTGCGCCGCGATGTGCGCCAGCCAGCAGCCGTCCAGCGCCCTGAGTACCTGCCCGGCGGTCGCCATTCCGTTGGCCAGGACGGTGGCGCCCGGGTACCGGCGGGCCAGCATCGCCACCTCGGCCCCCGCCGCATCCAGCCCCGGGCCACCGACCAGCGTCACGGCACGATCGCTCGGCTCGGGGGTGGATATGGCGCGCAGCCACGCTGCGGCAGAAGGGCAGGCGCTGACTGGCCGGTTCCGCAGTGCGGGCAGCAGCCCCCAGGGGATGGCGTTCAGGCGACCAGGCGGGACGACGATGACGCCAGCCGAGCCGAGGTCGGCCACCGCGGAGCCCAGCAGCGACGTCTCGAGCAGGCGCGCGGCGTCCTCCAGGGCCAGCGCGGGAGAAGGCACGGGACGCAGGTCGGCCAGGCGTCGCAGCAGGAAGCGCGCGAACTCCACCTCGCGGGCCGCGGCACTCGCAGGACCGACGACATGAGCCCGGATCTGGGACCGGCTGACGGTCACCGCGTGCAGGACGCCGTCCAGTTCGACCAGCTCGACAAGAACTGAGTCAGCCAGGGCCTCGGCCAGGCCGCGTACCGTGAACGGCCGGGCGCGCTCGGTGGCTGCGCCCGGGGCGCGCAGCGCCCGTGCCCGCACCGCGGACTCCAGGCGGGTGCGTTCCCGCCGCAACGCGGAGGCCTGCGCCGCCGCGGTCGCGTCGCGGTCCAGCTGACGGGAAACCTCCCGCAGAGCGGACAGCTCCCGGGTGAGCTCCTCGTCGTGCGGAAGCCTGGCTGGTGTCGCGGCCTGGGCGGTGGCCCGCCAGCGTTCGCTCCAGGTGAGCAGGAGCCGGGCGTCTCCCCGCCGCAGCGCGGCCTGCTGGCCCATCGCGGCGAGCTCTCGGCCATGCGCGGTGACGGCCGCCCGCAGCTCGCTGGCGCCCAGGGTCTGCTGGTGTTCTTCGAGGATGTCCAGGCCGCGGCGGCAGGCGGACAGCATGGCCGGCTGCTGGCCGCGCAGCCGGCAGAGCAGCGCCTGGGCCAGCCACGCGCGGCTGCGGTTGAGCGGTGGCCCGCTGCGCCGGGGCCCGGCCGCGGCGGTGAGATGAGTCTCGGCGCGGGCGGGAGAGCTGCCGCGCAGCGCTATCTGCCCGGCCAGCAAGTGCGCGGCCGGTGACTCATCCGCGCCCATCGCGTCCAGTTGCCGGGCGACGGAACATGCCAGGTGGTAGACACTCGCGCTGGTGTCGCCGTCTGCGTGGCGAGCCTGGGCGAGCACCAGGCGGGTGCGGGCGGTCCATCGCTCCCGGCGCTGACGGCGGAACAGCCGTGCGGCTTGCCCGGCCCGGTCCCGGGCGGCGGGCGGATCGCCCGCGGCCAGCGCTGCCGTCGCCGCGGAGTAGAGCAGTTCGGCGAGCTTGGCGGATCCGGGCACCGCCCGGCTCAGCCGCTGGGCGGCGTCGTCTGCTTCCGCCCACGCGTCGGCGGCCAGCCCCGCTGACAGCAGGACCGCGCACCGGTCGATGACAACGTCCGGCATGGGGGTCGCCAGCTTCTCGTAGCGCTGGCCAGCCTCAGCCAGATACTCCAGCGCCTCAGGGAGGTGACCTGACGCGGCGGCGACGAGCCCACGGTTATGCCGCGCGGTGGCATACTCCCATTCCTGCCCGGCCAGCTGGTACTGGGTCTCGGCCGCCAGGAACTCGGCATCCGCCCGCCGGGTCTGGCCCATCGCGAGCAGGATCAGGCCGCGGTGGGTGCGTGACCGGGCCTCCCACAGGGCGTCTCCATGCTTGCGCAGGATCGCCACCGCCCGGTTCAGGTCGCCGAGAGCCTCGGCGTGCCGGCCGAGCAGGGACAGCATGTCCGCGCGGCGCATCAGGACCCGGCCGGCCAGCGCTCCCTGCGCCACGCGCGCCGCGCGATCGAGGTGAGTAATGCCCCGGCCGGTGTTCCCGGCCAGCACCATCGTCAGGCCGAGGCTGGCCTGGACATCGGCCTCCCGCTGGTCCTGGCCGCTGGCCCGGGCCGATCGCAGGGCGCGGCCTAATTCGTGCAGGCCAGCCTGGGAATGACCGAGATCCCGCAAGGAGATGCCTGCGGCCTGGTGCGCGACCGAGGCCTCGGCCGCCCGGACCGGTGGCCGCCGGGAGAGCGCGGCCCGGGCGCGGGCCAGCGCCTCGGTCGGCCGGGAATGCGCAAGAACGAGGAGGTAATCCAGCCCAGTCGTATCTGTGGGGCTATCGCCATCCTCTGTCATGTAATCCATGGTAGAGATCAAGACTGCCCGGTTGGTGCTCATTAATCGAGGGGATTTCAATGCCTAAGAACAAGCCCACGGGTGACATCAACGTTCCACTCAGCCAAGTCAACTACATCATCGAGGCGTTCGGCAATGAGGTCGAAACCGAGCCCCCGGGGTGGGCCACCGGCAAGAACCCGCGTCCGGTCAAGTTCCTGTACCGCAAGAACCACCTGCTCATCCGGGATCAGGACGTGCCGAGACTTCGTGATGCCGGAGTTTCCGGCAAGGTTGTCAGTCACCCGGTTCCCGGCCTTGCCCTGGTCAGCGTGGCGCAGAGTGGCACGAAGCCGACCGAGAACCTGCTCACGGTGCTGGGGCGGATCAACAAGGTGCTCGGCCCGCGGGTCGCGACCCCGGATCACCTGATGCACATTTGCCCTCCGTCGGACCCAGGAACCCATTGCCCGGCAACGGAGCCTGACAGCGTGCCCGGCGACGCACGTCCCCGGCCAGCGGTGTTCCGGGACGGGCACAGAGGCAGCGGAGTTCTGGTCGCGGTAGTTGACACCGGCTTACTGGAAAGTGCCCCGGCGCTGCATCCCTGGCTCCGCGGAGTCACCGGGGATTTCGAGCCGGAGGTGGATCCAACGACGGGTCTCATTCCGCGGTATACCGCTCATGGCACGTTCATCGCCAGCATCGTGCGGGCGATGGCTCCCGGCGCTGAGGTGCGGGTCGGGCGGATATTCGAACGGGCCGGCGCGCGCTTCGAATCGGAAGTCGTCCAGGCGCTGTACCAGATGATGGACAGCAGCCCCCCGGACATCATCAGCCTTTCGGCGGGCACCCACACCTGGCTGAACGGCGGCCTGCTGAGCTTCCGGTTCTTCATCGACGGACCGCTCCGTCAGCACCGGGATACGGTTCTTGTCGCCGCGGCCGGCAACGACGGGCGGAACTGGAAATTCTCTCCCGCGAAGATGAAGGGAGTGATTTCCGTGGGAGCGCTGGCCCCGAACGGAAAGAAACGAGCCTGGTTCTCGAACTTCGGGAACTGGGTCAGGGTCTATGCGCCGGGCCAGAACCTCGTGCACGCCTACTCCCGCGGCACATATCACTACTACGAGCACCGGCGGCCGGATGAGACATTCGATGGCATGGCCAGATGGAGCGGGACGTCGTTCTCGACCCCGCTGGTGTCGGGGCTGATCGCCGCGCGGATGTCGGAAACGGGGGAGACGGCCCGCGAGGCGGCCCGGGAACTGCTGCTGGTGGCCGATGCCCATGCGCGGCCCGGCGTCGGGCCCGTGCTGCGCCCCAGCTAGGCATGTGCGCGGGTCAGCCCGCGCGGGTCAGGGTGCGGAACAGATCCACGGTCTCCGTGCTGGGCGTGATGTCCAGATCCACCTCGAGCCGCTCGATGCAGCGCTGAAACTGGCGGGCCACCAGGTCACGCTGGCCCCGGCGGGCGAAGCAGGTCATCAGCAGCCGGTGCGCGGATTCACGGCACCCGTCCGCGCGCAGCAACCGCTCCAGAGCACGCTGGGCGCCGTCGATGTCGCCACGGTCCATGAGCAGCCCGGAGAGGCGTTCCAGAACTTGGAGGAACAGCTCATGCAGGGCGGTCCGCTCCGCCAAGAACCAGTCGGCCGCCGGGTCGCCTTCGAACAGCGGGCCGCCGTAAGCCGACACGGCGCGCTCCAGCATGGCCACAGCGTCAGGTGACGATCCCCCGTCCCCCAGCCGGCGGGCGCGCTCAGCGGCATCGACGAAACGGTCCCGGTCGATCTCCCAGGCCAGCGCTCGGTTGAGCGAATAGCAGGCGTCGCGGTACACGACGTGCCGCAGGTCCGGGGCGGTGACGGAAAGCGCGCGCCGCGCGCCGTAGATGCAGACGTTGAGGTTGCTGCGGGCCGAGGAGTAGGTGTGCCCGGGCCAGAGCAGTTCCATCAGGACCTCGCGGTGCACCGGGCGGCGGTGCATGAGCAGGTACTGGAACAACGTCCTGGTCCGCTGGCCTCCCCACGAGGTAACCGGCCCGCCGGCGCCCCGCACGTCGAGCTGGCCCAGCACCCGGACCACGACATCGGCCTGGTGCGCGTCTTCCGAAGCCAGATCAGCCGTCCGGAGCGGGCCCACCGTCGCTGGCGCGGGACCGGCCGGGTCCGGTTCGGCTGGCGGCCCGGAGTGGCCGACGCCCAGCGCGGACGCGGCCTGCCAGCCCGCCCTGGAAGCCGAGTCGCGGTGCAGCCGGGCGGTGGCCTCGAGCTCGTCGGCGAACTGCCGGTGCTCAAAGCCCAGGCGGCACAGCTGGCGGGCGTACCGCACGGCCGTGTCGGGCAACTGCGGTGGCGAGTCCGATTCGGCCAGCCGCAGCGCCCGCATCGCGGCCGACAAGTCATCGCCCTGCTGCGTGATCGGGGAGCCTGGCGCCCGCGATGGCGCCCGGCCCCACGGCCAGAACCATGCCCGGCGACTGCTCATTGGTACCTCCGGTCCGTTCCTTGGCTGCCAACCGGCCCGGGCGGGGTCTGGCCAGACCTGCCCGGAACCCCCGTTATGCCGGAGGTGGGTTGCTGAGGGTCAGATACCTGGCCGCGCGCTTTGTTGCCGCATTAAGCGTTTCTTCACCGCCGCCGACCGGGCGGGCCGGTCATTCAGCGGATCCACACCGGACGCTCAGCGCCGTTAGCCGCTGCGCTCATCGGCGGTGAACCGGCAGCTCATTGCCGCCGCCCAGGATCGTTCCCAGGTCCGGCCGCGGTGGCCGGCCACGTCCCACGAGGGAGAACGGCTCATGAGTGAGTGCGGTTGTAAGAAGGGCATGCCCTACCCATCCAAATGCTGGCCGGGCGACAAGGACTTCCTGGACGGGGCTACTGAGCTCCGGATCCCGCCGACGACGGCCCTGAAGGCGTACTGGGACGCCGACATCCTGGACACCTACGGCGTCAAGCCGGGGACCATCATCGCCGTCACCGACCCGTTCGTCGTCCGGTTCCGGGTGGAACTGGTCGGCGACCTGTGGCACTGCATTCACGGTGACTGGTGCTTCGACCTCGGATTCAGCGCGATCGGCGACGGGCCCGACTTCGACCTGTCCGACAGGCTCCCGGCCGGGGCCCTGCAGGTCAAGGACTGGGACGGCTGCGAGCGGTTGTGCGTCGAGCGCGAATACACCGTCCCGCCCGGGACGATCACCGCGGAGCACTGCGCGACGCTGTATGAGGTCGGCGCCAAATTCTCGCTGCACTGCTGCAAGCGCGAGCGTCCGATCCTGGTGGGGTACGAGGCGCTGGAAGAGCGAGAGTTCTACGAGTAGGCCGGGGACGTGACCAGATCGCCTGATCAGGTCACCGCCGCCCCGGTCCTCCCGACCCGGTGGCGGGCCGCCGCTGATGGGCCGGCCCGCCACCGGACCAGCGCCCTTCCGGCACCAGCAAGGAGCAGTCCGATGGCCAGCGACCTCTCATCCATTCCGGGCCTGAAGGCCAAGCACCTGACCGTGCTGACCGGCCCGCTGCAGATCCTGTCGGCGCTGGACCTGGTCCGCGCGGACCGGCGGGCCGTACGGGCCGCGATGCGGCGGCTGCGCCCCCCGCCCACCCTCGAGGACATCGCGAGCTGGCAAGACCATGCACGTGACCTGGCTGCGGATGTCCCGGCCGGGGATACCCCGGCCGGGGATGTCCCGGCTGCGGATGTCCCGGCCGTCCTGGCCGGGGGCAGGCCGGCTGATGGCATCCCGGCCGGGGGCGGGCCGGCCCGCCCCCGGCCGGCGGAGGCCGGGCCGGCCGAAGCGCCCGGGCCGCCCGGCTGGCAGCAGGTGGCCGCCTTCGTGGTGAGCTTCGAAGCCCGCCAGGCCAGCGCGGATCCGCAGCACCGCCTCGTGGTGGAACAAGTCGAGCAGGCGCCACCCGAGCCGCGCCAGGAATGGCCCGAGTGGCCCGGTGACGCCGCCTGGACATGGATGGTGGACCGGGTCCGGGCCGAGGGCAGCGGCGCCGGCCCTCGGCTGGCCCGGCGCGGGCTGCCTGGCCCGGAACCGGCCGCGACGCCTGCGGCCGGCCGGCCGGTGGCCAAGGTGCCCGCGGCGGCGGGCCGCACCCCGGTCACGAGGCATCCGCGGCCCGCGCCCGCACGGCGGAGGGGGCAGGTGCCCCCTGTGATCACGACGGGCACCCCGGAGTTGGTGCTGGCCGCTGGTCCGGCTCGGCCCCTGGACGCGGCCGGCGGGGCGGTGGACATCCCACCAGGGGCCGTGCTGCGGGTCACCGCCACCAACGGGCCGGACCAGCCGCTGCAGGTGGCGTTGCGGCTGCGCCGCGCCGGGCGCCCGTCGTACACGCCGGGCCCGCCGCAGACTGCCGTCTCGGGCCAGCCCGTCGAGATCGACCTCGATCCGCTGCCTCCCGGAGAGCACTCCGCGGTGCTCGCGGTGTGGGGGCCGCGGGGCGGGGCCGCGGCCGCCGTCGTCCCGCTGCCCCGGCTGTGCGTGCTTCAACGGCCCTGAGCGTCCGCACCCGCAGGGTCGCAGAAACCTACGCTAGCGTAACCTACGTAGTGGTAGCTAGGAGGCTTCATGCTGACCCGTGACATCAGCGTCCCCGTCATCCAGGGTGGCATGGGGGTGGCCGTGTCATCCTGGCCGCTGGCCAGGGCCGTGGCCGCTACCGGCCAGCTCGGTGTCGTATCGGGCACGGCGCTCGATGTCGTGCTGGCCCGCCGGCTGCAGGATGGCGACCCTGGCGGCCACGCGCGCACGGCGCTCGCGGCCTTCCCCGTCCCGGACGTCGCCGGACGGGTCCTGAGCCGCTACTTCCGCGCTGGTGGCCGCGAGCCAGGCATGCCCTACGCCCCGGTCCCCAGGCTCAGGCTGCGCCCGGATCAGCACGCCCAGGAACTCGCCGTGGTAGCGAACTTCGCCGAGGTCTGGCTGGCCAAGCAGGGCCACCCCGGCCCGGTGGGAGTGAACTTCCTGGAGAAGGTCCAGATGGCTACGCCTGCTGCGGCCTACGGCGCGATGCTCGGCGGCGTCGACGTGGTGCTGGTGGGCGCGGGCATCCCGCGGGAACTGCCCAGACTGCTCGGCGCGCTGGCCCGGCACCAGCCGGTGAGTCTTCCCGTCGAGGTCATCGGCGCGTCCGATGACCAGCGGCACACGGTGGACCTCGACCCGGTCGCCCTGCTCGGCCAGGCCCTGCCGCCGCTGCGGCGCCCGGCTTTCCTGGCCATCGTCTCCGCGCATGTCCTGGCCGAGTACCTCGCCCGCGATCCCGGGATCCGCCCCGATGGGTTCGTCATCGAGGGGGCGCTGGCCGGTGGTCACAACGCCCCACCGCGAGGCCGGCTCACGCTGGACGACGACGGTCAGCCCCGCTACGGCCCGCGCGACGAGGCGGACCTGGCCCGGCTGGCTGCGATCGGACTGCCGTTCTGGCTGGCCGGCTCATACGGCACCCCCGCACGGCTGCGGGAAGCCGTTGCCGCTGGCGCCGCCGGCGTGCAGGTGGGCACCCTGTTCGCGCTCAGCCGCGAGTCCGGGTTGCGCCCCGACCTGCGCTCGCGGCTGCTCGACGAGGCCCGCGACGGCACGCTGCACGTGCGCACCGACCCGGCGGCCTCGCCTACGGGATTCCCGTTCAAGGTCGCGCAGCTGCCGGGCACCCTGGCCGACCCGCAGCGGTACGACGCGCGACCGCGACTGTGCGACCTAGGCCAACTGCGCGTGCCCTACCTGCGGCCAGACGGCGCGGTGGGCTACCGCTGCCCGGGCGAGCCGGCGCAGATGTACGTCCGCAAGGGCGGCGACGCCGCGGACACAGTCGGCAGGTCGTGCCTGTGCAACGCGCTGCTGGCCAACGTCGGGCTCGGGCAGACCCGCCGCGCCGACGGCTACACCGAGGATCCGCTGGTCACGCTCGGGTCCAACCTCGATGGTGTGCGTGCGATGCTTGAGCGCCACCCCGACGGCTGGTCGGCCGCCCAGGTCGTGACGTGGCTGCTCGGTCACTAGCCTCGATGCCCTCAGTGATCGCGACGTCCTGGAGGCCGCTGGCGGCTCACGGCTCGCGGTGGCCTTGGCGGCCAGCCGTGGCGAGCTGGGCGCGGATTTGGCCAACTTCAGGAGCACCCAGCTCGGTATATAGGGTCAGGGCTTCTTCCCAGTGGTGGCGGGCTTGGTCGAAGTCACCGGTGGCGTGGTGGATGTGGGCGAAGCCGTTGTGGGCGCGGGCCCGCTGATCCTGGTCGCCGATCTGACTGGCCAGGTTGAGGGCGATGCCGTGCTGGACGCGAGCGTGCTCGGGCCGGCTGGCGGCATGCAGGGTCTCACCGATGCCGTTGAGTGCCTGCGCTTCGCCGGACCGGTCACCGATCTGACGGAACAGGGCCAGGGCCTGCCGGTGACAGTCTTCGGCCTGCTGGTGGCGGCCCTGCA
>CAYPQM010000015.1:0-20116 GCA_964412845.1 uncultured Streptosporangiaceae bacterium
CGGGGGCTGGGGCGCTGGGTACGGGACCGTCGTTTTCTGGTGAGCATTCGGGGGCCGGTCGGCCAGGCGAGGACACTTACTCCAGTGTCGTGCGCGACCCGCCGGAGCGGAATGTGGTGCTCGTCGCGGCCGCGGCCGGCCCGGCCGCCGGGCCCGCTGCTGCTGACGGCCCGGCCGAGGAAGCGGGCGGGACGGCCGATGATACTGGTGGGCCGGCCGGCCAGATCGCGCCGAGCACGCCCGGGCCGGCTAGCGCTCCTCCGCCGGGTGAGGTCCCCCGCGACAGTCAGCTGCGGGCACCGAGAAAAACCCTCATCCGCAGGTCCGCCACGGTCTTCGGGCTGGTCGTGGTGGTGATCGCGGGCATGTTCCTGCTCCCCGGCGCGGCCAAACTGGGCACCGGGCACCCCCGCCCGCAAGCCGTCGGCGGCCACCGCCAGAAGAGCGCTCCGCCGTCCGTCCGGGCCAGTCCGTCGGCGACCGCCCGGAGCACCCCGGCGGCCTCGTCAGCGACGCCGCACCCCTCGCCGGCCCGGGCCGGGACGGCGACGCCGACCGCTGCGGCCAGGCCGTCCGCTTCGTCGGGACCCACGGGCCAGGCCGCCTTCGGCGGGACCTGGAGTGGCATTGTCAGCCAGCCTGGCTGGACCGTGACTAGCTGGACGATCACGCTGGTCATCCCAGCGTCCGGTAAGAAGGGCAGCTACAGTGCGCCGTCGCTGGGCTGCGCGGGCACCCTGTCCGTGAAGAGCTACACCGGCAGCGCCATGAGCGCGAGGGTGAACACGACCAGCACGGTGAACTCAGGCTGCGTCAGCAAGGCCCGGCTGACCCTGGACTTGTCCGGCTCGGCTGAGATGAACATGACCTGGGTCCCCGTAGGCAAGGCCCACAAAACGCCCGGCACGGCCACGCTGGCCCGCAGCTAGCTCCGCGGGCTGGCGCGCCGAGGTCCGCCCCGGCTGCCGCTCTGTCACAGCAGGGCCCGGTCACAGCAGGGCCCGGTCACAGGGCCCGGTCACAGCAGGCCCGGTCACAACACCGCACTGTCACAACACCGTGATGGGCGGTGTCAGACAGGTGACATCAAACGTCGCCTGTCAGGAGCACATCATGGACGCACGCATGCCCAATCCCCTTGCTACAGTGCCGGGCGCTCTGGACGCCCTGCTGGCCTTCGCCGCCGCCGCCGGGGCGAGCGGCTTGGCGCAATCCACCATCGACCTCGTCCACCTGCGAGCGAGCCAGATCAACGGCTGCAGTGTGTGCGTGCAGATGCACGCGGCCGAGATGAGGAAGAGCGGCCAAAGCGACGACCGGATCTTCGCGGTCGCCGCGTGGCGCGATGCCCCGTACTTCACTGCGGAGGAAAGGGCAGCCCTCGCGCTCACCGAGCATGCGACGCGCCTCGCCGACCGGCCGGACCCGGTTCCGGGCGAGGTGTTCGACGCGGCAGCCAAGCAGTTCAGCGAGCCGCAGCTGGCGAGCCTGGTGCTGCACATCGCCCTCATCAACGCGTTCAACCGGATCAACGCTGCGACCGGCCAGGTCGCTGGGGCATGGAGCTGACCGATGACTGAGCCGGGCGGCCGGGGAATTCTCGTTCCCCGGCCGCCCGGCCTCGGTAGAAAGCGTCAGCCGGTCGGCAGTGGGAATATCACCTTCGCGGTGGCGCGATTCAGCGGCGCGACAATGACGTTCTTACCGTTCTGCCACTGCTCCTCGACCATTGGCAGGGTGGACGTGTGGTCGGCGCCGAAGTGGATATGCCCGACCACGTAGGTGGCGTTGGTCTTCCCGATCTGGGCGTTGACCTTGGCCTTGTCGAGTGTGCCGGCCCGCGTTATGGCATCGAGCAGGACCTGGGCCGCAGCATCGGTGTCCGCGATGTGCTGCGAGAACGTCTGGTGCGTCTGCGACTCGAACTCCTGGCGGATCTGCTGCGCCCCGGGGTAGGGGAATGAGGGATCCCAGTAGCCGCCGACCATCACGCCGTTCGCGAGCTTGCCGAGCGCGGTGGCGAACTGCAGCGGCTCACCGCCTTCTTCGATGACGAGGATCTTCGGGCTGTACCCGACCGAGACCATCTGCTTGCGCAGCGCGATCGCCGCGGGTGGCGGCAGGACGACCAGGAGCATGTCGGCGCCGGAGGCCTTCGCGGACTGCAGCGCGGAGGTGAACTGTGACGTGTCGGGTGGGACGGCCAGGTTATAGGAGACCTTCCAGCCGTGCTTCTTCGCCCAGGCCGGCCATTCCTGGCCGCCCATGATGCTCTCGTTCTTGCCGTTGGAGTGGATGACCGCGACTTTGCTGTCGGTCTTTGACTTCAGGCCGAGTTCGTCGGCGGTGTTGAACGGGGTCTCGGTGAGCTGCTCTGAGTTGAAGAACAGGTCCCAGGCCCACGTCCACTTCGCGGTGGTGCCGAAGGTGTTGGTGGCGGCGCACGGGGTCACCATGGGCACGCCGGCCCGGTTCGCGATGAGCGCTCCTGGCTCGACCAGGGAGTCGGTGCAGGAGCCGAGCAGCGCATCGACGTGATCCTGGGTGATGAGCTGCTGCACGTTGTTCACGGTCGTGTTCGGGTTGGTCTGGTCATCGAGGATGATCAGCTTGACTTTGCGCTTGACGCCGTCGATCTTGATGCCGCCGGCCGTGTTCACGCCGTTGACGGCGTGCTGGTAGCCCCACTTCTCGAAATAGCCGAAACCGGCGAGCGGGCCGGTGAGGGGGATCGAGGCACCGATCACGATCGGGCCCGAGGCGGCGGCAGAGGAACCCCCGCTGCTGCCGCACGCGGTGAGCGCGCCGGCGAGGGCGAGCCCCACCGCCGCGCTGACGGTTCGGCTTATGACTTTCATCTGAACTGCACCTCCGGGTGCCTTGGCGACGATGCCCGCCCTCGCTTGTAGGGTGCCCGCGATACGGTTTTGTTATCCCATCTGATGGGATGCTGGAATCTACCCCTCCGTGAACGTCCAGGTCAAGGATTCTTCCGCTGGATCGGTCCCTGACCTGGTGAGAGCAGGCGACACGCGACGGCCGGGCGAGCCGGGAGTGGTCCGGACGACTCCCTCCCGCGGGTCGTCCGGTCACCTGGCTGTCCACGTCGCGGGCACTTTGTTCCACCGATGCGATACCCAGGCCTTGACTTCTCCCACCATACGGGTTGAACATTCCGAGATATGGGATTCGATCCGAGACCGACGACTGCCCAGCCCGGACCGGACGCGGGACCGCTCTCCCGGTTCAGCCTGGCCGGCAAGTCCGTGCTGATCACCGGCGCCACCGGCGCACTCGGCAGCGCGGCCGCCCGGGCACTGAGCCAGGCCGGCGTGGCGCTGACCCTGGCGGGCGGCAGCGCGCTTCCGCTCGCCGACGTGGCCGCCGTGCTGGACAGCGACAACGTCGTGACGGTGGCTCGGCGGCCGGAGACCCCCGGTGATGCGGCGGCCTTGGTCCAGGCGGCGGTGGACCGGCACGGCCGCCTGGACGGCGTCCTGGTCGCCTCGGGCATGAACCATGTCGCGCCGATCACGGCGATGACCGTCGAGGACTTCGAGCGCGTGCAGGACGCGAACGTGCGCGGCTCGTGGCTGGTCTGCCAGGCGGCCGGCCGGCAGCTCATCGAGCAGGGCACCGGCGGCAGCGTGGTCCTGGTCTCCTCGACGCGGGGCAGGCTGGGCCATCCGGCCGGCTACAGCGCGTACTGCCCGTCCAAAGCCGCGGTGGACTTGCTGGCGAAATCGCTGGCCGCCGAGTGGGGCCCGGCGCAGATCCGGGTCAACGCGATTGCCCCGACGGTCTTCCGCTCGGGCCTGACCGCCTGGATGTACGCGGATGACGACAAGGGCCGGGCCACCCGGGAGGCGATGCTCGCCCGCATCCCGCTGGGCCGGCTCGCGGAGCCCGACGACCTGGTCGGTGCGCTTGTCTTCCTGCTCAGCGACGCCTCGGCGTTCCTGACCGGTCAGGTCCTCTACCTGGACGGCGGGTACACCGCGTGCTGAACGCAGAGCGGGCCCGGCCGGGCGCCGGCCACGGGTTCGAGCGCGCGGCGGTCGTCGGCGCTGGGCTGATGGGCCGGGGCATCGCCGGGGTTCTCGCGGCTGGCGGGCTGGACGTCGTTCTCTATGACGTGCACGCCCACGTGCTGGCCGACGCCCTAGAGTCCATCCGGATCAGCCCGGCCGCGACTGCGGGGACCAGGACCGGCGGTCGCGCAACTGACGGCGGCGCAGGTGATGGTGCCGGGGCTGGCGGTCATGGCCAGGTCACTGGGTCGGCTGATCTGGCCGCGGCGGTCAGCGGCGCGGATCTCATCGTGGAAGCGGTGATTGAAGATCTCGCGGTGAAGCGGGAGGTTTTCGCCCAGGTATCCGCGGCGGCGCCGGCCGCGGTACTGGCGACGAACACGTCCGTGCTCCCCGTCTCCGCGATCGCGGAGACGGCCCACCGCCCGGAGCGGGTCATCGGAACGCACTGGTGGAACCCGCCGGATCTCATCCCCGTGGTCGAGGTGATACCCGGGCCGCTGACGTCGGCTGGGACGGCTGACCGGGTGATGACGCTCCTGGCCGGCCTGGGCAAGACGCCAGTCCTGCTGCGCCGCGATGGGCCTGGCTTCATCGGCAACCGGCTGCAGCACGCGCTCTGGCGCGAGGCCATAGCCCTGGTCGCGGACGGGATCAGCGATGCGGAGACGGTCGATCTGGTCGCCCGGAACACCATCGGGCTCCGGCTGGCGCGGATGGGTCCACTGGAGAACGCGGACTACGTCGGGCTGGACCTCACCATCGCGATCCACGACACGGTGCTCCCGGCCCTCAGCCGCGACCGCGAGCCGAGTCCGCTGCTTGGTGAACTGGTGCGACGCGGCGATCTTGGGGCCAAGACCGGCCGCGGCTTCCTGGACTGGGGCGACGGCGAGCGACAGGCGGCGGCCCGCGAACTCGCCGCCCACGTGGCGGGACAGGTGCCGAGCGGATCAACCCGGTGCCGCGACCCGTTCGGCAGCAGGCAGCCGAGCAGCCACCAGTGACCAGGCCCAGTGACCAGGCCCCAGTGACCAGGCCCAGTGACCAGGCCCAGTAACCAGAGCCAGCCGACCAGCAGCCAACCGGGCAGCGGGCAACAGAGAGGAACGCCGTCATGACCTTCCAGTGGCCGAGCAGTCCCAAAGAGGCGGGGCTGGAGTTCTATGACCTATCCCATCCCTGGGGACACGGGATCCCGGCGTGGCCCTACTTCGAGGATGTCAAAATCGAGCGGCTGCACGGCATGGCCAAGAGCCGCGTGCTGACCCAGAAGATCACGACGGTCATGCACTCCGGAACGCACATTGATGCGCCGGGCCACGTCATCGAGGGCACACCCCTGCTGCACGAGATCCCGCTCAGCGCCTTCTTCGGCACCGGCGTCGTCGTCTCGATCCCGAAGCAGAAATGGGAGGTCGTCACCCCGGATGACCTGGAGGCGGCCCGGCCGGAGATCCGGCCCGGTGACATCGTGATCGTCAACACCGGCTGGCACCATCACTACAGCGACAGCGCCCAGTACTACGCCTACTCACCCGGCTTCTACAAGGAAGCGGGGGAGTGGTTCGCCGCTAAGGGGGTCAAGGCGGTGGGCACCGACACGCAGGCGCTCGACCACCCGCTGGCCACCGCCATCGGCCCGCACGGACCGGCCGAGCAGCAAGGCGGCCTGCTGCCGTGGGCGGTCGCAGAATACGAAGCGGAAACGGGCCGGAAGGTCCGCGAGGACTTCGCCGAGTGGGAACCCTGCCATCGCGCCATCCTGTCGCGGGGCATTTACGGATTCGAGAACGTCGGTGGCGATCTGGACGCCGTCTCCGGCAAGCGGGTGACGTTCGCAGCTTTCCCGTGGCGGTGGGTGGGCGGCGACGGCTGCATTGTCCGGCTGGTGGCGATGGTCGATCCAGCGGGCACCTACCGCATCGAGACCGGCGAGGCGGGCTGAGATGCGGGTGACCAGGCACGCGGAGGCCCCGGCTTACGTCGCTGCGGCGCATCACGGAGTGGCGACGCTCCGGCTGCAAGGGCACGAGGCCGGGCCGACCGAGCGTTTCTGGGTCGGCTTGTCCTACTATCTCCCCGGCGGCGGCGCGGACGAGACTCCCACCGGGGAAGAGACCGTGTATGTCGTCCTGGACGGGGAACTTGCGGTCCAGGCTGACGGCCGGGAGGAGGTCCTCGGGCCGCACGATTCCGTGCACTTGCCCCAGGGCACCACCCGCCGGGTGGACAACAGGTCAGCGAGCCCGGCGACGCTGCTCGTGATCATCGGGAACCCGCGGCAGGCGGCCGCCCAGTCCGAGCCCGCCCAGTCTGAGCCCGCCCAGCCCGAGCCCGCCCAGTCCGCGCCGGACACCGCGAGATGAGCGCGGTCATCACCGTCGCCACGACGGGCCCGATCGCCACCAAGGCCGATAATGCGGCGCTGCCCACGACACCGGATGAGATCGCCGCCGAGGTCGATGCCGCCTACCAGGCCGGCGCCGCGGTCGCGCACATCCACCTGCGCGACGAGGCCGGGCGGCCCACGGCTGACCTGGCCATCGCCCGCCGGGTCATGGATCTCATCGCCGGGCGGTGCCCGATCCTGGTGCAGATGTCCACTGGAGTGGGCCTCGGCGTGCCGTTCGAGGAACGTGAACAGCTCGTCGAACTGCGGCCGCGGATGGCCACACTGAACCCGTGCAGCATGACCTTCGGCGACGGTGAGTTCCGCAATCCGCCGGCCGGCGTGCGCCGGCTGGCGGCCCGGATGCGTGACCTGGACGTCAAGCCGGAGCTTGAGATTTACGACACGGGCCACCTCGAGGTCTGCCTCCGGCTGCGCGAGGAGGGCCTGCTTGACGAGCCGCTCCAATTCAGCATCGTGCTGGGCGTCCGCGGCGGCATGGCAGCCACTCCAGAGAACCTGCTGACCATGGTCGGCAGGCTGCCAGCCGGGGCGATCTGGCAGGTCATCGCCATCGGCCGGGCCAACCTCCAGCTCACCGCGATGGGGCTGGCGCTCGGCGGGAACGCGCGCGCGGGCATGGAAGACACCCTGTACCTGCGCAAGGGTGAGCTGGTGCCGGGGAACCGCCCGCTGGTCGAGCGGGCCGTCCGGCTGGCGGGTGACCTTGACCGGCCGGTGGCCTCGGTCGCCGAGGCGGAGGCGTTGCTCGCCTTGCCCGCTGCCTCATGACATCATGACGCCGCAGGAGGTCGAGAAACCGCGATGGAGAGGTCAACGGAGGATTCGGGCGCGACCGGCATCCAGGTGATCGCCCGGTCGGCCGACATCTTGCGAGCCTTGCGGTCAGCTCCCGGCGGGCTCTCCCAAGCGGAAGTCGGGGAACGGGTCGGCCTGGCCCGGTCGACGATCCACCGGCTGCTGAACGCCCTCGAGAACGAGGGCCTGGTCGAGTGCGACGGACCCCGCGGCCGCTACCGGCTCGGGCCAGAGATCGGCCGGATGGCGGATACCGCCCGGCGGGGGCTGCTCTCCAGCATTCACCCCTTGCTGGAGGAACTTTCCCAGGAGGTCAACGAGACCGTCGACCTGTCGGTCCTCGACCGGAGCCAGGCGACCTTCGTCGACCAGGTGGTGGCACCGCACCGGCTGCGGGCCGTCAGCTCGGTCGGGGAGTCTTTCCTGCTGCACTGCACCGCCAACGGAAAGGCATTCCTGGCCTGGATGTCGCCGCAGGATCTGGCCCGGGCGACATCCGGGACCCTGGCCCGGCTCACCGCGCACACCATCACCGACCCGGCCGCGCTGCACCAGGAACTGCAGCGGGTACGGGCGGAGGGGATCGCGTATGACCGCGAGGAGCACACCGAGGGCATCTGCGCGGTGGGCACGATCATCCGCGGGCTGGTCGGAGTGCCCGTGGCGGTGAGCATCCCGCTGCCATCCCAGCGCTTCTACGGGCGCGAGGCTTTCCTCAGGGATGCGCTGCTGCGCTGGGCCGAACGGGTGGAGCGCGAACTCGCTGAGGCAGGCGAGCAGGGGGCCCGGCCGTCTCGCCGGGTCCGGTGAAGCCAGGCCCGCGGAGACCTTCGGCTGCCCGGGTCCTTAGGCTGCTCGGGTGGAGTACGCCCTCGGCTTAGACCTGGGTACCAGCGGGTGCAAGGTGGCCGCCCTGGATGCGGGTGGCCACCTGCTGGCTACGGCGGAAGCCAGGTACCCGATGATGGTGCCCCAGCCGGGATGGGCCGAGCAGCATCCGGCTTCCTGGTGGCGCGCCGCGCGCCGGGGCGTCCGGCTGCTTGCTGACCGGCTGCCGGCGGACGCGGTGCCACTGGGCGTCGGGGTCACCGGCCAGATGCACAGCCTGGTGGCGGTGGACTCCCGGCGGCGGGTGATCCGGCCCGCGATCCTGTGGTGCGATCAGCGCAGCGAGCCGCAGGCCCAGCTGATTGCCCGTCTGGTCGGCCAGACCAGGCTGGCCGAGATCACCGGGAACCCGGCGCGCTCCGCTTTCACCGCCGCCAAGCTGCTCTGGCTGCGGGACCGCGAGCCGGACGCTTACGCCCGGCTCCGGCACGCCGTGCTGCCGAAGGACTGGCTGGTCAGCCGGCTGACCGGGCGAATAGTGACCGAGCCGTCCGACGCTTCAGGGACCGGGCTGCTCGATATCAGGACGGCATCGTGGTCGGAGCAGATTCTCGCCTGGCTGGATATCGACCCAGGCATGGTGGCCGTGATTCAGCCGTCGTTTTCCGTGGTGGGGAATGTCCTGCCGGAAGCTGCCGCGGCATGGGGCCTGCCGCCGGGAATCCCGGTCGTCGCGGGGGGCGGTGACCAGGCTGCTGCCGCGTACAGCGCCGGGGCGACGGGTCCCGGGATGATCGTTTGTAATCTGGGCACGTCAGCGGTCGTGCTGTCCAGTCAGCCCGGTCCGGTGCCCGGCTGCCTGTCGCATGTGGTCCCTGGCCAATGGCTCTACCTGACCTCGACGCACGCCGGGACGCTCTGTCTCGACTGGTGGAGCCGGATGGCCGCCGGGAGTGGCCGGGCCCGGCCCGCCGAGGTCCTCCGCGCCGCCGCGGCCAGTGAGCCGGGCGCGCGGGGTGTCCGCTTCACGCCGCTGCTGATGGGGGAGCGCGACCCGGCGCCGGGGGAGCCGCCGCGGACCGGGTCGCTGCATGGGCTGCGCGCCGAGCACACCAGCGCGGACCTGGCCCGGGCCGTCATCGAGGGCATCGCCTTGGAGATCCGCCGGATCGCCCGGTCTGTTCCCTGTTCCGGCGAGCCGCAGCGCTGGCGGGTGATCGGCGGTGGCAGCAACGCGGCGCTGCTCGTCCAGACGCTGGCCGACGTGCTGCATCAGCCGTTGCAGGTAGTTTCCGGCGCGTCGAGCGCGGCAGGCGCGGCCCGCCTCGCCTGGCGCGGGCTGGGCGTCGAGGTGCCGCAGCCTGCCGATGGGCGCGAGTTCCGCCCGAGCCAGGGCATCGACTACGACGCGGCCTTCCGGGCCTACTGCGCCGACGTCGGCTAGGCCAGCAGGCGTCCCAGGCGGGATTCCCCAGAGCAGGTGTTCCGGCCCGGCGGACAGAAATTGTGCGGACCTATGTATTTCGTCCGGGTGAGCCCACCTCTGCCTGAGTGTCGCGGTCCACAGCGACATGACGGCGAGTCCACAGGAGGGGACGTCATGGCCGACAGCAAACTTGAACCACGCCTGCTCGAGCTCATCGATGTGCAGAAGTTCCGCGCCGCGGCCCGCGAGATGGGCCCGGCCAAGGTCGATGGGCAGGAAACCATCCGGGTCACCATCTCGCACGTGGAGCACGTACGAGCTGACGAGGTACGTCCCGAGGAGGGATCGGCCCGCGCCGCGGCACTCGCGGGCCTGGAGCAGCAGGTGCGGCCGCTCCAGGAGCCCATCCTGGCCAGACTGGCCGAGGCCGGCGCCGGGTCGGTCACGCAGCACGCCCTGACCAACGCCGTCACCGCAGACCTGACGCCGGCCCAGATCCGGCTGGTCAGCGAGCTCGACGAGGTCAGGCTGGTGCAGCTGGACACCCTCGACCAGGTGACCACGATGAACGAGAGCGTCGAGGTCATCGAGGCGAGAGAAGCCTGGGACCAGCTCAATTTCAACGGCCGCGGCATCCGGGTGGCCGTCCTGGATACTGGCATGGACGAGAACCACCCAGCCCTGCTCGGCAAGGTCGTCGACCGGGTAAGCACCGCCAGCGAGCCGATCACGGTGCCGGGTTTCCACGGCACCCACACGGCCGGCACGGTGGCGAGCAACGATGCGATCTACCGTGGCGTCGCCTGGCAGGCGGATCTGGTCAACATCAAGGTCCTCACCGCGGGCGGGTTTGGGCAGCCGTCGTGGGTGATCGACGGCCTTGATCAAGCGGTCCGCCGCGATGCCCTGGTGGCCAGCCTCAGCCTCGGCTGGAGCGAGATCTACCACGGCTGGGTGTGCAACGACGCCGATTGCATCCTCTGCCAGGCGGCCGACAACGCCGTCCGCCTCGGCGTCACGGTGGTGGTCGCAGCCGGCAATGAGGACAGCGTGGCCGTGGCGGGGAAGTCCAATATCAGGCACCCCGGCGCCGCGCGCCGGGTGATCACGGTCGGGGCGGTCGACAAGGCCAAGGTACTGGCGTCGTTCAGCAGCATCGGCCCCGGGACTGCTCGCCTGAGCCCAGGCTCGGCTGTCCGCTGGACTAAGCCTGACCTGGCGGGCCCGGGCGTGAACATCGTCTCATCGGTCCTCGGTGGCGGCTTCGCTGCTCTCAGCGGCACGTCAATGGCCACGCCGCACGTGGCCGGCGTGGCTGCGCTGGTTCTGGAGAAGTACCCCGACGCGACGCCGATGATGGTGAAGAAGCTGCTGGAGGACACCTGCGAGCCGCTTCCTTACGAGCCCAACCAGGCCGGCTACGGGCTGGTGAACGCGTTCGGTGCGCTTGTCCAGACGCTGAGCGTGAAATAGCGGACCGCGGTCGGGTGCGATGCCTGCGGGCCTGGTGCACCAGGCCCGCAGGCCAGAGCATCGGATGCGACCGTTCGGCACCGGCCCGGGCTATCGTTGGCCGCGGGCCGGTGCGATTCGACCGCAGGGAGTCAGAGTGTCATGGCGGCGGAAAAGCTTGAGCCCAGATTGGCTGAAGAACTAAAGCGTGTTACCCAGGCAGGCTCACTCACCCAGCGCATACCGGTGATCATCGAGCATGTAAAGGCCGCTGCCCCAGCGGGCGGGGAGCGGGCCGCGGGCCTGGCCGCGCTCGAACGCCAGGTTCACGAGTTGCAGCGGCCGATGGTGGAACTGCTTCGTGAGCTCGGTGCCGGTGCGACGGTCCGGCAGCACGTCCTCGCCAATGCGGTCTCGGCCGAGCTCACCCCGGACGGGATCGCTGAGATGGCCCGGCACCCCGACGTGCGGCTGATCCGCCTGGCCCGCGAGGACCACGTGACGACGGGGTGACCCGTTTCGCTGCTCCGGCGATGCCTGCTGAAGCCTCAGGTCATGGTGCTCGGATCAGAAGCCCGGCTGAACCGTCGAGACGGTCAGGTCGTCGGCGTACCAGGAGTACACCCGGCCGGTGGAGTCATCGCCGAGCTGGAAATTGCTCATCGCAACGGTGCCCAGATTCTGGCCCCCCAGCACCGAACTCGAGCCCGTCGGAGTGCCGAACTGGACCGCGGTGCCGTCCAGCCATACCTGCATCGTCCCGGCCGTCTCATTCACGGCGAAAGTCACCTCATGCCAGCCGCCGGGCGCAATCGCGGTATTCGCGAGGTAGCTGGCCTTGGTGATGTTGTTGAGCACCTTGATCGTTCCGTTCGCGCTGAGGTACACCTGTGCCACCTGGGCGGCGGGGCTGGTCGGCGTGGCCTGGGTGCGCAGGCCAAAGAGGGTCATGGCCGTCGATTGACTGGCTACATTGACCCAGCCCTGCGCGTAGACGGTGGGTGAGGCCACGGGCAGCGGCTGCAGCGCGAACGCCTGGCCGCCGGTGCTGGACAGCTGTGCCGCGTATGAGCCAGCGTGGACAACGCCGGCCTGCACGGCGACCGGGCCCGTCACCGGGCTCCATCCGGCGAGGGTTCCCGACTCGAAACCGGTGCTGAGCAGCGGCGTGGTCACGGTGTTCGAGGTGCCGGGCGGCGATGTCGTCCCGCCCTGGTCGACCGCTGTGACCGAGTAGGTATAGGCGGTGCCCGGCTGAGCTGTGGAATCCAGGAAGGACGTCGCCGAGCCCGGGACGCTCGTCAGCGGTGTGCCATTCCGGGTGACCTGGTAGCTGGCTATGGCGCCACCTGTCTCACTGGATGCGCCCCAGGCCAGCTGGACTGACGTGGCCGAAGTAGCGGTGCCGGTGACGTTGGACGGCGTGGAGGGGGCCGGCGGCGTGAAGGTGTAGCTCTGGGTGTCGAACTCCTGGCCGGCCGCATTGACTGGATCCACCGTGACCGTGTTGCCCGAGACGGTGATCTTCAGGAAGTTGTTCACCTGGGCGTCGGAGGTCGGTGCCGTCGCGGCGCCGCACTTGGAGCCCCGGCCAGCGCTGTAGGACCAGCCGATGGCATAGGCGTCCCACGACGAGCACCCTTTCCCCGCTACCGGCTGAACCAGCCCGCCACCGCCGCCCGTAACGTAGCTGACCATCGTGTTGGGCCCCGCGGTGGTGTTGCGCTCGTAGTCGTGTGCGTGCCCGCTAAAGGCGATGCCCACCCCGCTGCGCGCCAGCAGCGGTTCGAGATCCTGTTGCAGGTAGGCGTCGCTGTCCTGGGTCGCGTTGTCGGAACGAAGCGGGAAGTGGAAGAAGGCCAGCTTGACGCCACCCGGGTGGGCCTGGAGGTCGCTGACCAGCCACTGGTACTCTTCGTCTCCGGGCAGGAAATGGGCGTCCGCGTCGACCTGGTAAATCTTGCAGTTGGCGGTGCCGGCGGTATACGGGCAGGCCGAGCCGGCGGCGGTCCCCATGTTGGCGTCCGACCAGGACCCGTCAAGAACATAGAACCGGGCGTTGCCGGAGGAGAACGCGTACCAGTCCGACGGGTAGCTCGCCGGGGTGATCCCGTCTGGTGATGAGTACTGTTCCATGGCATACGCCCCGCCAGCGCTGGCCGCGGTAGCTGACTCCGGCCAGGTGGTGAGGCCGTTGGAGTTCTGGCCGTGGTTGCCGTCCGCGGCGAACAGCGGAATTCCGCCGGTCAGCGGCCAGTAGCTCGGCCCGAAGACGTCGCTGATCTCGGTCAGGTTGGGCGTGCCGACACTGGTGCCGGTCTCCTCAAGGTCGCCGTAGTTGTAGTTGCCGCCGTCGTTGTAGGCGATGTCTCCGACCGCTATCGCGAACCGGGCTCCCGAGGATCCGATGAGGCTGTCGATCGCCGCCTGGCTGGTGTTCACCGAGGTCGGTGTGTTGCTCCCACGGTCGGACGTCTCACCGAGGTCACCGACCACATCGAACGTGAGCGGCTTCACCGACCCGGTGCTGACCGGGTCGAGGGTGGTGAAGGTGCCATAAGGCTGCGACGCTGGCAGCAGGTCGACAGCGGTCGGGCCGGAGCCGAACACCTCGTAACAGTAGGTGGTGCCTGGCGTCAGGCCGGTGACCGGGACGGAGGACTGGTAGTCCAGTCGGCTCGGGTAGGTGGTCGGCGGGTTGGGCGAGACCCGCACCTGGGTGACCATGCCTGAGACCACCGGGACGCTGCTCGCCGTGCAGTTGCCGAGCGGCCCGTAGTACAGGGTGCCGTGGATGTTCGGGTTGGTGGCCCATGTCACGGCGGCGGCTGTCTGCGTCAGGTCCGTTACGTATGGCGCGCGGGCCAGCACAGAATTGAAGCCGCTGTAGGGCGTCGTCGGGACCGGCCCGGGCCCACTGCCGTAAACCGATGCCCCGGCGGTAGCGGGCAGGGCCGCGGCCATCAGCACCACCGCAGCAGACAAGGCGGCCGGAAAAGTGAGAGCGCGAACCCGCATGCCAACCCCCCCTCGGGTTGCCCATTAGACGCGGGGCTACCCAAACAGGTTTACGAATCCCCCAGGAGAGTCATTGAGGGTGTTTCGGAACAAGTTGTGCGCGCCAGGCACTTAGCGGGACGCCGCGAACCGAGCGTCTCAATCCGGGCCCCGCGAACGGTTATCCAGCAGTCGGACCGGCCGCGACCCGGCCGCGACCCGGCCGCGACCGGAGACAGCGCAGTCATCTGGATGCAGACTCGATCTGTGCGGCCGGGCAGGATGTGACGGGAGAGGCGGCGATATGGGGATTTTCGATCGGAAGAAGCATGAGCCTCCCGCCGGCCGGAGGTCGGTTGCTGAGCTGAGGGCGCTCGCCCAGCAGATGCAGGCGCAGGCTATGAGCCAGGCCGCTGCCTTCCAGCAGGCCCAGGACGGCGGACCGGGGCCAGCGGCCGGTTCCATGACGTGGGTCCGGCAGGTCATGGCGATTGTGGCGCCGCCCGGGCCGGGGTTCGTCAAGCGCTGCACGTGCGCGGTGTGCGGCGCACCGAAGAAACTGCCGACCGTCACAGCGTACGTGTACTGCGATTACTGCGCGTCGCTGATCGATTTCGACTTGCGCCAGGCGTGTGAGGGGGACACGGCGCCTGGCCCCCAGTACGCCGCCATCGTGAACGGCACGCTGGCGGCCGCGCAGGCGGCGGTAGCCGCCGGTGATCGCGATGCGTACCGCGATCTGCAGAAGACAGTGTTCGAGGCGTATGTGGCGGGCGTGCCGATGGCCGTCTCGCACCGGGCCAGGAACGATCCGGGCTACCGGCGGGCTTATGTCGGCTACATGGCCGAAGCTGCCGTGGCCCGCGCCTTCGATCCGGCCGCCCGGGCGCTGGAGGCCGAGATGAAGCACCGGGTGATGGCGCTGCGCTACAGCGGGAACATGATGTCGCCCACGGTGCAGCCTGATTCCTTCTGGCCCATGGTCGATACGCTGGAAAAGCAGATCGAGCAGGGAAAGGCTCTGTACCGCTCCGCTGGGCTCGCCGAGCTTGACCCCGACCACGCTGCGCACCTGACGGGCACGTTCCTGTGGTCGGGCTTCTGCCAGGGCTGGCTGGCCATGCTGCCGGCCGAGACGGCGCCCCAGCTTCTGGAGCGGGCCGGCCTGACGAACGAGTACGTGCCGGTGCAGATGGAAGGCGGCCAGCCGCGGCACTGCGGCGGCTGCGGCGGGGAGATGCACGCGTTGCCGGACGCCAAGGCGGTCATCTGCGATGGCTGCGGCCGCAAGATCGACGTGGGCGGCGCCGAAATCCCGTGTGCGAACTGCGGAGGCTCCTTCACCTTTCCGTCCGGCGCGGACCACATCGCCTGCCCCTTCTGCCGGTCGGAGGTGCGCCGAGCCGGAATCCGCTGACCCTAGCTGGCGCTGGCCGTCGTCGCGGCCTGGATGAGGGCACTGAGCAGGGGGTGCGGCTGCCCCGGGCGGCTTGAGGTCTGGTGCACGAACAGGGTGCCCAGGAAAAACCGATGGCCCGGAAGTTCCACCACGCGGACTTCATCGTCCTGGTCCACCCCGCTGACGACCAGGCCGCCGGCGGTCGGTGGTGGGCACCCAGCTCGCCGTGAGCTCCTGGCCGGCCTGCGCACAGGCCTGCTCAAGTGCCGTTGTGCTGGCCCGGTGAGTGTCGTTCGCCGGCTGATAGTCGCCGATGATGCCGATCCTGACCATGTCCGGGAGTCTTCCAGCATTGACTGCGGCGGGCCACTGGGATTGTGCCCGGTGGCAGCGGCGGGGGGGGTGCGGGGAGGATAGGCAGGATGAGGACGAGGCGGCTCGGGCGCAGCGGGGTCGAGGTCACCGAACTGGGATTCGGCGGTGGGCCGCTCGGCGGCCTGTTCGCGCCCCTGGACGATGACACAGCCGCCGGGGCACTGGCGGCCGCCTGGGACTGCGGGATCCGTTACTTCGACACCTCGCCGCACTACGGCATCGGGCACTCCGAGCGCCGCACCGGCCACTTCCTGCGCAGCCAGCCCCGAGGGGAGTTCACGCTGTCGACTAAGGTCGGCAGGCTGCTTGTCGAGCAGGATCCGGCCGGGCGCATGGACGAGAGCTTCGAGGTGCCCGCGACGCACCGCCGGGTGTGGGATTTTTCCCGGGACGGCATCATGCGCAGTGTCGATGACTCGCTCACCCGGCTCGGCGTCGACCGGATCGACGTGCTGTTCCTGCACGACGCAGAGGAGCATTTCGAGGCCGCGCTCCGCGAGGGTTACCCAGCGCTCGCTGAGCTGCGCGGGCAGGGAGTGACCGGCGCCATCGGCGCGGGCATGTACCACACCGCCAAGCTGACCAGGCTCGTCCGGGAGGCGGACATCGATGTGGTGATGCTGGCCGGCCGCTACACGCTGCTCGACCACAGCGCCCTGGCTGACTTGCTGCCCGCGTGCGCCGAGCGCGGCGTCTCCGTGCTGGCGGCGTCAATCTTCAACTCGGGCCTGCTGGCCACGCCGCGGCCGGTCACTGGAGCGCATTTTGACTACGCGCCCGCGGCACCAGAACTGCTGGCCCGGGCGCACCGCATCGCCGATGTCTGCGAAGCGCACGGCGCGACCCTCCCGCAGGTCGCGATGGCATTCCCGCTGCACCACCCCGTTGTCGCCGGCATCGTGGTCGGCATGCGCTCGGCCGCGGAGGCGCGGCGCAACGCCGCATCGTTCGAGGCGGGCGTGCCGGCGCAGGTGTGGGCCGACCTGCGCCGCGAAGGCCTCCTCGACGAGCGCGCACCGTTAAGCCCATAACCGGGCGCACCGGGTGGCACCGGTTATTTCGGTGGCAGGCTGCGGGCGTGCGCGACGCCACGTGACACCCAGCGGCGCAGGTCATCGTCCTCGGCGCAGATGCTGGCGTCGACCACGATCCAGCCCTTCATCGGCCGGCCGGTCATGTCAAACGGGCGGGTGCCCGGCTCAGCCAGCAGCGTGCCCTGCTGCCCGGGGTCGGTGCGGACGAGTAGGTCATCCCCGTAGACCCCGACGGCCATATTCCCGCCGAGCAGGACGGCGAGGCCGCCGAACATCTTCTTCTGGGCCAGTCCGGCCTCTTCGCCGAGGACGTCCAGCAGCCGGATGGCCAGCCCTTCGTCGTACGCCATGACGGCATGGTGGCACAGGGATGGGCGTCCGTCATGTGCGTGAGCTGCCTACAGGTACTGCCCGGTGCCGCTGGTGGCCAGCGGCCGGGCAGAGCGGGTGGGGCTGTGGCCACTACGCAGGGCATACAGTTCAGCCAGCGTGACGGGCGCGTCGGGCCCGGCTGGCCGGCCTAGCCAGCTGGCCGCCTGGGCGGGAGAGAACCGCCCCATCTCGACCTGGGCCAGGCACCGGCCCGGCCGCATCACGGCCGGGTGCAGCCGGCGGAGGTCCTCGTTGGTCGTGATCGCGACCAGCACCCGCGTGCCCTGTCCGAGCATGCCGTCGGTCAGGTTGAGCAGCCGGGCCAGCGCTGATCCCGCAGAATGATTCTGGGTGCCCTGGATCAGCTCGTCACAGTCCTCCAGGAGCAGCAGCCGCCAGCAGGGGCTGTCGTCGTCGGGGTCGTAGCCGATGATGACGTCCATCAGGTATCCGGGATCGTTGAGCAGGATCTCGGGGTCAAGCACGTAGTCCGCCTGGCACCAGGCCTGCCATTCGCGGGCGAGCGTGCGCAAGACAGTGGTCTTGCCGGTACCTGGCGCTCCATGCAGCAGTACCAGCCTGCCGTCCACGGCGTCCCCGGTGACCGTCATCAGGCCCGCGAGCGCGGTCGCGGTCACCAGCGGGTAGTTGGACTGGACTGACTCCCACGGCTCCGAACTCACCCGCCGGGCCGCGCGGCAGGGGCCACGGCGCGGTGAGCGGTGCCAGAATCCCATGCCGACCATGTTGCCGTCGGCGCGCCGCTCCACGGCCGCGTCCCTGATGGCGAGCGTGAGCACCGAGCCCGCCAGGTCCTCGGCGACCGCGGTGACACTGATCTCGGCGCCACCGGTGTGCCAGCGCACGATCCGGATGGTCCACCCGTCCCCGCCGGCCAGGACAGTCTCGCGGTCGGGCTCCGTTACGCTGCGGAGCACTGTCGCACCAGGTGGAAGCAGGGAGACACCCGGCCGGATCTCGTCCAGCCGGGTGGTGCTGGCGTAAGGCTGGCTTCCGTTCACGAACGCGGCCAGCGCCAGCGCGTCCAGCATGTCACCCGGCGTATCGGTGTCGTCAATGTTGATCATTCCCGGCAGCAGGCGCGCAGGATCACGGTCCGTGGCGTCGCCGATGGCCACGAGCCGGGGCACTGCCTGGCCGGAAATGGTCACGGTGACAATGCTGGAGCCCGGTTACCTGGCATGTACACCGGTTTTCCGCCCGGTCATCGGCGCAGTGCTCCTGACCTGACGGCCGAAGGCCGGCGATCGTCGCCTCGCTGCTACCGTTCCGCCATGGGTATCCCGCTCAACGAAGCGACGCTCAGGCTGGTCGATGGGAAGAACTACGCGGTCCTGGCCACGGTCAATCCCGACGGCAGCCCGCAGACCTCCGTGGTGTGGGTCGGCCGCGACGGCGGCGACCTGTTGTTCTCCACTGTGGAGGGGCGCGTTAAGCACCGCAATATGCGGCGCGACCCGCGCGTCAGCATCAGCGTGATCGACTCCGCGGACCCGGAGAACTACATCGAGTTGCGTGGCCGGGTATCGATGACGCCAGACGTCGGCCGGCGGCTCGACACTCAGCTCTCCTGGAAGTACGACGGCAGGGACCCTGGCGAGGACCGGCCTGGCGCGATCCGCGTGGTTGTGCGGATGGTGGTGGAGAAGGCCACCGGACATGCGGCATAACCCAGGCAGCAGTGATTCATCGCGGCAGCCAAGAGCGGATATTTGGTAGCACGAGGCTCGGCGTGATCTCTGCGCCGCAACGGCCTGCTCTGATCTACGGATCTGTGAGGCTAAAGCGCCGGCGGCCTCCGGCTGGCCTGCCCAGGCGGATCTGCCCGGCCAATAGTCGGCCAGTACGCAGCCGGTCCCTACCCGCCGCCACGGTACCGCCGAACGGAACCGGGCTGGCCGGCGCCCAGGCTCGCGCCGGACGCGGTGGCCAGCCCGGCCGCACGGACCGCCAGCACGATACCGCAGCAGCTGGCCGCCAGGCTCACCGCCAGCGCCGCGGCCAGGACGGTGTTCCTGCGGTGCCATCCGGCGATCTTCCGGGCCACATGCATGTCCGGCCTCCCGGATGGCCCGCGCCGCGTCCGCAGGCAGCCCTGCCCGAGGATGCTATTCCTGACCAGAGCCGACCCCGCTCACAAAGGCCGCAGAACCGGGTCAGCATCCCTTCCTGGACCGCCCCGGATAGATGGGATGGCCGCCTGTTGGCGTCGGTATCGCTGGCGGCGCGGTGAAGCGGCGCGGTTAAGATGCTGCCGGAGGCAGGAGGTCCGGCAGAATGACGCCCGGGCGTGGGACTATCGCAGAAGGTTTGATGGCGTAATCACCTGACGGCAAGGACGGGTGTCACCTCCATGACGATGCCAGGCTGGGACGCGTCGTACGCTTCGGGCACGCCTGCGCCGTGGGACATCGGCCGGCCTCAGCCGGCCTTCGTCCGGCTGGCGGAGGGTGGCCTGCTCTCCGGGCGGGTGCTGGACGCGGGCTGCGGCACCGGGGAACACGCGCTGCTGGCCGCGGCGCACGGCGCGGACGCGGTGGGCATCGACATCTCGCCGCGGGCCATCGGTCAGGCACGCGAGAAAGCCGCCGCCCGTGGCCTGGCGGCCCGCTTCGAGGTCGGCGATGCGCTGGGACTCGGGCAGTCCGGGATGACCTTCGACACGGTCATCGACAGCGGGTTGTTCCACGTCTTCGACGACCAGTAGCGTGCCCGGTACGTCACCAGCCTGGCGTCGGTGCTGGAGTCCGGCGGCACCTGCTACCTGATGTGCTTCAGCGACCGCCAGCCCGGTGACTTCGGCCCCCGGCGGGTGCGCCGGGACGAGCTCACCACCGCCTTCGGTGACGGGTGGACCGTCACCGACATCGCGGCGGACACCTTCGACATCGGTCCCGGACTGGGCAGCACGACCGCACAAGCCTGGCTGGCCACCATCGGCCGCAGCTGACCTATCGGCCGCAGCTGACC
>CAYPQM010000015.1:20216-37941 GCA_964412845.1 uncultured Streptosporangiaceae bacterium
CACAAGCCTGGCTGGCCACCATCGGCCGCAGCTGACCTATCGGCCGCAGCTGACCCGGCGGCGGCCGCTGGCTCGCCCGCCTTTATCCCGGCCCGATCAGGTCCCACTTGTTGCCAGCGATGTCGCGGAATATGGCGACGCGGCCGTATGGCTCGGACCGTGGTGGGGTCACGAACTCCACGTCAGCGGACAGCATCCGCAGATATGCCGCCTCGAAGTCCTCGACCCGGAGGAAGAAACCAACCCGCCCGGCGACCTGGCTGCCCACGACGGCGGCCTGGTCCGCGCCATCGGCTCGGGCCAGCAGCAGGCCCGTTGCCGCCCCCGGCGGCCGGACCACGACCCACCGCTTGGGCTGCCCGTCGTTCGTCAGGGCCGGAGTGTCCTCCACGAGCTCAAAGCCCAGCGCGTCGACGAAGAAGCTGATCGCTGGGTCGTATTCCTTGACCACGATGGCGATGAGGCCGAGATGCACGGCGCAAGCATATAGAGGTCTTGCGCCCTGGCCCCCGCGGCGAGGCGGCCCGGCGGCAGCACTGACGATCTCCCCGGCCCCGCTCTCCAGCGCCAGTCTCAGCCGCTGCCAATTCCATAACCACGCTCGTCGCGGCGGCGAGAATAGACGGTTTCGCTTCTCACCGGGCAGTCACGGGCTCACTGGCATTGGCTGTCATGGTGGCGCGACGGAGCAGTATCTGACCGTCAGGGAAAAGGCTTGGGGTGCGCACGCGGCGCTGGGCAGAGGGCTGGCTACGCTTCTTAAGTGAACCCGCGTTTTCCCGGGGGGGAATACAGGGAGGCAGCAGCATGGCACGAGGCATTCAGGTGGGCGACAAGGCTCCCGACTTCACCCTCCCGTCGCAGTCCGGTGAACCGGTCCGGCTGGCCGACCGGCTGGGGCAGCAGGTTGTCGTCTTGTACTTCTACCCCAAGGACGACACCCGCGGCTGCACGGCCGAGGCGTGCGCCTTCCGGGACAGCCACGAGGTCTTTACCGACGCTGGTGCCGAGGTGATCGGGGTCAGCTCCGATCCGGTCGGCAAGCACGCCGCCTTCGCCGACAAGCACAAGCTGCCGTTCACGCTGCTGAGCGACCAGGGCGGCCAGGTCCGCAAACGCTACGGGGTACCAGCGGTGCTCGGCGTGCTGCCCGGCCGGGTCACCTACGTGATCGACCGCCAGGGCACGGTCCGGCACGTCTTCAACTCGATGATCAGCATCGGCCAGCACGTCAGGGACGCGCTGGAAGTGGTCCGGCAGTTGCAGGCCGAACAGCCCGCCTGACGGCTCCCGCCCCGGCCGCCGTGGTCCGCACCGGAGTGCTTTTCCTGACCAAGTGCCGGGCGGCTCGTCACGAAGCGCCTGGCGGCACGCCACCGGAATCCACGGTGGCGATGGCCTGGCGGATGTAGTCGGCCAGGGTGGCCGGATCGGCCCGATCCGGCCAGTGCCATACCTGTTCCGGGGTGAAGATCACCAGTTCGGGTTGGCCGCCGGCGAGGCTGCGGCCTGCCCGGGACCGGATCCGCAGCATGGCGCGGCCGCCGACGTCTTCGGCATTCCACGGCATAATGGTCAGCTCATACCCCAGGTCGCCCAGGTCGCCCTCGACGGCCCCGTACTGGGCCGGGCGCCGGTACCACGGGTATTCGCGCCGGTCCCGGAACCGCCCGCCGAGAAAGTCGGCCGCGCACCGCAGGGTCTCGTTGGCCGCGGCGCGGTCACCTGGGGTGCCCAGCGCCGCGATACCAAGCCGGATGACGGGCACCAGGATGACCAGCAGCAGCGCACTGAAGAGGATGAGCAGGAACCATGTCATGGCAGGTTCCGCGCCGGGACGTGCACACGACAAATGGTATAGAGCGCGTTGGGGCCGTTTGCCGGGTTGGCCGGGTCTATTGGCTCTGGCGCGGGCCAGGCCGGCCGCCGAGGTTGGACTGAGACGGATTTTCGAGTCGGCGCGGCACGAGTGGCCGGCCCGGCGGGGGAAGGGGGTCCGGATGAGCAGCCGCTCGCTCTCGGCGTCCCAGCCTGGCCCGCTGGACCGGCTGAGCGCGCTTGACGTGAGCAACCTGCGAGTCGAGGGCCACGGTGTGCCCATGCATGTCGCGGCGCTGGCCATCGTTGACGGGGCACCGCTGCTTGATGCTGACGGACGGCTGCGGCTGGACGAGATACGGGCGGACCTGGAACGGCGCCTGCACCTGGCGCCTCGTCTGCGCCAGGTGCTGTGCCGGATGCGCCCCGGGCTGGGGCCGCCGGTGTGGGCTGACGACGCGAGATTTGACATCCGGCAGCATGTGCGGGCCTGCGCGGTCCCCGCGCCGGGCGATGAGGCGGCCCTGCTGGCGCTCTGCGCGGCGCTGAACGAACCGCCGCTGGACCGCTCGCGCCCACTGTGGGAGGTGTGGCTGCTGCCCGGGCTCGCCGATGGCCAGGCCGGCCTGCTCATCCGCGTGCATCACGCGCTCGCTGACGGCATCGCCGCGCTGGCGATGATCGGCGTGCTGTTCGACAGCGCCCCAGCCGCACCGCCCCCGGACGCACCGCTCCCGGAGGCACCGCCCCCGGACGCACCGCTCCCGGAGGCACCGCCCCCGGACGCACCCGCGTGGCGGCCCCGGCCAGCGCCCAGCGCCTCGCGCATGTTCGCTGACATCGTGCGGCACTACGCTGCCGCCGTGATGGCTGCCCCGTCCCGGCTCGGCCATCCGGCCCGCGTCATTCACCGGGCGGGCTCGCTCGTGCGCCAGGTGCGCCAGCTTGCTGGCGAGGGCCGGGCACCGAAGCTGTCGTGGAACCGGCCGGCCGGAACGGGCCGTCGCCTGATGCTCGTCCGGGCTGACCTGGCCGCCGCGAAGGCGGTGGCCCGCGCCCATGGCGCGACGGTGAATGATGTGATGCTCGCCGCCGTCGCGGGCGGGGCGGGCCGGCTGCTGGCCAGTCGCGGTGAGCTAACGCCTGGGCTGGCGCCCAGGGCCTCGGTCGCGGCCTCAACCCGTGACCCGCGCGACATGGCAGGCGGCGGTAACCAGGTCGGGATCATGCTGGTGCCGCTGCCGGCCAGTGAGGCCGACCCGGTCCGCCGGCTGGCCGAGATCACCCGGGCGACCCGGGAACGCAAACGCCGCCCGCCGTACCAGCCAGCCGGCCGTGTCGCCCAGCGGTGGATGGTCCGGTCAATGTCCCGCCAGCGGCTGGTCAACCTGTTCACCAGCAACCTGCCCGGGCCGGCCGCCCCGATGTACTTCGGCGGCGCGCGGGTCCTTGAGATCTTCCAGATCGGTGTCGTCCAGGGCAATGTCACCGTAGCGGTCGGCATGCTCTCCTACGCCGGGCAGCTGGGTTTCAGCATTGTCGCGGACGCGGATGCCGTCCCCGACCTGACGATTTTCGCCGACGGCCTGTCAGATGCCCTCAGCCAACTGGGAGCCGGCTGCGCTGACCCCGCGCCCCGGCAGCAGCGGACCGGTCCGGGACAGGCGGAGACAGCCCCGTAGCATCATGATCAGCGGGATTACCAGTAACCGGGCCGGGGTCCGGCGTAGGGAGGCGGACATGGCGGATGGTCCGCGGGGGGACGTTGCGCTCGGAGTGCGGCCCGGTCAGCGCGCGCCGCTGCCTGATCGCCTGGTGGCCGCCGTGGACGCCCTGCGCGAGCGGCCCATCGCCGTCACCGACAAAGGCTTCGGCCGCATCGCGTCGGCCGGCCCGGTCACCGCGGCCAGCCTGGCCGCGCGGCGTCCTGCGCTGCTGAACGCCGGTTTTGACCTGCCCGTCCTGGTCCTGCACGAGGCCGCGCTGAACCAGAACATCGAGGCCATGGCGGCTTACTGCGCCGCGGTGAGCGTGCGGCACGCGCCGCACGGCAAGACGACGATGGCGCCCCAGCTGATCGCCCGGCAGCTCGCCGCGGGCGCCTGGGCCATGTCGGCGGCCACCATCGCGCAAGCCCAGGTGTACCGGGCCTTCGGGGTGCCGCGGGTGGTGATCGCCAGCCAGCTCACCGAACGCGGCGCGGTCGAGTGGCTGGGCCGCGAGCTGGCCGCCGATCCCGATTTCGACTGCTACACCTACGCGGACAGCGTGGCCGGGGTCCGGCTGCTCAATGAAACACTGCTTTCCGCCGCGGCCAGCCGGCCGCTGAACGTGCTGGTTGAGCTGGGGTATCCCGGCGGCCGGACCGGCTGCCGGAGCATCAGTGACGCGGTCGCCCTGGCCGCCGCCGTCGACGCGGCACCGACGCTGACCCTGGCCGGCGCGGCCGGCTTCGAGGGCGGCATCCACCACGATGATCCCGCGGCGGCGCTGGCCGCTGTCGCCGCGTTCTGCGCGGATCTTCGCACCCTGGGCGATCTGCTGCCTGGCCCGCAGCCGGATGCCCGCCACCCGCGCATCCTCAGTGCCGGCGGCAGTGCCTACTTTGACGTGGCGGCGCGCGAACTGTCCGCGGTGCGCGCCGGGCAGCAGCCTCCCCAGGTAGTGGTGCGCAGCGGCGCCTACATCACCCACGATCACGGCCACTACGCGGCGACCGGCCCCGGCCACCGGGCCGGCTCCGCCCCGACGGGGTCCATGCCCGGCCCAGAGTTCGCCCCGGCCCTGGAACTGTGGGCGGCGGTGCTGTCTGTGCCGGAGCCCGGCCTGGCCGTCGTGAACGCGGGCCGCCGCGACGTGTCCTGCGATCAGGGCATGCCGGTGCCACTGCGCATCCGGACGGCCGCGGCGGGCGGCTCCGGCGCGGGGGAGCACAGCGCGGGGGAGCACAGCGCGGCGGGCATGCAGATGATCAAGCTTGACGACCAGCACGGTTACCTGCGCATCCCGGTATCCAGCGAGCTTGCCCCGGGCGACCTGGTCGGCATGGGCATCACCCATCCGTGCACCACCTTCGACAAGTGGCGGGTCATCCCGGTGGTCGATGCGGAGTATCACGTCATCGACGCCGTGCACACGTTCTTCTGACACCGCCGTACATGATTGCGGTGCTCGGCCAGCCCGGGGGCCAACCCCCGGACCCCCGGGCGTAACCCCCGCTCATGATCGCGGTGGATCCACGGTCGCCCGCAGCCAGCAAGCCACCGCGATCATGAGCGGCGACATGCCAGCGGGTTACATGACGGCGAGCTGGCCGCCGTCGATGACCAGGCCGGTTCCGTGGATGAACGACGCGTCATCGGAGGCCAGGAACGCGTAGGCGGCCGCCACCTCGTCGGCCGTGCCCGCCCGGCGCAGCGGTATCCGGTCCCGCGCGTAGGCCTCCTCGAATCCCGGCTGCAGCCGCGCCGAGATGGCCGCGTTCAGCGGCGTGCTGATGTAGCCGGGGCACAGTGCGTTGACCCGGATTCCCCGCTCACCCAGCTCGACCGCCATCGTCTTGGTCAGCAGCAGGACGCCGCCCTTGGACGCGTTGTAGTGCGCGTAGTCCTCCTCGCCGGCGACCCCGTTCGTCGATGACATGTTGATGATCACCCCGGCGCCGCGCCGTGCCATGTGCCTGCTGACGGCCTGCGCCACCAGGAACATCCCCCGGAGGTTGACGGCGACTATCTGATCCCATTCCTGCGCCGGGATGTCAAGGAACGCGGTGCGCACGGAGATGCCGGCGTTGTTGGCCAGCACGTCCACGCCGCCCAGGGCCGCCTCGGCCGCCTCGGCCAGCCGCGCGACGTCGGACTCCAGGCTGACGTCGCAGGCCAGCCCCGAGACCGGGCCGACGCCGGCCAGGTCAGTCACGGCCCGTTCCACCTCGGCGGCGACCAGGCCGCACAGGAAGACCCGGCATCCTTCTTCCAGGAAGCGTCGCGCCGCGGCCAGCCCGATCCCGCTACTGCCGCCGCTGATCAGGACTCCCTTGCCGGCCAGTCCGCGCATGTCCCACGCCCCAGATCCTCGTTGTCGCAACTGCCCGCACGCTCAGGGCCGTCTGCCCAGTCGGGCCAGCCGGCGTCGGCCACCCAGGGCAGCCGCGCCTCCCACAAATTAGCGGCGATCCGGCATCTGGTCTATGATTCCGTCTACCGGAATGGGATCAACGCTCTGTGGGAGTGGTGCGTGCAGGCCAAGGACGAGTCTCCGGTCACGAGCGTAGATCGCGCGCTACGGATCCTCACCGTTATCGGCGGTGCGTCCCGCGGGCTCTCGCTGGACGAGCTGTCCGGCGCCCTGGACATCCCGAAGAGTTCCCTGCACCGGATACTCGCCGCGCTGAAATACCGCAGGTTCGTGGCCCAGCCGGAGTCGGGCGGTTCCTACTTCCTCGGCACGGAACTGCTGGCGACCGCCTTCCGCTTCTCGGACATGCTCGACCTGCGGGCCCTCATCCACCCGCTGCTGGCCCGGCTGCACGGCGAACTGAACGAGACGGCGCATATGGCGGTGCTGGACGGTGCCGAGGTCGTCTACCAGGACAAACTTGACGCATCACACTCGATCAAGCTGTTGTCCGTGATCGGCGGCCGCAACCCCGCGCATGCCACCGGGGTCGGCAAGGCGCTGCTCGCCTGGACCTACCCCACTGATGAGGCCGTGGCGGCGTGGGTCACCGTCTGGTCGCCGCTGGCGGCGCGGACCCGCCGGACGATCACCTCGGCCGCGAAACTGGCCGAGGAACTGGCCCTGGTGCGCGAGCAGGGCTACGCGCTGGACCTCGAAGAGAACGAGACCGGGGTCCGGTGCGCGGCCGTCCCCATCTTCCTGGGCCGGCCGGTCCCGGCGGCCGCGGTGAGCGTGACCGTGCTCGGCAGCCGCGCGGACGTCGCCCGGCTGGCCGAACTCGGCGGCTACCTCAGCCGGACCGCTGCTGAGTGGTCCGAGGTGCCGGCGGCCGGCGGCCCTGGGCATTGACACCTGCCAGGCCGGCTGAAATGCTCCAATGCGGGAATGCTATTCCGACATACGGAACACTTAACGATAAGGTGGCAGCGCATGTCCAAGGAGGCCGTGGGCGGCAGCCAGCCAGGCGGCGCCTACTCCCCGGGAATCATTGCGGAAGGCCGGTTCGTCTATGTGGCGGGCCAGGCACCGATCCGCGACGGTGTGGTCATCGGGGAGACCGTCGGCGAGCAGACCAAGGTCACGCTGGACAATCTTGCCGCGGTGCTGGCGAACGCCGGCGCGAGCCTGGCGGACGTCGTGCGGTGCGGCGTTTTCCTGGCCGACATGGCCGACTTCGCGGAGATGAACAAGGCGTACGCGGAAGTCTTCCCGCACCCGCTGCCGGCCAGGACGACGGTCGGGGTCCAGCTCGGCGGGTTCAAGGTGGAGATCGACTGCGTGGCCGTGCTGCCGGACCAGCCGGGGTCCGGGACCGGCTCGGAGGCCGTGGGTTGACCGCCGCACCGGTCCCACTGCCGGTGCCCGCCGCCACCCTCGGCGAGGGGCCCTGCTGGGACAGTTCGACAGGATCGCTGTACTGGGTGGACATCCCGGCCGGCCGGGTGCACCGGCTGGACGGCGACGGCGCACACCAGAGCTGGGACGCGGGCCAGGCGGTCGGCGCGGTCGTGCTGCGTGCCTCCGGCGGGCTGGTCCTCGCGGCCCGGAGTGGTTTCCTGACCCTGGACCCGGAGACCGGCGACGTCGCCCCGCTGGTCGCGATCGAACTTGCCGCCGGAGTTCGGATGAACGACGGCAAGTGTGACCCGGCCGGGCGCTTCTTCGCCGGCACGATGGCCGACGACGAGGCCCCGGACCAGGGCACGCTGTACCGGCTGGACCCCGATCACCGCGTCACCGAGGTCATCCCCGGGGTGACCATCTCCAACGGGATCGGCTGGAGTCCGGACGGCGGCACCATGTACTACATCGACTCAGCGACGCACCGGGTCGACGTGCTGGACTATGACCCGGCCACCGGCGCGATCTCCGGCCGCCACCCGTTCGCCAGCGTCGACGCGGGGGAGGCGGTACCCGACGGCCTCGCCGTGGACGCCGAAGGCTGCGTCTGGGTCGCGCTCTGGGACGGCGGGGCGGTATTGCGGTTCGGCCCGGACGGCCGCCTGAAGCAGACCCTGGAACTGCCGGTGCCGAGGGTGACCAGCTGCGCCTTCGGCGGTCCCGGCCTGGAAACCCTCTACATCACCACCGCAGCAGGCCCCGGCGATTCTGGCGGGGAACTGTTCGCCGCGACGCCCGGAGTCGCCGGCCTGGTGACCCATGCTTATCAAGGCTGAATGGCACAGCACCGGAAGCAGCCGGGCTGGATGCCCGGCGGGCTGGATGCCCGGCCCGGGACCGCCCACGGCCCGGCCCCGCCCGCTGCCCGGCCCGGTCTGCTGCCGAGCCCGCTTCGCCGCCCGCCCGGCTCGGCCGGGCACAGCCCTATGACCGGAGGTCTCTTGTGATGCTCGCAACGGATGTGACGCGGTGAAGGCGCTGGTCTTCACCGGGCCGGCCGCGGTGGAGATGCAGGACGTCGCCGAGCCGCAGGTGGCCGCGGGCGAGGTGCTCGTGCATGTGCGGTCGGCCGGCATCTGCGGCAGTGAGCTGCACGGAGCCCGGACCCCAGGTTTCCGGGTCCCGCCGCTGATCATGGGGCACGAGTTCGCGGGGATGAGCGACAACGGCGACCCGGTCATCATCAACCCCATCCTGTCCTGTGGGACCTGCGACCTGTGCCTCGGCGGCCTCCGGCACGTCTGCCGCCAGCGCCGCATCGTCGGGGTGCACAGCGCGGGCGGGTTCGCCGAACGGGTCGCCGTGCCCGGCTCGGCGCTACGGCCGCTGCCGGACGGGATGAGCTGGGCCGTCGCCGCCCTGGTCGAGCCGGCGGCCAACGCCCGGCATGCCTGGAACCTGGCCGGCGCCCCGGCCGGCGGCCGGGTGGCGGTACTTGGATGCGGGGCCATCGGCCTGCTGTGCCTGCTCACCGCGCGGGCCGGCGGTGCGGCCCGGGTCGATGTGACAGACCTGTCCAGCGACCGGACCGCCGAGGCGCTCCGCCTCGGCGCCGCCGCGGCGGGGACGGCGCTCGACGGCGAGTACGACGTGATCTTCGACGCCGTGGGGTCGGCCGGCACCCGCGCCCAGTCGGTGCAGCAGCTGCGGCCCGGCGGGGCGGCGGTGTGGCTCGGGCTCGCGGACACCGCCGCCGGGTTCGACGGGGCCGGGCTGGTCCGCGGCGAAAAGCGGGTGCTGGGTTCGTTCGCCTACACCGACGAGGAGTTCGCGGCGACGGCGCAGCACCTGGCCGGCTGGGACGTGAGCTGGACGGACAGCTACCCGCTGGCGGATGGCGCGGAGATATTCACCGCGCTGATGAACGGTGCGCCGCAGCCGGTCAAGGCGCTGCTCACGCCCTGAGCCCGCTCCCGGAGCCGGGCCGGGACCGTGCCCGAACCGTGCCGTCCTGAGCCTTGACGGCCGATACGCCGAGGTACACAATGATCCCCAAGTCAAAGCAGAACGGCAATCCGTATCGCGGAATGCCGACGTCAAACCCGGTGCGGGTGGCCGCGACGAGAGGTGACCGATGAAGCGGATCGGCTTTCCGGTGGCAGCGGCCCTGGTGCTGCTCGTCGCGGCATGTTCTGGCGGATCATCCACCGGCTCCTCGGCGCCGGGCGGCGTCGTCAACCTGACCATGTGGGAGGGCTACACGCCGCCGCCACCGGCTAGCCAGGGCGCGGAGTTCGAGTCGCTGAAGGGGATCGTCGCCGCGTTCACCAAGCTGCACCCGAAGATCCACATCCGGATGGAGTACGTCAACAACGACTACGCGCTGCAGAAGGTCACCGTCGCGCTGCAGGGCGGCCAGCAGCCCGACATCTCCTATCAGTACGGCACCAACATGCCGCAGGTCAGCCAGTCCTCGCAGATCGTGAACCTGACCCAGGACGTGAAGCAGGCCTCGTTCGGCTGGAATGACTTCTTCCCCGGCGAGCGGGACGTGGCCACGGTGACCGGGAAGGTCTTCGGCGTCCCGGCACTGGTCGACAACCTGGCCGTTGTCTACAACACGAAGCTGTTCGCCCAGCATCACCTCACGCCGCCCGGCCCGGACTGGACCTGGAGCGAGCTCGCGGCGGACGCGAAGGCGATCGCCGACCCGGCCAAGAAGATCTTCGGCCTCACCTTCCCGGCGGACGGCAGCGAGACCACGGTCTGGGAGTACGAGGCGATGCTCTGGGAGGCCGGCGGCGGCATCCTGAACAAGGACAATTCCAAGGCCATCTTCAACTCACCGGCCGGGGTCAAGGCGCTGGCCACACTGCGCTCGATGCAGCAGGCCCACTCGCTCTACCTGGACTTCCATCCCGACGCGGGAACGAGCGAGAGCCTGTTCAACTCCGGCAAGCTCGGCATGATCATCACCGGCCCGTGGGACCTGTCCAGCTTCCCCGACGTGCACTACGGCGTGCAGGACATGCCGTCGTTCGCCCCCGGCGGCAGCCACCAGACGATCTCCGGCCCGGACAACTGGGTGGTCTTCAACAACGGGACGGCCCGGGTCAGCGCGTCCCTGGAGTTCCTGCGTTACCTGGCCTCTCCCGCCGTCCAGCTGAAGAACTCGATTGCCACCAGTGACCTGCCCACCCGCGCCTCGGTGCAGAAACTGCCCGGCTTCGCCCAGTTCAACAAGAAGTATCCGGGGGCCGGGACGTTCGCCGCGAACCTGGCCAACGTGAAGCAGGCCCGCCCGCAGATCGCGACCTACCCCCGGGTGTCCGCCGCGCTCGGCCGGGAGGTCGTCGCCGCCCTGCTCGGCCAGGCCGCCCCGCAGGCCGCGCTGAACTCCGCCGCCCAGCAGTCCGACTCCTACCTGTCGGTGGCCGGGTAGCGGACGGCAGATGCGCATCCGCCGGATCCTCGAGTCCGATCACCTGGCCGGCTGGGCCTTCGCGTTCCCGGCCGTGTTCCTGATCTTCATCTTCGGGATCGTGCCGGTGGTCTGGTCCGCGCTGCTGTCGTTCCAGCACACGAACCTGCTTTCGACGCCGCACTGGGTCGGTTTCGCGAACTACCAGGCGCTGACCAAGGACCCGCTGTTCAAGCAGTCGGTCGAGCACAGCCTGGTCTACACGGCGCTGTTCGTGCCGTTGTCGGTAGCGGGCGGGCTGTTCACCGCGATCGCGCTGAACCGCCGGATCCGCGGCGTCCGGTGGTACCGGACCGCGGTCTTCGTGCCGGTCGTACTGTCCACCATCGCCACCGCGATCATGTTCCTGTGGCTGCTTGACCCGAACTTCGGCCTGATCAACTACCTGCTCTCACGGGTCGGCCTGGGGCCGTACGGCTTCTTCGACAGCACCAGCGGCGCGCTGTACTCGATCGTCGGGATGACTGTGTGGGGCTGGATCGGCTTCGACGTGATCATCTACCTGGCCGCGCTGCAGGGCATCCCCCCGGCCCTGGTCGAGGCGGCCGAGATCGACGGCGCCCGGACCTGGGGCATGTTCCGCAACATCACCCTGCCGCTGCTGGGGCCGGCCACGCTGTTCCTGGTCGTCTGGTCGTCCATCAACGCCCTGCAACTGTTCGACGAGGTCTACTTCCTGACCAAGGGCGGCCCGGGCACCGCCACCTCGGTCGTCGTCTACTACCTGTTCAGCCTGGCGTTCCAGCAAGGCATCGCCGGTTATGCCGCGGCCATCGCCTACGTCCTGCTCATCGCCATCCTCAGCCTCACCCTGGTCCAGCTCTGGATCGGCCGCCGACTCGTCTACTACGCCTCTTGACATCCTCCCCAGCATTGGCTGGGGATTCCAACTAGCTCGCTAGGAGTCCAGGTTGAGGTTCGCGGTTCACCCGCCCGCCCAACGGCGAGCGTCCCCGCGCAGTCACGGCATGCCCTGCCGCGATGTTGCGTGCCGCGTTCACGTCGGCGTTGCCGGTGTATCCGCAGGACCGGCAGCGGAAGACGGCTTGGCTCTCGCGCGCCTTGGCATCCACGGTCCTGCATACCGAGCACGTCTGGCTCGTGTACGCGGGATTGACTCTCTCGACTCGGCCGACGGCCTTATCCTCCAGTCGACCTGCCAGCAGGCCCCAGCCGGAAGCAAGAATCGATCTGTTGAGGTCGGCCTTGGCGGCCACATTGCGCCCGGGCACGGCAAGACTTCCCCTGGCCGAGCGGGTCATGTTCCGGATTTGCAGGTCCTCAATTCGGATCACGTCGAATCGCACGGCCAGGCCGGTGGACACCTTCTCGGCCCAGTCCCTGCGCGCGTCGGTCTCTCGGGCCCTCAGCCGCGCCATCTGGACTCTGACCCGGACGCGGCGCTTCGAGCCTGGCTTTGCGCGGGCCAGACGGCGCTGCAGTCGTACGAGCCGCTCCTGCCGCTGCTGGCTGGGCCGAGGAATCTTCAGCAACTCTCCTGTGGACAAAGCTGCGGAAACAGCTACGCCACGGTCAATGCCGACTACGGCACCAGTGCCCGGCCCCGGAATAGGCGCTGGAATCACGGCGAATGCGATGTGCCACCGTCCCGAACGGTCATGAGTGACCCGGTAGGACTTAGCGTCCCTGGGGACGGCACGAGACCAGCGGAACTGCAGTCACCCTGCCTTAGGCACCAATACTTCGCCGACATGACGGCTCACCCGACGGACATGCTCCGGCTTGACCGCAACGACGCGGAAGCTTTCGTGCCTCCCGGCCTTCCGCCACGTCGGTCGGCGATGCGTACCCCCGAAGAAGTAGCTCATGGCCTGTGCGAAATCTCGCAGCGCCTGCTGCTGCACCATCTGGGATCCGCGTCGCAACCACTCATTCTCGGCGCGAGCCTCGGTGAGTTGGCGGCACTGTGCCAGGTAGCCAGGCGCAGAAGCCCGGCCCAGCCGCCAATGCCGGTGCTGCTCAACAGCGAGATTCCAGATAAACCGCGTGTGCGAGCAATGCATGACCAGTATTGGCTCTTGTGTCCGCGAAGGTGTCAGGCGATAGCGAGACATAAATCGAAAGTATCGGCGACCACTGACAATTCTGCGGGCGTGAAGTGGATCTTCATGGTTATCTCGAACATGGAGTTCTCCGATGTGCAAGCGCTATGAGCAGCCGGATCGCCATCTCGGCGCCTGAGGGCCGGCCGGCCCGCGCCCGGCGCGGCGGCAAGGAGCCGCGCGAGCGCAGGGAGCCGGGGCAGTTCCTGTTCAGCCCGTGGCACCTGATCTTGATCCCAATCGCGCTGGTCATGCTGATCCCGATCTTCTGGATGCTGGTGACCTCGCTGGAGACGCTGAACGAGACCCGGCACTTCCCGCCGGACCTGCTGCCGCACACGGTGCGGCTGCGCAACTACAGCGACGTGCTGCGCCAGGTCCCGTTCGCCCGCTGGTTCGTCAATACCGTGATCGTCACGGTGGCCAGCGTCGCGGGGAACCTGCTGTTCTGCAGCCTGGCCGGCTACGCGTTCGCCCGGATCAAGTTCTTCGGCCGTGAGGTCGTCTTCGTGCTGATCCTGGCCACCCTGATGATCCCGTTCCAGGTCGTCATGATCCCGACCTTCCTGATCGTGAAGGATCTCGGGATGATCAACACGCTGGGCGCGCTGATCGTGCCGAACCTGGCCGGCGCGTTCGGCATCTTCCTGCTCCGGCAGTTCTTCCGCACGCTGCCGGTCGAGCTGGAGGAGGCGGCGCGGATCGACGGCGCGTCCCGGCTCAGCGTGCTCTTCAAGATCATTCTTCCGTTGTCCGGCCCGGCCCTGGCCACGGTCGCGGTCATCACCTTCCTGTGGACCTGGAACGACTTCCTGTGGCCGCTGATCACGATCTACACGCCGAACAACATGACCCTGCAGCTCGGCCTGACCACCTTCCAGGGCACCCACCAGACCAGTACCAACCTGCTGATGGCCGCGAACGTGATGAGCCTGCTGCCGGTGCTGCTGCTGTTCTTCCTGGCGCAGCGGTTCTTCATCCGCGGCATCGCCACCACCGGGCTGAAGGGCTAGGACGGCAGAGACGTGGCAGACATCGGCCTGGAGAACGTGACCAAGGAATTCCCCGGCGGCGCATGCGCCCTCGACGACTTCTGCCTGGAGGTCCCCGACGGCGAGTTCCTCGTCCTGGTCGGGCCGTCCGGCTGCGGCAAGACGACCGCCCTGCGGCTGATCGCCGGCCTGGACAAGCCGACCTCCGGCAAGATCAGGATCGGCGATCGGGTCGTCAACGGCATCTCGGCCCGGGACCGCGACATCGCCATGGTCTTCCAGAACTACGCCCTGTACCCGCACATGACGATCTACCGGAATCTCGCGTTCGGGCTGAAGGAACGCCGCACGCCCAAGCGTGAAATTGACCGCCGGGTGCGCGAGATGAGTTCCATCCTCAGCCTCGATGAGTTGCTGAAGCGGCGGCCGGCCCAGTTGTCCGGCGGGCAGCGGCAGCGGGTGGCGATGGGCCGGGCGCTGGTCCGCGAGCCCAAGGTGTTCCTGCTGGACGAGCCGCTGTCCAACCTGGACGCGAAGCTGCGGGTGCAGATGCGTGCCGAGCTGAAGCGGCTGCATCAGCGGCTGGGCATCACCACCGTCTACGTGACCCATGACCAGGTCGAGGCGCTGACCCTGGCCGACCGGGTGGTGGTGATGTCGGCGGGGAAGGTGCTGCAGATCGGCGCGCCGCAGGACGTGTACCGGCGGCCGGCCAACCTGTTCGTGGCCGGCTTCATCGGCAGCCCGGCCATGAACCTGCTGCGCGGCACCGCCAGCGGCGGGCAGATCACCGCGGGGGAGCTGTCCTTCAGCCGGCCAGGGGTGCCGGACGGGGAGGTCGTGGCGGGACTGCGTCCCGAGTCGATGACCCCGGCCCCGGCCAGCGGTCCCGCGCTGACCATGGAGATCGACCTCGTCGAGCCGCTCGGCGAGTCGGTCCTGGTGCACGGGACGGTCGCCGGGTCGGTGGTGCAGAGCGGCGCGGAGGAGGAGAAGGCCATCATCGCCGTCGCGGGATCGCGCGCGCCGATCACGGCGATCTTCCCCGATTCGGCCCAGCCTGCTCCCGGGCAGCGCGTCCAGGTGGGCGTGCCACCGGACCGGATCTACCTGTTCGACGCGGCCAGCGGCGCAGCAATCCAGTAGCCGGCCGCGGTCGTTGTGACGTGCAGCGGCTGGCGGCGGGCCCGACCGAAGGAGCAGAGATGACGGCAGGCCGGCCACGGATCGTGATCGTCGGAGCGGGCGGATGGACGTTCCCGGTGGAGCTCGTCCGGGACATCCTGTCCTTCCCGGCGCTGGCCGGCGGCGTCCTGGCGCTGTATGACATCGACCTGAAGGCCGCTGAGCTGACCGCCACCGCGGTGCACAAGCTCATTGAGCTGGGCGGGCTGAGCACGGAAGTGGAGATCCCCGACGATCTGCACACCGCGCTGCGCGGCGCTGATTTCGTGCTCACCGTCTTCCAGGTGGGCGGCGTCCAGGCCTACGCGATCGACCTGGAGATCCCGCGTGAGTACGGCATCGACCAGATCGTCGGGGACACGCTGGGGCCAGGCGGCGTGTTCCGCGGCCTGCGGACCATCGAGGCGCTCCGGGTGGTCGCCGAGGCCATGCGCCAGGAATGCCCGGACGCGCTGCTGCTGAACTACACCAACCCGATGTCGCCCAACATCTGGGCCACCGACCTGCTCGGCGTGCGGGTCATCGGCCTGTGCCACAGCGTGCAGAACACCGCCGAACTGCTCGCCCACGAACTTGAGGTGCCGCTGGAGGAGGTCACGTTCGACACCGCCGGGGTGAACCACACGGCGTGGTTCACCACCTACCGGCGCGGCGATGAGGACCTGATCCCGCGGATCAGGGAGGTGATGGGCGCCCGGCACGTGGCCGAGACGATCCCGATGCTGGAGCGGTCCGATGACCCGTACGAGAGCAACGAGCGGGTGCGGGCCGAGCTGATGCAGCTGACCGGGTACTTCCACACCGAATCCAGCCACCACGCCAGCGAGTACTGGGCGTGGTTCCGCAAGACCCCGGAACTGACCCGGCACTACCTGGACCGGCACTGGGACAACCTGGAACTGTCCACCCACTCGGACAAGGCGCAGACCGACCAGGACATCGTGGACGAGGCGCAGCGGGAGGGGATCAGGCACGGCGGCGAGTTCGCGGCCCCGATCATGGACAGCATCGTGACCGGCACCCCGCGGGTGGTCTACGTCAACGTCCGCAACGGCGGCCTGATCACCAACCTGCCCGCGGACGCCTGTGTCGAGCTGGCCTGCATGGCCTACTCCGGCGGGGTGCGGCCGGTCCGGTACGGGGCGCTGCCGGCGGCCTGCGCGGCGCTCAATGAAATGCAGATCGCGGTCCAGCGGCTGACCGTCAGGGCCGCCATGACGGGCAGCCGGCAGCTGGTGCATGCGGCCGTGGCGCTGGATCCGTTGACCAGTGCCATGCAGACGCTGCCGAAAATCCACGAGATGGCGGACCGGATGCTCGAAGCCGAGGCCGAGTGGCTGCCCCAGTTCGCCGTAGGCAGCACCTGATGCGCGGGAGGGCGCGGCTGACCCGGCCCCGGCGCGCCGCGGCCGCCATCGCCGCCGCGGCCGCGGCCGCGCTGACAGTGCCCAGCCTGGCCGTTCCCGCGCACGCCGCGGCCGGCCTGACGGGACATGCCCAGGCCGGGTCCGCCCTGGCGGTACCGGCCGCGGTGGCGGCGGCCCAGGCGGCCGGCCCGATCAAGCCCCCGGTGGCCCAGGGCACGCTCAGGGTGGCCGGTGATCTGCGCGACGGCCGCAGCGTGCATGCCACCGGCCTGTCCTGGCGGCCCTCAGCCCTGCCCCGCGGCGACACGCTGCTCAGCTTCGAGGTCGGCTACGCCTGGCAGGCGTGCCGCGGCCGGGCCAGCGGGCACGGCACCGGATGCACCAAGGCGGCAGACTCCACCGCGACGCCGTTCGCGGCCCGCAGCTATATCGCCGGTCACCGGGACACCGGGAAATACCTCCAGCTGACCGTGACGGCGGCGGAGATTGTCGAGACCGATCCGGCCACGTTCTCGTTCCGTGCCATCCGCGCCTCGGCGCATGTCGTGACCAGCGCGACGGTGGCGGCCTACCCCCGGGGCCGGGCACCGGCGACGGAGTTCGTGAACGGGCTGCCCGAGCGCCGCACCGGATCTGACACGGAGGAATTCCAGGTTGACCCGCCGCACTACAACACTGCGGACGGGGCAGTCACGGACCGGTACCGGATCGACAACGGCCGCTGGCGGGCCGTCCCGGCCACCGGCGTGTTCAGTACCGGCACGCTGCGCATCGGGCGGCATCAGGTGGCGGTGGCGACCTCGGACCACGCCGGGCGCGCCGCGAGGTACTTCAGCTGGCGGGTCACCCCGCTGGCCGCGCCTGAGGGGTGCACCCGGCCCGCGGGCCGGTCCTGCTGGTATCCGCCGCACCTGGACGCCACGCATCACCCGATGCGCTGGGACTGGCAGATCGGCCTGGTGACGCCGCGGCAGCGGACCGGCAAGCGGGCCGTCGACATGTACGACATCGACGGCTTCCTGACCAGCGGACGTGAGGTGCGCCAGATCCACACCCGCTGGCAGGCCAGCACGCTGGCCCACCCGAAGGCCGTCTGCTATCTCGACCTGGCCTGGGAGGACTACCGGCCGGACGCCACCCCGTCGACGCGCGGTGGCTACTGGGCCGGTACCCAGGCCCGCGCGGCCACGCGGCCGGCGGGCACTTTTCCGGCGGGCACGCTCGGCAAGATCTACTACGGCTATCCGGAGGAGCGCTGGGTCGACTTCCGCCAGGTCGCCGGGCTCATGCCGGTGCTGA
>CAYPQM010000015.1:38041-58491 GCA_964412845.1 uncultured Streptosporangiaceae bacterium
CCGGAGGAGCGCTGGGTCGACTTCCGCCAGGTCGCCGGGCTCATGCCGGTGCTGAACGAGCGCATCGCCATGTGCGCACGGAAGGGATTCGACGCCGTCGAACTCGACGACATCGACAGCTTCGACCCGTCCTCAACCACCGGATTCCATCTCACCCCTGGTGATGCGCGGAACTTCCTCGCGGCCGCGTTCAACGACGTGCACCGGCACGGGATGACCGTGCTGTGGAAGAACACGCCGGGCCTGAGCTGGTGGGGCGTGCGTTACACCGACGGCGCGGTGGTCGAGGAGTGCTACATCTACAACGAGTGCTTCGCGTCCGCGCAGCGCGGCAGCCACCAGGACGGGATCACCTGCTCAGCGCTCAGCGGTGGCACGCCGTGCGGCTGGGACGACTTCACCGCTGCGGTCAGCAGGAACCAGCCCACCGGCAAGTGGGTCGGCGAGGCCGAGTACGCGGCGGATGGCTACGTGTGCAGCCCGGGCCAGAAGTGCTCCGGCCAGCATGCGTACGCCGCGTACTGCCGGGCCGTGTACGCGCCCGCGCACGGGTTCGCCGCGGTCAAGTTCGACGTGGACCTGGACGGGAAGATGTTCTACCCGTGCCCGAAGGGGAGCTGACCGCCTGCCGGGCCAGCGCAGGACGGCCCCGGGTCAGCACCCGTCGTAATTCGTCCAGTTCGACGCGCCGCCGGCCGCGATGGCGTTATCGAATATCTGGTCCTGGTACGCGGGGCCGGCCACGCCGTACTCGCTGGCCGCGCCGCCGTACGCTTCCCAGGTGCCCAGCACGAACTGGTAAGCCCCACCGCCGTTACCGGGTCCCCAGGCGTAGCTGCCGCCCTCTTCGGCGTTGCGGATGCAGACCCCGAGCGCTGAGCTGGCGGCATTCCCGCCGCTGGTAGGTGGCGTTGCGGCCGGGCTCGGGGTCGGTGCCGCCTGCTGCTGGGCTGCCTGCCGTTGCGCGAGCCTGGCGGCGGCGCGCTTGGCGGCGGCGAGCTTGGCGAGGTGCGCGCGCCGGGCGGCAGTCACGGATTCATGGACCATCCGGGAGGCAACCTCGCGGCGGACGTCGGCCGTCAGCTGCTCGCTGGTGAGACTGGACGCCGCGCTGGTCACCGACATCGCGTAATGAGCGGGCCGGGGTGCTGCGGATCCGCCGTGCAGGGACACGAAGGCCGCAGCCACGCCTGCGAGCGTCGCTGCGGCCACTGCCGGTGCCCCGAACCTGATGCCGGGTGCCCCGAGCCTGATGCCGGGTGTCTTGGGCTTGGAATGACGGGGTGCTGCGGGCATCACCCTCCTGTCCGTGAGGCTCCGCGTCCACCCGGCGAGCTGACGCCAGCTGACGTCAGGTGGCGCGGGCAACGCCTGTCCCGGGGAACCTACGGGGAGCCAGGCGGGAGGCGCAGGGAAACGCGGGAACAGCACACTAATCAGCAAAAGGTGTGATATATACAGGTAACTTCCGGCCGAAACGTCGATGCCGTGCTGCCAGCGACTAACCCTGCCCGGGGGTCACCAGCCCGCTTTCGTAGGCGATGACGACGAGCTGGGCGCGGTCGCGGGCGTCGAGCTTGGTCATGATGCGGCTGACGTGGGTCTTGGAGGTCAGTGGGCTCAGGAAGAGGCGGGCCGCGATCTCGTCGTTGGACAACCCGGCCGCGACCAGCACCATCACTTCGCGCTCCCGCCCGGTCAGGCCATCCAGAATCCGGTCGTTGACCGGCGGGCGCTCGGGCCGGCGGGCGAGGTCGGTGATAAGCCGCCGGGTCACGCTCGGCGAGAGCAGCGCGTCGCCGCGGGCGACGACCCGCACGGCCTGGAGCAGTTCGGCGGGCTCGGCGTCCTTGACGAGAAATCCGCTGGCTCCGGCCCGGATCGCCTGGTACACGTACTCGTCAGTTTCGAACGTGGTCAAGATGATCACCTTGACACCGGCCAGGTCGTCGTCGGCGGCAACGCGCCGGGTGGCCTCCAGCCCGTCCACGCCGGGCATCCGGATGTCCATCAGGATGACGTCGGCTCGCTCGCTGCGGGCCATCCGCAGCGCCTGCGCGCCGTCGGTAGCCTCGCCGACCACCGCGAGGTCATCGGCGGAATCGAGCAGCAGCCGGAAGCCGGCCCTGATCAGCGACTGGTCGTCGGCCAGCAGGACGCGGATCATGACCGGGTGCCTTCCCTGAGCGTGGCTGGGCTGGGGGGCGTCGCGGGCCCGGCGGGACCGTCCTGGCGCTGGCTGTCGAGCGGGAGCGTGGCCGCGACCCGGTATCCGCCGGCGTCCGCCGGGCCGGCATCGACGATGCCGCCGACGGACGCGGCCCGTTCCCGCATCCCGATGAGCCCGTGCCCGCCGCTCGCGCTCGCCGTCGGCGAGCCACGGCCCGTGTCGGCGACATCGATCCGCAGCGCGTCATCCGCATAGCTGAGCGACACGGTGGCGCTGGCCGGCCCGGCGTGCCGGATGGCGTTGGTCAGCGACTCCTGGACGATCCGGTAGGCGGCCAGGTCCACCGCGGGCGGCAGCGGCCGCACCGGCCCGGTCACGCTGAGGCTGGTGGCCAGGCCAGCCTGGACGGCGCCGGCGATCAGGGTGTCGAGCTGGGCTACGCCGGGGGCCGGCTGGGTCGGGTCGGCCTCGTCAGCCTGCCGCAGCACGTTGAGGATCGCGCGCAGCTCGCGCAGGCCTTCCTTGCTGGCCAGCTTGATGGCCTGCAGGGCGTGGGCCGCGGCCTCCGGCCGCTCAGCCAGCACGTGGGCCGCCACACCGGCCTGAACGTTGATGGTGGCCATGGTGTGGGCGACGACGTCATGCAGTTCCCGTGCGATCCGCAGCCGTTCCTCGTCGACGCGCTGCCGGGCGTCGGCCTCGGCACGGGCCTGAATTGACGCGATGTACGCGCGGCGGTTGCTGACCGCGAGCCCGGCGAACAGCGCGGCGGCGATCAGGCCGGGAATCAGGTCGAACCCGCCGCCGGTCGGGCCGAACGGGTTGCCGGCCGCGGTGGCTGCCATCAGCACCACGAGGGTGACGCCCGCCGCGGTAACGGCCCGGCGCACGCTTCCCGTCTTGGCCAGTCCGTACAGGGCGGCGGTCGGCAGCAGCAGGGCCGCGCCGTTGACGTAGCCGAGCACGCTGAAGACGGCGACCGCCGTGGTGGAGACGGCGAGCACGGCGACGGGATACCAGCGGCGGGCGGCCAGCACCAGGCCGGCCACGGCCACCAGGAGGAACGCCGCCGTGGGCGTGTGCTGCGGAACCGGGTGGCCGCTCACGACCTGGTCGCTGGCGTGGTTCGGGTGTGCCTCCGCGTAGGCGGCGGCCACCAGCACGGCCGTCAGCAGCACCGCGAGCGCGATATCGCGGACCGGGGAGGCCCACCATCGCCGCCACACCGCCAGGGCACCGTCCATAGCCACAGCGTAGGCATCCGGAGGGCCGCCGTCGTCCGCTGAGAGTTGGCGACCGGGCTACTCCCGGTGGAGTACATCCGGCCGGCCTGCGCCGTGCGGGGTAGCCGCAGCTGTCATCCCCGGCACGACGACGCAGCGCGGCCGTCCCGGCACGCTGTCGGTAGCTGGCGGAACCGCCGCCGGCACCGCAAGCCCCCCGGAGGCTGAGATGCCCGCCCTGACCCGCTTCGTACTCCGCCACAAGGCACTTGTGCTGGTGTTCTGGCTCGCCGTGGCCGTGGCCGGCGTGCTGACCGTGGGCGGCACCACCCACCGGATGACGAACAATTTCGCCATGCCAGGCCAGGCGTTCCGGGTGGACAGCCAGATCGTCCGGGCCTACGGCAACGGCGGATCGCAGGCGCCCTACGTACCGGTGCTGACCGTCCCGGCCGGCCAGCGGGTCACCGAGCCGGCCGTCGCCGCCGCCACCGGCCGCGCCTTCGCCGCGGTCGCGCGAGCCGTCCCGCACGTGCGGATCGCTGACTACGCCAGCACCCACGACCCGGCGTTCATCACCCGCGACGGGCGCTCGACGTTCGCGCTCGTCTTCACCACCCCGGTGGACGGCTTCGCCGGTCCCAGCGATGGCGCGCTGATCCGCCGCGCGCTGGCCGGCGCGGTGCCGCCGGGCTGGCACGTCGGCGTCACCGGGTCGCAGCTGCTGATGAACGGCAAGCCCGCCGCCAGCCACGGGACCGGCATCATGGCCGAAGCGATGATCGGCGCCATCGGAGCCCTGGTCATCCTGGCCCTCGTGTTCGCCAGCTTCCTGGCTTTCCTGCCGCTGCTGATCGGCGGGGTCTCCGTGCTGGGCACGTTCCTCCTGGTCGGCGGGCTCACCGAGGTCACCGGCGTGAGCCAGATCGTCGAGTTCCTCATCGCGCTCATCGGCCTCGGCGTGGCTATTGACTACTCCCTGCTCGTGGTGAGCCGCTGGCGCGAGGAGCGGGCCGCCGGGCGCGACAACGCCGCTGCCGTCGCCGAGGCGATGAACCACGCTGGGCGCGCGGTCGTGTTCTCCGGGCTCACGGTCGCGATCGGGCTGCTGTCGATGATCGTGCTCCCGGTTCCGATGCTGCGCAGCGTCGGCTATGGCGGCGTGCTGGTCCCGCTGGTCTCGGTGGCCGTGGCCATCACGCTGCTGCCGGTCATCCTGGCCACCGTGGGCCCGCGGCTGGACTGGCCCCGGCTGCGGACCGAGCGGTCGGCCAGCCGGGTGTTCTCGGCCTGGGCGCGCGGCATCTACTCCCACCGCTGGCTGGCGGCGCTGGCCGGGCTCGGCGTCCTCACCGCGCTCATGCTGCCTGCCCTGTCGCTGCACCTGGGCGAGCCGGGAAGCACGGCGCAGGCCACGGCCGGGCCGGCCCATGACGCCCTGGCCGTGCTGACCGACGGCGGCGTTCCCGCTGGCGTGCTGACTCCAGTCGAGGTGCTCACGTCCTCCGCGCCCGGCCGGGTGGCTGACCTGGCGGCCCGGGTGCCCGGGGTGTACGCCGCCCTGGCGCCCAGCACGCCGGACTACCGGCGGCCTGGCACGGCCATCGTCACGGTCATCCCGGCCGCTGAGAGCAGTGTCCCGGCCGGCCAGACCACGGTCACCCGGCTGGAAGGCGCCTTGGTGGCCAGCCCGCACGTGGTCGGCGTCGGCGGCGCCGGCCCGTCGCTGGCCGATTTTGATCACGCCGTGTACGGCGACTTCCCGCTCATGCTCGCCATCATCAGCATCGCCACGTTCCTGCTGCTCAGCCGGGCGTTCCGGTCGGTAGTCCTGGCGGCCAAGGCGGTCGTGTTCAACCTCATCTCGCTGGCCGCTGCCTACGGCGTGCTGACCTGGGTGTGGCAGGACGGCCACGGCTCCAGCGCGATCTGGGGCATCCCGGCCACCGGCGCGATCACCATGTGGGTGCCGCTGATGGTGTTCGCCTTCCTGTTCGGCCTGTCGATGGACTACGAGGTGTTCATCCTCACCCGCATCCGTGAGGTCTACGACACCACCGGAGACGCCCGCCAGGCGGTTACTGAAGGCCTCGGCCGGACCGGGCGGCTGGTCACCAGCGCGGCGGCCATCCTGATGCTCAGCTTCCTGTCGATGTCCACCGGGCCGCAGACCGACCTGAAGATCCTCGCCACCGGGCTCGGCGCCGGCATCCTCATCGACGCGGTCGTCATCCGGTGCCTGCTCGTGCCCGCCCTGGTGGCGCTCTTCGGGCGGGCCAACTGGTGGCTGCCAGCCTCGATGGCCCGCATGCTGAGGACCGCCGCCACCAGCCGCCCGGTACCCGCGCCGGCGGACCAGGCTCCGGCTCAGCCGGCTCCCGCGCTCAGCTCGGCCCGGTGAGGCAGGCCTCGGCCCAGGGCGTGCGTCGGCGGCTCCCCCTCAGCTGGTCCAGCTGGCGGGGGTGCCGCCGGTGCGGTCGGTGATGATCTTGTTGCCGTAGCCGGGCCCGTGATGCCGCATGACCGGGTGTGCCGAGCGGGCAGGCCGGCCAAGAGCCCGGGCGGGCCGGCCGGTAAGAGCACCGTGTGGCCGGCCCCGGCGCAGGCGTCCGTCAGCGCTCCGTCCCTGGTCGGCAGTGCGAACGATATCCGGGTGAAGTCAGCCGCGATGCGGTGCCACAGGCGCGCCCGGCGGAGCAGGGCGTGCTCGCCGTGGTGTACCTCGATCGTGGCCACCGGCCCGATGCCACGGGCCCGGTCCGCGTAAGCCCAGGTCTCGGCCGGGCTGGTGACCCGGTCGGCGGTGCCATGGGCGAGCAGGACCCGCCGCCCGGCCAGCTGCTCGACGGGTTCCCCGGGCGGCACCCAGGGCGCCAGGCCAGCGACCGCTGACACCAGCGGGTGCCCGGCTACCCGCAACGCGGCCCGGCCCCCCATCGAATGCCCGATCAGCACGATGGGCACCGGCCCGTGCCGTTGGCCGATGCCGTCGAGCAGCGCGGTCAGGTCATCGACGGGAGAGGCGTCCGCGCCGTTCCAGCCGCGGAGCCGGAGCCGTGGCCGGCCGACCACGATCCCGCTTCCGCGCAGCGCGTGCCGGATGGCCCGCGCGACCGGGACCATCCGCAGCACGCTGAGCTGGATCGCGGAGGTCGGTTCGGTGCTCAGTGACTGGCCACCGTGCACGACCACGACCGCCCCGAGGATGCCGGGGGTGCCCGGCGGCGCAGTCGCCATGAATCGTCCTTCCTGACCCGCAGTTACTTCCCCGGCCGTTTCGGTGTACCCAGATCGAGGCCGGGCATTGATCCACCGCCTGCGTAGGCGGCGTGTTCGCGGGTATTGGCCCAGGATGGCACCTCCGCGTACCCGCCCGGAGCAGCCTGCCATGGCTGACGGCGCTCTGCTGGGTGCCTACCAGGCCAAGCGTGATCCGGCCCGGACCCCGGAGCCCATGGGAACGAAGCGCCCACCCTGCCAGCAAACGGGCGGCCGGCCGGTGTTCGTTATCCAGGAACATCACGCGCGGGCCCTGCACTGGGATTTCCGCCTGGAGCATGACGGTGTCCTGGTGTCCTGGGCGCTGCCGAAGGGCGTCCCGGAGGATCCCGCGACGAATCACCTGGCCGTGCACACCGAAGATCACCCGCTGGAGTACGGGACCTTCGCCGGTGACATCCCGAAAGGTGAGTACGGCGGCGGGCACGTGAGCATCTGGGATCACGGTGACTACGAGCTGGAGAAGTGGACCGAGACCGAAGTGAAGGTGGTGCTGTACGGGTCGAAGGCGCAGGGGCGCTATGTGCTGTTCGCGACCCGCGGCAAGAACTGGATGATCCATCGGATGGATCCGGCCCGGCCGGGCTTCGAGCCGCTGCCGGCCCGGATCGAGCCCATGCTCGCGACAGCCGGGCCGTTGCCGGCCCGTGACGAGGAGTGGGCCTATGAGATCAAGTGGGATGGCGTCCGGGCTGTCGTCTACGTCGACGGCGGCCGGGCCCGCGCGCTGAGCCGGACGGGCAAGGACATCACGGCCGCCTTTCCCGAACTGCGCGACGTGGGGTTGCACCTCGGCGCGCGTCCTGCTGTCCTCGACGGTGAAATCGTCGCCCTTGGCCCCGACGGGCGGCCCAGCTTCGGCCTGCTGCAGCAGCGGCTGCATCCGTCGGGCCGCGGCGACGTCACCCGGCGGGCGCGGCAGGTCCCGGTCAGCTACATCGCCTTCGACGTGCTGCATCTCGACGGCCAGTCGCTGCTCGGCCTGCCCCACGACGAGCGCCGCCAGCGGCTGGAGTCGCTCGGCCTGTCCGGTGCGTCCCTGGTGACCGGCGACTCGCTGCGTGGCGTGCCCGGCGCGGATGTCCTCGCCGCCGCGCAGCGCAGCGGCCTCGAAGGCATTGTCGCCAAGCGCCGCGATTCCCCGTACCGCGCTGGGCGGCGCAGCGGGGAGTGGGTCAAGGTCAAGATATTCCGGACCCAGGAAGTGATCATCGGTGGCTGGACGGACGGTAACGGAGAACGATCCGGCGAGCTCGGCGCGCTCCTGCTCGGCCTGCCGGAGGACGGTGGCCTGCGTTATGTCGGCAAGGTAGGCACCGGCTTCGGCGAGCAGGAGCGCCGCGCGATCCTGCGCCGCCTGCGGCCCCTGGCCAGGGAAACGAGCCCGTTCTCGGCCGGGATCGCGCCTTCGGCGGCGGCGCTGGCGCACTTTGTCCGGCCAGTCATCGTCGGGGAGGTCCGGTACGGCAACTGGACCGCGGACGGCCACCTTCGCCACCCGTCGTGGCGCGGCCTGCGGCCGGACAAGGACCCGGGGGAGGTCAGCGGTGAGTCCTGAGCGCGTTGAGACCGAGGTGGACGGCCGCCGCCTGTCCCTGTCGAACCTGCACAAGGTGCTCTATCCCGGCAGTGGATTCACCAAGGGAGCGGTTCTCGACTATTACGCGCGGGTCGCCGCGGTGATGCTGCCCCATCTGCAGGGTCGCCCGGTCACCTTCCGCCGCTTCCCCGACGGCGTCGGCGGCAAGTCCTTCGTCGAGAAGCACGTGCCCTCGCACGCGCCGGGCTGGGTGCAGACCATCACGGTGCCCTCGTCCGGCTCCGGGCGGGGGTGGGGCAGTTCCCCCGACGGGGAGGTCGAGTACGCGGTCGTGGCGGAGCGGCCGACCTTGATCTGGGCGGCGAACCTGGCCTCCATCGAGTTTCATGTTCCGCTCTGGCATGCCGGGGGCCGGCGCCCGCCGCCCGGACGGCCGGACCACCTGGTCTTCGACCTCGATCCGGGACCGGGCACCTCGATCGTGGAGTGCTGCCGCGTCGCGTCCTGGATCTCCGACCGGCTGGCCGGCCGCGGCCGCGAGCCAGTGGCGAAGACCAGCGGGTCAAAGGGCCTTCAGGTCTACGTCAAGCTGCCCGCCCGCACCGAGTGGGACACCGCCCGGGAACGCGCCCACGAGGTGGCCCGGGCGATCGAGAAAGATCACCCCGAGCTGGTCGTGTCCAACATGGCCAAGGCGCTGCGTAAAGGCCGGGTCCTGATCGACTGGAGCCAGAACCACCCGGCGAAGACGACGGTCGCCGTCTACTCGCTGCGGGGGGTCGCCGATCCGTCTGTCTCGACCCCGGTCACCTGGGACGAGGTGCAGGACTGCGCGCGGCACGGTGATCCGGCCCGGCTGCGGTTCGCCCCCGGGGAGGTTCTCGGCCGCGTCGAACGGCACGGGGATCTCTTCGCCCCCCTGGCGTAGCGGCCCGCGCCGCCGCCTCAGGAGGCCGCGGCGTGCTCGTGCGGCCAGGCCGTCTCAGGGAGCGGCGCGCCGCACGGGCAGTGCACCTCGCCGCATGAGACGACGAAGAGATGCTGCTCCGCGGCCAGCCGGCAATCAGGGTCCTCGGCGCAATCGGCCACGCCGTCGAAATGCACGATCGCCGTCCCGTGGCAGTGCTCAAGATCCTGCTCGCACTCGGTGCACACGTCGAGGCTGACGGCTGGCTCGGGCATGAGGGCTCCTTCCACCCTCATTCATCTATCACCAGGGGGTGACACTCTGCGGCTCGCCGGGCCGGCGGCGGCGCTGATACTTAAGAAATCTTCCTGCTCCGGCGCTTCGGGGAGCCGGCCGCAGTGATCGCTTCAATCAGCTCCGGCTTGGACATCTTCGAGCGCCCCTGGACGTCCAGCTCGGCGGCGCGGGCCAGCAACTCGGCTTTGGTCATCGCCGCCACGTCCTCGTCCGGTGGCGTGCCCGGGCTGGCCGGCCTGGCGGGCTGGGCATCGGCCGGGGCAGCGGCCGCCGTGCCCCGCGACTGCCCGGTCCCGGCCACGGACGCCTCCAGGGCCGCCATCAGGTCGATGACGTTCGACTTGGGCCGCTCCTCCGCCTCGAAGACGACCGCATTTCCCTCGCGCTTCCGCTCGATCAGTTCCTCCACGCGCGCGCGGTAGGTGTTGTGGTACTCCTCGGGAGACCATTCCACCGTGAGCGACTCGACGAGCTTCTTCGCGACCTCAAGCTCGCGTCCCTCGAAGGTGGCGTCCTTCGGCAGGCTGTCCAGCTCTTCGCTCGGGGTGCGGATCTCGTCGGCGAAGTACATCGTCTCCAGGATCAGGACATCCTCCCCGGGCCGCACGGCAACCAGGTGCTCCTTGTCCCGGAGAATGAGGGTGGCGATGCCGACTTTGCCCGTCTCGCGCATTGCCTGCCGGAGTAGCGCGTAGGCGCGGTCCGCGCCCTTTCCCCGTGGCGCGAGATAGTATGTCGACCGGAAATGCACCGGGTCAATGCGATCAAGGTCGACGAAATCGCTGATCTCGATGGTCTCCGACTTGCCCGGGGCGACCTCTTTCAGTTCCTCACGGGTCACCACGACGTACTCGCCGCCGCCGAGGTCGTACCCGTTCACGATGTCCGCGGTAGCGACCTCCTCGCCGGTGACCTCGTCCACCTTCTTGTAGCGGATCCGGTTCGACGTGCCCTTATGCAGCTGGTTGAAGTGAATCGTCTGGTCAGCCGTGGCCGTGTAGAGGCCCACCGGAACACTCACCAGCCCGAAGCTCAGAAATCCCGACCACATAGAACGCGCCATGCTCTTCTCCCGAAATCCAAACGCGGTGGCCGGCCTCCTGGTGACGCTGACCTCAATCATTCCCGGGAGGCCGGTGGCCGGCCGGACGTGGCGGCAACGCCGCTTTGTAGATCTTGATTCTATGGTGCGCCCCTGATCAGGCCTAGCTCCCCTCTCGGCTGAGATAGCTGGCCGCCTGCCCAGGCCGGTGCGCCGCGCATTCACCGGATCAGGAGGTGCCGCGCGCTGTTTGCGGGCGCCGCGGCCGGGAAGCGGTGTCGGGGCGAGTACCTGAAGCTCGCCCGGACGGGGCGTCCGCCCGCGGCGGCCCCCGGATGACCGGAAGGACTGCAGATGAAAGCCGTGTCTCAGCGCAACGTGCCGCAGCACGCGGTGCACGGCATCGACCGCATGATCCGCAACATCGAAACAGGCCGTTTCTTCACCCCGGCCGAGGAGGCCATCGCGACCGTCCTGTGTGATCATCTCGTCGGGCAGTACAGCGAGCCGCGGCTGCCGGTGGTGCATTTCATCGACGCGCGGCTGGCTGACGGGGAGACTGATGGCTGGAGGTACGCGGATATGCCCGAGGACGGGCAGGCGTGGCGCGACTGCCTGCACGACCTCGACGCTGACGCGCACGCCAACTACGGCGGTGGCTTCGTGCAGTGCGAAGCCACCGAGCAGCGCGCGATCATCCAGGCCGTGCAGGATCTGGGCTCGGCAGACTGGCACGGCCGCAGCGCCGCACATGTGTGGAGCCTGTGGACGCGGTACGCCTGCACGGTGCTGCACGCCCACCCGTCGGCCTGGACCGAGATCGGATGGGCCGGCTGAAGACGGGCCGGCTGAGATAACCGTTCAGGGACGCGTCACCTGGTAAATGCCGTAGATCACGCCCGGGAAATGCCCGAGCAGCTGGAGCAGGATCGCCCAGACCACCTTCATGCACGGCCCGTAACGGATGAAGACGGCGATGAACGGGAAGAAGAAGCACAAAATGATCAATAGCAGCTTGCCCATGGGACCCGCTTCCTGAGGAACGCCGACGGCCACGTGCCCCGACCCATACCCGTAAGCGTCCCCGAATCACCCCGGGCTACGGCCAAGGAAGGCGAGCAGCCGGGCACCCGGCCTGGCCTGCGGCGGCACGGCCACCGGTGCCGCGAACCGCGCGGGCCGGTCCGTCTCGGTGACGAACAGGTGGCAGAGCCAGAGCATCTCCTCGGCCAGTTCATCCGGGAGGGGGCGACGCTGCCCGCACGCCTGCGCGACATCCCAGCCGTGCACGGCGATCTCCACCGCCCCGACGCTCGTCACGATGCTGGTGGACACCGGGCAGCCGCCTACCGAGACCAGGCCGGTGTCCGCGCCGGCCCAGGTGCCCAGGAGTTGGCCGGCCTGGTCCCGTAGCACGCTGACCAGGTCAGCGGCTGGGTCACCGTGGTAAGTGACCGGGCTGGGGCCGACCTGGCCGAGGTCGGTGGCTTCCTGCAGGGCGCCGAGAGAGTCGTGCATGTGCACCAGCAGCGCCCGGACGTCCCACTCCGGGCACGGCGTGGGCTGGGACAGGGCCGCTGTGGTCACCCCGTGCAGGGTGCCGAGGGTGTAGCCGATCGCCCGTTCCAGCAGGGCGACCCCGCCGATCGGCGTTTCCGCCGGCCGGCTCTCAGTCATGACCTGGCCGGGAGCACGTCGGGGAGGCCGAACGTGGCGAACAGCGAGGTGTCGAAGAACGCGGCGACATGGTCGATGCCGGCCGCGGTGACGTGCACGACATGCAGCTGGAACGCGTGGTGCTCGCCGCTGGGATCGCGCATGTACATGCCGAAGGCGGGCTGCCCGTTCGCCTCGATCGGGATGAGCCGCATGTCGCCGGCGCCCTGGGCCGGGCACTGGGTGGCGACGAGGCGGCCGATGTCCCCCGGTGTCTGGTACCAGCCGGTGAACGGTGGCATCTCCCAGATGACGTCCGCGCTGAACAGCTCGACGAGCGCGTCGATGTCGTAGTTCTCGAAGGCGGCGACATACCGCTTGAGCAGTTCCCGCTGCCCGGGCGAGGTGGGTTCGGTGACGGTGTCCTCGGTCGGGCTCACCAGGCTGATCTGCGCGCGGGCGCGCTGCAGCACGCTGTTCACGGCAGTAGGCGTGGTGTCGAGCAGCTCAGCGACTTCGGCCGCCTTCCACTTCAGGACCTCCCGCAGGATGAGCACAGCACGCTGCCGGGGCGGGAGGTGCTGCAGGGCGGCGATGAGGGCCAGCCGGATGCTTTCCCGTGATGTGACGATCGTGGCCGGATCGGCCGGGTCACCGCCGACCATCGCGTCCGGGATGGGTTCCAGCCAGGGCACCTCTGGCTGCTGGGCCAGCTCGGCTTCCGGGTCCGCGCTCGGCGCGCCGAGCCCGCTGGGCAACGGCCGACGGCTGCGGCTCTCCAGCGCGGTCAGGCAGGCAGTGGTGGCGATCCGGTACAGCCAGGTCCGCAGCGATGACCGCTCCTCGAACCGGTCATACGCCCGCCAGGCGCGCAGGTAGGTCTCCTGTACCAGGTCCTCGGCATCGTGCACGGAGCCGAGCATCCGGTAACAGTGCGCGAGCAACTCGCGCCGGTATGGCTCCGCCCGAGGCAGGAACTCCTCCTGGACCGCGCTGTCCGCCATGGTCACGACCTTCCCCGTGTCTGTTATCTATAAGACCAGGCGCGGGAGAAGAACTCATCGGTGTTCCAGCGATGGGCCCGGGCAGACGGCCACGTTTGTGGTCATCGCCGTCGGACCGGGGCCAACCGGGGTCAGGTCTTTATCCGCCTTCCGCTGATGCGATGCGGGATGATCTGCACGTATACGTCGCGCGCGCCGTCGGCCCACGGCTTCAGCTCCGCCGCCAGCTCCAGGTGGCGTACTTGTTCTTCCTTCTTGACCCGGACCGCACGGCCGCTGACCATCACGCTCCAGCCCTCGCGCAGCGCTTCATCGAGGCGGTCGGCCTCAAATCCGGCTTTGCAGTCCAGCTGCGCGGCTAGCTGGGTGTCCACGCCGGTCCGCAGGACCACGGTCCGGCCGACCATGGCGAAGTTGACCGGCAGGGCCACCGGGCCGTCCAGCGCGGAGAATACGATGCGGCCCAGGCCGCCAGGTGACAGCAGGTCGTAGCACTCAGCCGGGGTGAGCGTCTGCAGCACCCGGCCGCTGGCCGGTTCTGGCGCATGGCCGCGCGATGACCTGCTGGTGTTCGCGGCATCCTGCCTGGCAGTCACGATCCATCACCTCCGGCGCCCTCGTTCGGCTGTTGCCCCCATGCTGGCGGGCCACGGCCGCCGCCGTCAGCCGTCCGAGGTCCCGGGAAGGCGGGCCGTTAGGCCTTGCCGGCGCGACTGCCTGGGCACCGGTCACTGGCGCGGGCCGCGCTGCCAGATGCCGAGCACGTTGCCGGCCGGGTCGCGGAAGGTGGCCACCCACAGGTTCCCTTCGGGATAAGGCGCCGCGACCACGTCGCCCCCGTGGGCGATGATCTTCCCGAGGGTCTCGTCGATGCGATCGACGTAGATGTAGGGCAGCACGCCTGCCTCGCCGGCGACGGGCAGATCAGCCATCCAGTGACCGATCACGTGCCCGGTGCCGTCCTCGAAGCTGGGCATGCTGGGGTTGCCACCTACCGTCCAGCCGAAAGCCGCGTGGTAGAAGGCTGCGGACCGCGGCGGATCCGGAGCCGGGATGTGCAGGTAGGAGATTCCGGCGGTGCGGAAGGGTCCTGCTGTCGGCACGTTGTCAGCTCCCCGGTCGCTGGTCGGCCTCGATCCTAGTCCGCGCCCGGCACGCGCGGATTGGCGAAAACCGTCACCGCAGCGCGACGTGGTTGTGCTCGCCGGCCGACCGTGGCCGGTAGGCACCGGGGGTGATCCCGGTGAGATCGCGGAAGTCGTCGATCAAGTGCGGCTGGTCACAGTAGCCGTGCTCGGCGGCGACCGTGGCCCAGTCAGCCGCTGGCCCGGCGCAGCCCCAGAACCTGTCCGGTGACCCGGGCATCGCCGGTCACCGGCCAGGTCCTCCCCCTCCCGGGCGATAGGGCTCCGGTCAGCCGTGGCTGACGATCAGCGGATTGCTGGAGAGGGTGCCGACGGCCCACTCGTTCGTGCCGCCTGGCAGGGTGGCGGCGGCATACAGCGGGCTGTAGCTGCCGCTGGTCGGATCGGTGTCAGCCGACCAGGCGCTGCCGTTCCAGCGCAGGATCATGCCCTGCACCACCCCGCCGTTGATACTGGGCATGTTGTTGCCCACGGCGTACACGTCATTCGGCCCGCGGGCGGCAACGCCGCTCAGTCCCGGGTATGCGCCCGGTGTCGGGCTGGGAACCACGCTCCAGCTGCTGCCGTTCCAGTGCTCGATCAAGGTGCTGCCGCCGAGGGCCGAGGTCGCGCCGATGTCCTCGCCGACGGCCCAGGCATTGGCCGCCGAGATGGCAGTCACCGCGGCGAGGGTCGGGGTGTTCGTGCCGGGCTGCTGCATCGCCCTGACGGCCCAGGCGGTGCCGTTGTAGTGCAGCGCCTCAGCGGCAGCGGTCCCGGTGGCCGGGTTGGTCGTGCTGCCGACCAGCCAGATGTCGGTCGCTGAGCTGGCCGAGATGGCCTGGCCCGCGCCGGGCCGGAACCCGGGGTCGGGGACGGTCGCAGCGCTCCACGCGGTGCCGTTCCAGTGCTCAAGGAGCGGGCCGGTGCTGCCCTCGCCCACGGCCCAGGCGTTGCTGGGGCTGAGGTCGGCCACACCGGTCAGCCGGGCGTTCAGGCCCGTGACGACCGGTGAGGACGTCACCGACCAGGCCGTTCCGTTCCAGTGCTCGATCAGCGTGGTGTCGTCGTCGCCCTCAGGAATGCTGAACCCGACCGCCCAGGCATCACTCGCGCTGCTCGCGCTGACCGCGAGCAGGTTGGCCCGCTGGCCGAAGTTCGGCGTGGCCACCGGCGACCAGGTGCTGCCGTTCCAGTGGTAGCTCACCGGCGGCGGCGGTGCCTGGCCGGCCGCGCCGAACTGCTGCCCGACAGCCCACGCGTCGGTGCTGGTGCGCGCGGACACCCCGTTCAGCTGGGCGTTGTTCCCGGTCGGCGGGACCGGCACCACGCTCCAGCCGGATGCGGCGAATGCCGCACTGCCGATCATGAGTGACGCACCCGCGAGCGCTGCCACGCCGGCCCACCTCCGGTAATGGAACCTGGGACCTGGCGGCGTACCCCCGTCGTGTTCACGCTGCGGCGAGGCTTCCCCGCCCGGACGTGAACCTGCTTGCCCGAATCGCACGTGTCCTCCTTAGGACTGGATGGTCAGCCAACCTCGACGGTCAGCCAGCACAGTGAGGATCGCCCGGTGGGACTTAGCGTCGTCTTAATTCGTTCTGTCAATTCCGGCCCGGGGGGCGGTGGGCGCCCCGGATCCCCAGGTCGCGGCAGGTGGGGCAACCTGAGCGGCGGGATCTGACCGGACCGGGGACCAGGAAGTAACGGGGGCACGGGGTGTTACGCGTTCAGCTACTGGGCCCGGTTCGGGCTTGGCGGGGGGATCAGGAACTAGAGCTCGGCGGGCCGCGCCGCCGCGCGGTGCTGGGGATGCTGGCGATACGCGCCAACCAGGCGGTGTCGCGCAGTGAGCTCATCGACGGAATGTGGGGCCAGGACCCGCCGGCCAGCGCGGTGAACAGCGTGCATGTCTATGTCTCCGGGCTGCGCCGGGTGCTGGAACCGCGCCGGGCGCGCCGGGCGCCGGGGCAGGTCCTGTCGGCCACCGGGCCCGGGTACCTGCTCCGGCTGGAGCCGGGTCAGTTGGACACTGAGGCGCTGGACCGCCACCTGGCGCAGGCGCGGCTGCTACCCGTGGCCGGTGACCCGGCGGTGGCCGCCCGGTCGCTGGATGCTGCCCTGGGGCTGTGGCAGGGCGTCCCGCTGTCGGGGGTTCCGGGCCCGTGGGCCGATATCGAACGGGCCAGGCTCGGTGAGCTGCGGCTGACCGCGATCGAGGAACGCATCGAGCTGATGCTCGCGCTGGGGGACCACCATCAGGCCGTGCCGCAGCTGGCCGGGCTGATCCGGGAGTATCCGCTGCGAGAGCGGTTCCGCGGCCAGCTGATGGTGGCGCTGTACCGCTGCGGCCGGCAGGCCGAGGCGCTGGCCGAGTTCGCTGCGGCCCGTCGCGTCCTGGCCGGGGAACTCGGCATCGAGCCTGGCCCGGGGCTGCGGCGCCTGCAGCAGCAGGTCCTCACCGCCGATCCTGCTCTCGACGCCCCCGCCGGAGCCGGCGTCCCGGCGGGGGGTGGCGTCCCGGCGTCCGGCGACGGGAGCGCTGCCGGGCCGCACCGGGCCGCCCCGGTCCCGCGGGAACTGCCCGCGGACGTGACCGCGTTCACCGGCCGGGCGGCTGAGCTGGCCGGGCTTGACCGGCTGCTGACGGCGGAGGCGGACGCGGGGGCTCGCGGGGCCCCGGCCAGTGCCGCAGCGGTAGTGATCTGCGCTGTGGCCGGCAGCGGCGGAGTCGGCAAGACCGCCCTGGCGGTGCACTGGGCGCACCAGGTTCGTGACGCGTTCCCGGACGGGCAGTTGTACGTCAACCTGCGTGGCTATGACCCCGGTGAGCCGGTGGCCGCAGCCGACGCGCTGGCCGGCTTCCTGCGCGCGCTCGGGGTGGCCGCCCATGATCTCCCGGTGGGCGCCGACGAGCGCGCCGCCCGCTACCGCAGCATGCTGGACGGCCGCCGGATGCTGGTTGTGCTCGACAACGCCGCGACGGTCGAGCAGGTCAGCCCGCTGCTGCCGGGCGCCCCGTCCTGCGTCGCGGTGGTGACCAGCCGGGATTCGCTCGCGGGGCTGGTGGCCCGGTATGGTGCCCGGCGTCTCGACCTGGACCTGCTGCCTGCCGCTGACGCCGTCTCGCTGCTGCGGGTGCTGATCGGCGAGCGGGTCGAGGCCGATCCCGCCGCCGCCGGCACGCTGGCTGAGCAGTGCGCGCGGCTGCCGCTGGCCCTGCGGGTAGCCGCCGAGTTCGCCGCGGCCCGCCCGGCGCTGCCCCTGGCCCGGCTCGTTGACGAGCTGGCGGGCGAGCAGCGGCGGCTGGACCTGCTGGAGGCCGGCGGTGACCCGCGCACCGCCGTGCGCACCGTCTTCTCCTGGTCCTACCGGCATCTGTCGGCCGACGCGGCGCGGGGGTTCCGGCTGGCCGGCCTGCACCCCGGCCCGGATCTTGACGCATATGCCGCCGCCGCTCTCACCGGGACCACTCCCCAGCAGGCCCGCGACATCCTTGATCTGCTGGCCCGGGCGCACCTGATCCACTCCGTCCGGCCCGGCCGCTACGGCATGCACGACCTGCTCCGCGCCTATGCCAGGCAACTCACCGCGACCGAGGACGCGGCCCGGCAGGACGACGGGCAGGCGGCGCTTACCCGCCTGTTCGACTACTACCTCGCGGCCGCCGCCACGGCGATGGACACGGCAGTCCCCGCGGAGCGGCACCGCCGGCCCCCGATCTCCCCGCCGGCCACCCCCCTCCCGCCCCTGGACGGCCCGGCCGCAGCCCGCGCCTGGCTGGATGCCGAGCGGGCCACCCTGGTGGCGGCCGCGTACACGGCGGTCCGTGGCTGGCCCGGGCATGCCGCCCGGCTTTCGGGCATCCTGTGGCGCTACATCGACACCGGCGGCCACTACACCGACGCCGTCACGGTGCATACCCGAGCCCTGCGGGCCGCTCGCCAGGCTGGTGACCGGGCCGCGGAAGCCTACGCGCTGAACGCCCTGGCGATCGTCGAGCGGCGCGGCCGCACCCGGCAGGCCGTCGGCTACCTTCAGCAGGCCCTGGCGCTGTTCAGCGAGGTCGGTGACCGGTTCGGCGCGGCGTGTGTGCTGACTCACCTTGGCTCGTGCGAGTGGCGGCTGGGCCGCTACCCGCAGGCCGCCGCGCACCGCCGGCAGGCCCTGGCCCTGTTCCGGGAGACCGGTGACCGGCCTGGGGAGGCCCGTGCGCTGAAGGGCCTCGGCCTGGTCGAGGGCCGGCTCGGGCGTTACCGGCAGGCGGCCGGTCATTTCCAGGAGTCCCTGGTCCTGTACCGGGAACTCGGTGACCGGTCCAACGAAGCCCACGCGCTGCGCAATCTGGGCCTGGTCGGCGGGCGGCAGGGCCGCTACCCGCAGGCCACCGGCCACCTCCAGCGGGCCCTGACGCTGTTCCGTGAGATCGGCGACCGGAGCGGTGCGGCCAGCGCGCTGGCCGATCTCGGCACCGTCGCCTGCCAGCAGGGTCACTACCCGGAGGCGGCCGGCCACTTCCAGCGGGCCCTGGCGCTGTTCCGTGAGATCGGCGAGCGGGCTGCTGAGGCTGAAGCGCTCAACGGCCTCGGTGAGGTCCTGCTCGCGGCGGGCCAGCCAGGCCAGGCTCATCCGCAGCACGCTGCCGCCCTGGCCTTGGCGAGCCAGGGCGGCGACAAGTATGAGCAGGCCCGCGCCCATCACGGCCTGGCCCGCAGTTTCCAGGCCGCCGGTGAGCCTGGTCAGGCGTTCGATCACTGGCGGCATGCCCTGGCCCGTTACACCAGCCTCGGCCTGCCGGAGGCCGCCGAGGCCGGTGCCCGGCTGACCGCACTCGAAGCGGGGCCAGCGGCCCTCCGTGCGTCTGGGTGATCAGCGCAGGCGTGCCGACCCTGGCTGGGCGGATTCTCATCGCCGGCCGGTCCGCCGGTGACCTGCGGGACAGGTACCGTCGGCCGGACAGTGGCCCCGGCGCGACGCGGGGGCGGCATTATGGTGTCGTAGGCCGGTGCGCCGACGTGCTGAGCCTGCCGCCGCTGCCGTGGGGTCTGCGGCCGCCGGCGGGCTGGCCCGGGCCGACAAGCAGCCGACGAGAAGGTGATCCAGGATCGTGACAGCGCCTATTCAGGTATCCGGTCAGCTGCCGGTCAACCGCCGGATTGCCGAGGAACTCGGCGTTCGCGAAGGCCAGGTGAGCGCGGCCGTCGAACTGCTCGACGGCGGAGCCACTGTGCCGTTCATCGCCCGCTACCGCAAGGAGGCGACCGGGACCCTCGACGACGCGCAACTGCGCACGCTTGAGGAACGGCTGAGGTACCTGCGCGAACTTGACGAGCGGCGGGCCGCGATCCTGGAGTCGATCCGCTCCCAGGGCAAACTGGACGACGCGCTCGAGGCGCAGATCATGGCCGCGGACTCCAAGGCGCGGCTGGAGGACATCTACCTCCCTTACAAGCCGAAACGCCGCACGAAGGCACAGATCGCCCGGGAGGCGGGGCTTGAGCCGCTGGCCGATCAGTTGCTCGCCGCCGCCGGGCCTGATCCGGAGGCGTTGGCCAGCGCCTACCTGAATCCGGAGCAGGGCGTGCCGGACGTGGCCGCCGCCCTGGACGGGGCGCGGGCGATCCTCACCGAGCGCTTCTCCGAGGACGCTGACCTGATCGGCGCGCTGCGCGAGCGGATGTGGTCGCGCGGCCGCCTGGTCTCCCAGGTGCGCGAGGGCAAGCAGGAGGCTGGCGCCAACTTCGCGGACTACTTCGAGTTCGCGCAGCCCTTCACCAGGCTGCCCTCGCACCGCGTCCTGGCGATGTTCCGCGGCGAGAAGGAAGAGATCCTCGATCTCGACCTGGACCCGCAGGACGCGCCGGCCGGCCCGCTGCCGGGACCAGGCGAGCGCACCGATCACGAGGTGATGATCGCGCGGCAGTTCGGCATCGCCGACGGAGACCGGCCGGTCGACCGCTGGCTCGCCGACACGGTCCGCCGGTCCTGGCGGAGCCGCATCCTGGTCCATCTGAGCGTCGACCTGCGGATGCGGCTATGGCAGCGGGCCGAGGACGATGCGGTCGCCGTGTTCGCCGCCAACCTGCGCGACCTGCTGCTCGCCGCGCCCGCGGGCGCCCGGCCGACCATGGGCCTCGACCCCGGTTTCCGAACCGGCGTGAAGGTCGCGGTGGTGGACGCGACCGGCAAGCCGGTGGCGACGGAGACG
>CAYPQM010000016.1:0-28404 GCA_964412845.1 uncultured Streptosporangiaceae bacterium
GAGCCGCAACTGGGCCCCGCGCTGCCGGGCCACCCCTTCCAGAACATAACGATCAGTCGGAAAGTTATCGTCATCCGTCACGATGACGTGCCTTCCCGGCCGGTCGTCAAGGGCCGCCCAGGCCAGCTTGTAGATGTTCACCGTGGTCGAGTCCGCGATCACCACCTGACCGGGTGCCGCGCCGAGCAACTGCTGGCCGAGCAGGTCACCGGCCCGCTGCGGGAGGTCCACCCAGTGATTCCAGGAGCGGATCAGCCCCCCGCCCCACTCGTCGCGGACAACCTCGGTGAGGCGCTGCGCGGTGACCTCCGGCAGCATGCCCAGCGAGTTGCCATCCAGGTAGATGAGCGAGGGATCCGCGCGGACGAAGCGATCCCGGAACCCGGCGAGCAGGTCCGCGGCGTCAAGTTCCTCCGCCCCCGACCTGTCGGTGCGCAGCCCAGTCACGAACTCACCATAACGGGGCCCCGTTCCCGCCTCCAACGACACCGGAGTGGCTCTGCGGTCGTTGGAACGACACCGGAGTAGCTCTGCTGCCGCTCGCGGGAGCGCGAGCGTGCTATTCGGCGGCAGCCCGGCGGCGCTTGCGGCGAGAGCGCAGCACCAGCAGGAGCAGCAGGCCGACCAGGACGCCTACGGCGGGCAGGGCGCGCTTGAGTACCGGCACGCCCGCGACGCCCAGCAGGTCGATCGCGTCCTGATCCGCTGGCCGGGCTGCGGCGGCGGGTGGCACGGTCCCGTTGAGGCCTTGCGTCGTGCTCCCGCTGGCCGCACTGTTGCCCGCAGCCGCCTGCGCTGGACCCGCGCCGGCTGACCCGGCGCCGGCTGGTCCCGCGCCGGCTGGTCCCGCGCCGGCTGGTCCCGCGCCGGCTGGTCCGGCGATCGTCCCGGTCAGCGCGAGTCCGTGATCGGCCAGCTTCTGCCTGATCTCCCTGACCGACTGCGGGCCGAGGCCGTCGATGGCCAGCAGGTCATTCTCACTGCGGGAAGCGAGCGCCCCGACCGTGTGCACGCCCTCACGCCGCAGGCTGTTGTAGGAGCGCACGGGGAGATTCAGTTCCTCGATCGGCAGCCGCGCGACGTCATCCGGCGGCACGGCGGCCGCCGCACTCGCGGGCTGGCCACCCGTGGCCAGTTGCGCGGCCAGGTTGGCGGCGAACTTCTCCAGGATCTTGCCCCCTACCTCAACCATGACCCCCCGGCCGAACTGCGCGGGGCGCCCGGTGATGTTCATCGTGGTGTGCACGATGACCCGGGTCTGGCCGCCGCCGAGATCCTCGAGCGTGGAACGCACGGTGGCCGATGCGGTGCCGGTGCCGCGGGTCTCCTTGCCCGAGGCCTCCATGGCGACCACCTGGGCCTGCTCGTCCTTCTCGGTGAACCGGGCCGTGCCGGCGTAGGTCAGCGCGATGGGGCCGACCTTCACCTTGATCTTGCCCGAGACCACATCACCGTCCACGCTGTCGAGGGTGGCGCCCGGCATGCAGGGCGCCACCTGCTCGACATCGAGCAACACGTCCCACGCCCGTTCTGGCGGGACAGGGATGGTAAACGAGTGCTCCAGTTCCATTTGTCAGACTCTAGACGCTGCCACCAGCGCTCTGCCGGTCAGGACCCGGGCCAGGTGGCGCCGGTAGTCCGCGGCACCGTGCAGGTCCGAAGGCGGCTGGGCCTCCGCGTCGGCGTGCACGGCCGCCGCCCGCAGGCCAGCCTGAGTTGCCTGCGCCCCGGCGGCCGCCTGCTCCGCCGCGCGGGCCCGGACCGGAACGGGGCCCATGTTGGTCAGGCCGATCCTCGCCTCGGCGACCGTTCCGTTCGAGCGCCGCACCAGCGCGGCCACGCCTACCGTCGCCCAGGACTGCGCCGTCCGGTGGAATTTCTCGTACCGGTAGCCCCAGCCGGACCCGAGCTTGGGCACCCGGATGCCGGTCAGGATCTCGTCTGCGCCCAGCGCCGAGGTCAGGTAATCGACGAAGAAATCCTGGGCCACGATCTCACGCTCGCCGCCTGGCCCGCGCGCGATCAGCGTGGCCTCAAGGGCCACCGCCACCGCGGGAAGATCACCGGCCGGGTCGGCGTGCGCGAGCGCCCCGCCCAGCGTGCCGCGGTGCCGGACCGCTGGGTCCGCGACCGTGCCGGCCGCCTGCGCCAGCAGCCCGCAGTGCTCGGCGATGAGCGGATCGTGCACCAGCTGGTAGTGCGTGGTCCGCGCGCCGATCAGCAGCGAGTCGCCGGCGTCGGTCACGCCGCGCAGCCCGTCGAGCCCGCCGACGTCGACGAGCAGCTCCGGATAGGCCAGCCGGAGCCGGAGCAGCGGCAGGAGGCTCTGGCCACCAGCAATGACCTTGGCATCCTCGCCGCCGTCGGCCAGCGCCCGGACGGCCTCATCCAGCGTCCCGGGGCGGACATAGTCGAACTTCGCGGGGATCATGCCGCGCCTCCAGACTGCTGTGCCTCGTCGCTGCCGGTGACCATGCCCTGAGGGCTGTTGCCCTGGGTCATGTCGCTCTGCCGGGCTTCGTGCTGCTGTGCCGCGCTGCCCTGCTCCCCGCCCTGAGCGGTCTGGATCGCCCGCCAGACGCGTTCAGGTGTGCATGGCATCGGCACGTCGCGGACGCCAAACTGGCGCAGCGCGTCGATGATCGCGTTGACCACCGCGGGCGTGGAGGCGATCGTGCCGGCCTCGCCCACCCCCTTGACGCCCATCGGGTTGGTCGTCGAGCGGGTCACCGTCCGGTCGGTGGTGAAATGCGGCAGGTCGGCGGCGGACGGGAGCAGGTAGTCGGCCATCGTGGTGGTCACCAGGTTGCCGTCGTCGTCGTAGACCGCCTCTTCGTACAGCGCCTGCGCGATGCCCTGGGCCAGCCCGCCGTGTACCTGGCCGTCCACGATGAGCGGATTCACCACCGTGCCCACGTCATCCACGGCGACGTAGGAGCGGATGGTGACCATCCCGGTCTCGGTGTCGATCTCGGTCGCGCACAGGTGCGTGCCATGCGGGAACGAGAAGTTCTCCGGGTCGTAGGTGGCGTCAGAGTCCAGTGACGGCTCGACCCCGTCGGGCAGGTCATGCGCGGCGAACGTGGCCAGGGCGATTTCCTGGATGGTCTTGCCCGCGCCGGAGCCGCCGCGGGCCTGGAACACGCCCGCGGAGAACTCCACTTCCTCGGGAGGCGCCTCAAGCAGCGCGGAGGCGATCACCTTCGCCTTGGCGATGACCTTGTCGCAGGCGGAGAGAACGGCCACGCCGCCCACGGTCAGCGACCGGGAACCGTAGGTGTCCATGCCCTTGGGGGAGACCTGGGTGTCGCCGTGCAGCACCCGGACATCCTCGAACGGCACGCCAAGCTTGTCCGCGACGATCTGGCTCCAGGCCGTCTCGTGGCCCTGCCCGTGCGGGGTGGAACCGGTCACTACTTCAACTTTGCCGGTCGGCAGCATCCGCACCGAGGCGTTTTCCCAGCCGCCCGCGCCGTAGGCCAGCGAGCCGAGCACCCGCGACGGGGCGAGCCCGCACATCTCCGTGAAGGTGGAGATCCCGATGCCCAGCTGGACCGGGTCACCGCTGGCCCGCCGGTCCGCCTGCTCCTGGCGGAGCTCGTCATAGCGGAACAGCTCCCTGGCCCGGGCCGTGGCGGCCTCGTAATTGCCGCTGTCATAGGTGAGACCGGCGATGGTGGTGTAGGGGAACTCCTCGTGCTTGATCCAGTTCCGGGCCCGCAGCTCAAGCGGCTCGATGCCGAGCTCGTTGGCCAGTTCGTCCATCGTGCGCTCGATCCCGAAGGTGGCCTCGGGACGGCCAGCGCCGCGGTAGGCGTCGGTCGGCATCTTGGTGGTGAAGATGCCGGTGCAGCGGAACGAGTAGGCGTCCATCTTGTAGATGCTGTTGAACATGAACGCGCCGAGCAGTGGCACGCCGGGGGTGACCAGCATCAGGTAGGCACCCATGTCGGCGAGCAGGTCCACGGACAGGCCACGCAGCCGTCCGTCCCGTTCCGCGGCGACCCTGATCCGCTGCCACTGGTCACGGCCGTGGTGCACGGTCATGTTGCCCTCGCTGCGCGACTCGGTCCACTTGACCGGCCGGCCCAGTTTGCGCGCGATCAGCAGCGTGAGCACTTCTTCGGCGGTGACCTGCAGCTTCGAGCCGAAACCGCCGCCCACGTCGGGCGCGATGACCCGGATGTTCTGCTCGGGTACCCCGGTGACCAGGGCGAGCATCAGCCGGAGGATGTGCGGGATCTGGGTGGCCGACCAGAGGGTGAACTCGCCGCCCACGCAGGAGCAGACCACGGCGCGCGGCTCCATCGCGCTCGGGATGAGCCGCTGCTGGCGGTAGTTGCGCTCGAGCACCACGGGGGCGTCGCGGAACGCCGCGTCCAGGTCCCCGTTCTGGAAGACCCACTCGAAGCTCTTGTTGCCCGCTTCGTGCACCTTCGGGGAGCCCTCGTCCAGCGCGGTCCGGATGTCGAGGACCGGCGGCAGCGGGTCGTAGTCCACGGCCACCGCGGACACCGCGTCAGCGGCCGCGTAGCGGTCCCTGGCGACCACGCAGGCCACCGCCTCGCCTACGTAGCGGACCTCTTCGGTGGCCATCGGCGGGTGGGCCGGGATGACGATGTCCGGCGTGACCGGCCACGCACACGGCAGGCTGCCCTGCTCGTCGGCGAAGTCCGCGCCGGAGAAGGCGGCGATGACCCCGGGCATCCGCCGGGCCGCGCTGACGTCCACCGAGGTGATCCGGGCGTGCGCGAACGGGCTGCGCACGAAGGCGATGTGCAGCATCCCGGGCAGGATGAGGTTGTCCGTCCAGGTCGTCTGGCCGGTGACCAGCCGGGCGTCCTCCTTGCGGGGGCGGGCCTTGCCGAATTCCTTCTCCGGTGCTGCTGCCTGTGTCTCCGTCGTCATGGCGTCGTCACTCCCGCCTCGGCCGCGCGCCGCACGGCGTTCACGATGTTCTGGTAGCCGGTACAGCGGCAGAGGTTGCCCTCCAGCCCCTCACGGATCTCCTGCTCGCTGGGGTTCGGGTTGTCTTGCAGCAGGTCCACGCAGGCCAAGATCATGCCGGGCGTGCAGTAGCCGCATTGCAGCGCGTGCTCGGCGTGGAACGCCTGCTGCAACGGGTGCCACTCGCCATTCGCGAGGCCCTCAATGGTGGTGACGCTGCTGCCATCCGCCTGCACGGCGAGGACGGAGCAACTCTTGACCGAGGTCCCGTCCATCAGCACGGTGCATGCACCGCAGTTGGAGGTATCACAGCCGATGGGCGTGCCGGTCTTGCCGACAGTTTCTCTCAGGTAGTGGACAAGGAGCAGACGGGGCTCGACGTCGTCTTCGTAGTCGACTCCGTCGACGTTGACGGTGATCCTGGTCATGCACGGACTCCTCAGGAGACGGCAGTGGCGCGTGATGCCAACCTAAGCCGCCCGCCCGGCCCGCACCAGCCCTACCCCCGTACCTGGGCGAAATGTGCTGAACCGGGGCCGACCAGGTCAGGCGGTGTTGATGACCTGGAATGCCTCGGCGAGGCGGCCTTCCGCGAAGCCAGCTTGCCCGGCCGTGCGAGTGAGCCAGCCGCGCAGGAAATCCTCCAGGCCGTCCATGTGCGCGGTCTGGCTCTCGTGCGCCCGGAGCGCCGCGAGCTTGCGCGGGAACGTCTCGGTGATGTCCACGTAGTGGTCGGCGCCCGGGCTCGCCGAGATCCACACCTCACGGACCGTCCAGGCCTCAAGCCCTTCATGGGCGAGAAGTTCGGGGAACGCGAACGGGTTGCGCGCGTCCGGGTAGACCGCGTCGAGCGCTGCTGAGCCGACCGCCCGGTGATCCGGATGGCTGGCCCCGATACGCAGGTAGTTCCGCTCGGGGGACGGGCAGACCAGCCGGTCGGGGCGGACTTGCCTGATCACCCGGGCCAGGTCCCGGCGCAGCTTGAGGCTCGGCTCCACCTTGCCATCGGGGTAGCCGAGGAACCGCAGGTCCTGGACGCCTACGCAGTGCGCTGCCGCGGTTTGCTCCTTGCGCCGCAACGGTGCGATGTCCGTCCGCGGGACCGACTCGTCGAACCCTCCCGCGTCGCCGTCGGTCACGATGCAGTACGTGACGTCGAACCCGGCATCGGTCCACTGGGCGATCGTGCCCGCAGCGCTGAAGTCCAGGTCATCGGGGTGCGCGGCGACAAGCAGGATGCGGTGAACCTCGGAATCAGCAAGCACGCCCCGATCCTACGGGGGAGCGGGCGCAGGCTGGTCCAGCCAGCGTCACGGTAGTGTTCCCATGCCTGGCGCGCTGCCATGAGGGGAGGTCACAGCGATGGTGTTGTTCGACTTCTTCGAGTCAGCGGAGCTGCCGAATCCGCAGGTGGATCCGGACCAGGCGGCGGCCATCGCCCAGCAGGTCTTCGGTGTCACCGGCCCGGCCCGTGAGCTGGGCAGCCAGCAGGATTGCAACTTCCTGATCCAGTCCGGGGAGGCCCGGTTCGTGCTGAAGATCGCCAACCCGGTCTTCCACCCGCAGGAGCTGGCCGCCCAGCATGCCGCCATGCGGCTGGTCGCGCAGCGCGGCGGCATCGAGGTGCCGCTGATCGTCCCGGCCGCGGACGGGCAGGAGCTGGCCTGGGCGGACGTGGGCGGCGCCCGGCTGATCACCCGGCTGATGACCTACCTGCCCGGAGAGCAGCTCGCCGAGGTGGCGCATGTGTCCCCGGCCGCGGTCGCGGAGCTCGGCGCTACCTCGGCGCGGATGTGCCAGGCGCTGGCCGACTTCAGCCACCCGGGATTGGACCGGGTGCTGCAATGGGATCTGCGGCACGCCGCGCGCGTCGTGGACCTGCTGCTCCCGTTCGTCGCCGATGCCGACCGGGCCCGCCAGGTCCGGCTGGCCACCGCCGCGGCCCAGGAGCGGCTGCGGCGGCTGGCGGGTGACCTGCCCGAGCAGGCCATCCACGGTGACCTGACCGAGGACAACGTGGTGTGCAGGCGCCGCGACGACGGGCGACTGATACCGGCGGGCGTGATCGACTTCGGTGATCTGGCCCGGAGCTGGCGGATAGCGGACCTCGCGGTCGGCTGCCAGTCCCTGCTGCACCACGCGCCACGCGATCCGATGATCGTGGCTCCCGCGGTCGCTGCCTTCCACCAGATCACGCCGCTCTCCCGGGCCGAGATCGAGGCCTTCTGGCCGCTGGTGGTGCAGCGGGCGGCGACGCTCGTGGTCAGCGGCGAGCAGCAGGCCAGCCTCAGCCCGGACAACGGCTATGTCGCCGGGGCGCGGGCCCGCGACTGGGCCTGTTTCACCTGTGCCACCTCCATCCCGGTCGAGGTGATGACCGAGGCTCTGCTCCATCTGCTGCACCGGCCGGCACCTGGCCCGCGCAGCACCGCTGCATCGTGGAGCACTGCTGCGTCGTGGAGCACCGGGACCGCCCTGCTGCCGTCGCTCCCCCCCGCGGACATGGTGCTCATGGACCTGTCCGTGACGAGTACCGGTCTGGGCGGTGACCGCTGGCACGATCCGGACGCCGAGGCTGAGCTGGCCACCCAGATCGCTGGAGACTCGGGGAAGGTCGCCGTCGCCCGGCACGGGGAGTACCGGATCACCCGGTCGCGGCCCAACTCGGCGCTCGCGCCGGAAACCTGCGCCCTGCACGCCGAGGTCTTCCTGACCGCGCCGGTCCCAGTGCATGCCCCCCTCCGGGGGGTGGCCGAGGTCCGTGGCGGCACCGTAGCCGTCCAGGCCGACGACGGGACCACGCTGCATCTGGATGGCGTCCGGCCCGACACGGCCAGCGGCGGCGCACTGGCCAGCGGCGGCGCACTGGCCAGCGGCGGAGCGCCGGCCAGCGGCGGAGCGCCGGTGAGCGGCGGAGCGCCGGCCGGCGGCCAGGCGCTGGATTCAGGGCAGCGCATCGGAATGGCCGGCCCGGGACGGCTGCGGATACAGCTCTGCACGGTCAACGGCCTTCGGCCGCCCGCGTTCGCGGGGCCGGCCCTGGCCCCTGGCTGGCTGGCGGTCTGCCCGGACCCGTCCGGCCTGCTCGGCCTCGACGTGGCCACCAGGCCCGCCGACCCGCGGGGACTGCTCGCCCGGCGCGCCGCGTCGTTCGCGCACGTGCAGGAGCACTACTACGCGGACCCGCCGCAGATCGAGGCCGGCTGGCGGCATCATCTCGCTGACGTCACCGCGCGCGCCTACCTGGACATGATCAACAATGTGACCATTCTCGGCCACGGCCACCCCCGGCTGGCTGAGGCGGTGGCCCGCCAGTGGGCGCTGCTCAACACCAACTCACGATTCCACTACGCGCAGCTCGCCGAGTTCACCGAGCGGCTGGCCGGGCTCGCTCCGGACGGCCTGGACACCGTGTACCTGGTCAACAGCGGCTCGGAAGCCAACGACCTCGCGCTCCGGCTGGCCTGTATCCACACCGGGCGGCGCGACATTGTCTGCGTCCGCGAGGCCTACCACGGCTGGTCGCGGGCGACCGACGAGGTATCGACCTCGACGGCCGACAACCCGCGGGCGCTGCAGACCCGGCCGGACTGGGTGCACGTGCTGCGCACCCCCAACACCTACCGGGGGGACTTCCGCGGCCCGGCCGCCGGCTGCCAGTACGCCCGCGACGCGGCCGGGGTCATCGAGGGGCTGCATCGCGATGGCGCCGGGGTCGCCGCGTTCATCGCCGAGGCGTACTACGGGAACGCAGGCGGGATGCCGTTGCCGGACGGCTACCTGACATCCGTCTACCAGGCCGTCCGCCACGCGGGCGGACTGTGCATCGCCGACGAGGTGCAGGTGGGATATGGCCGCCTGGGTGACTACTTCTGGGGTTTCGAGCAGCAGCAGGTCGTCCCGGACATCATCACCGTGGCCAAGGGCATGGGCAATGGCCATCCGCTCGGCGCCGTCATCACCCGCCGGGACATCGCCGATTCGTTCGCCAAGGAGGGATATTTCTTCTCCTCCACCGGAGCCAGCCCGGTGAGCTGCCAGGTCGGCAACACCGTGCTCGATGTGCTGGCCGACGAGAAGCTCCAGGAGAACGCGCGGACGGTCGGCGCGCATCTCCGCCGCCGGATGGAAGAACTGCAGTCGAGGCACGAGATCATCGGCGCGGTGCACGGAACCGGCCTCTACATGGGTGTCGAACTGGTCCGGGACCGGAGCACGCTGGAGCCCGCGACGGCCGAGACCGCGGCGATCTGCGATCGCCTGCTGGAACTCGGGGTGATCGTCCAGCCCACCGCCGACCGGATGAACGTCCTCAAGATCAAGCCGCCGCTGTGCCTGACCGCGGCCAGCGCCGACTTCTTCGCCGACATGCTCGACGAAGCGCTCACCAGCGGTTGGTAACGCGCGCCCCACGGGCCCGGGTCGACAACGCGGTGCGTTGTGACCACATTTGGGGCGCGATGTACCGCGCCGATCTGCCGCCACAACAACGCGGTGCGCTGTGACCACATGGGGGTACAACTCACCGCGCTGTTGGCCGCGGCCGCGCTGGGCGTCAGTCCAGCGCGGACATGACGTGCTTGATGCGGGTGTAGTCCTCGAACCCGTACATCGACAGGTCCTTGCCGTACCCGGAGTGCTTGAAGCCGCCGTGCGGCATCTCGGCGACCAGCGGAATGTGCGTGTTGATCCAGACACAGCCGAAGTCCAGGCTCCGGGCCATCCGCATGGCCCGGCCGTGGTCGGTGGTCCAGACCGAGGAGGCAAGACCGTACTGCGTCCCGTTCGCCCAGGTCAGCGCCTCGTCCTCGGAGCTGAACCGCTGCACGGTGATGACCGGGCCGAACACCTCGGACTGCACGATCTCGTCGTCCTGCCGCACGTCGGTGACCACGCTGGGCTCGAAGAAGTAGCCAGGGCCCTTGATCTGGCTGCCGCCGGTGCGCAGCGTCGCGTGGTTCGGCAGCCGGTCGATGAACCCGGCGACCCTGGCCAGCTGGCCGGCGTTGTTCAGCGGGCCGAAGTCCGCGTCGGGCACGTCGGGGCCGGCCACGACCTGGCCGCGAGCCTGGTCAGTCAGGGCATCGGCCAGATCGCCCGCGATCCGCGGGCCGGCCAGCACCCGGGTAGCGGCCGTGCAGTCCTGGCCCGCGTTGAAGTAGCCGGCGATCGCGATCGCCTCCGCCGCCTTGGCCACGTCAGCGTCGTCGAACACCATCACCGGGGCCTTGCCACCGAGTTCCAGGTGAACGCGCTTGAGGTCGGCCGCCGCCGCGACGGCCACCTCACGGCCGGCCCGCACGCTGCCGGTGATGGACACCATCGCCGGTACGGGGTGGCTGACCAGGGCGCGCCCGGTGTCGCGGTCCCCGCAGATCACGTTGAACACGCCCGGCGGCAGGAACTCGGCCATCAGCTCGGCCATCAGCAGCGTGGAGGCGGGCGTGGTGTCCGACGGCTTGAGCACCATCGTGTTGCCGGCCGCGAGGGCAGGTGCCCACTTCCAGACCGCCATCATCATCGGGTAGTTCCAGGGTGTGACCGCCGCGCACACGCCGATCGGCTCCCGGCGGATGAAGGAGGTGAACCCCGACATGTACTCCCCGGCGGACCGCCCTTCCAGCATCCGCGCCGCGCCGGCGAAGAACCTGATCTGGTCCACCATCGGCGGGATTTCCTCGTTCAGGGTCAGCGCGAGGGGCTTGCCGGTGTTCTGCGACTCGGCCTTGACGAACTGGTCGGCCCGGGCCTCCAGGGCGTCCGCGATTCGCAGCAGCGCGAGGCTGCGCTCGGCCGGGGTGTTGTCCCGCCAGCCCGGGAAGGCCTCCGCGGCCGAGGCGACCGCCGCGTCGACCTCGGTCTCGCTGGAGACCGGCGCGGTGGCGAAGACCTCACCGGTACTCGGATCGATCAGCTCAGACCGGCGGTCGAAGGCCATGTCGGTCCACTGCCCGCCGATGAAGTTGCGCAAGTCGTCCATCTGGAAACCCTCCGTGTAGGTAGTCAGGGCTTGTGCTGCGGTGCCGGGGTCCGCTCGTCGCATGCCCACGGTGCACCATAGTCGGCCAGCAGGTCCAGGAACGGCTGGGCCGGCAGTGCCTCCGGGCCGAGCACACCTGCACCTGACCAGGCACCGGAGTCCATCAGCTCCAGCGCCACGACCGGGTTGACGGCGGTCTGCCAGACCACGGCCTGGGATCCGTACTCGGCCATCGACCAGGCGTTGTCCACCACGTGGTGCAGGTAAACCTCGCGCGGCGCGCCGTCGGTCCCGGTCCCGGTCACCCAGGTGCCGGCGCAGGTCAGGCCGGTCATCTTGTCGCCGAGGGTGGCCGGGTCCGGCAGGCAGGCGGCGACCACGTCGCGCGGCGATACCGGTGTACCGCCCACCTGCACCGGGTCGGTCCGGTCCAGCCCCAGTTTGTGCAAGGTCTCCAGCACGCCGATGAACTCGGCGCCCAGGCCGTACTTGAAGGTCACCCGCTGGGCCTGGACCCAGCGGGGCATCAGCAGCACTTCTTCGTGCTCCACGTTCACGCACTCCACCGGGCCGATCCCGGCCGGGAAGGTGAAAACCTCGGGCTCGCTGAACGGCGGCGTGGTGAACCAGCCGCGCCCAGCCTCCCAGATGACCGGCGGGTTCAGGCATTCCTCGATGGTGGTCCAGATGGAGAACGTGGGAGCGAAGTCGTAGCCGGCCACCTGGAGGTTGGCGCCGTCGCGCACGCCGAGCTGGTCGATCTCGCTGAACAGCTCATCGGCCGCGTACCGGGCGAACACATCGGAGAGCCCGGGCTCGACCCCCATGCCCACCAGGGCCAGCCGGCCGGCCTGTTCCCACTCCTGCGCCAGCGCGAACTGGTCATCGCCGAGCTTGACGCCCGTCTTGCGGTACGGGGCGTCCGGGTCGGGGTGGGACAGCGACATCGCCATGTCCAGGTAGTGCGTGCCCGCTCGGAGCGCGGCGCGGTAGAGCGGCATCACGAACCGCGGGTCAGTCGCGTTCATCAGCACGTCACAGGAGTACTCGGTCAGCAGCGCCGCGGCGGCGCCGCTGTCCCGCGCGTCCAGCCGGACGGCAAGGTAGCCGTCCCGGGCCGCCGCCGCGTGCTCGGCGCGGGCCAGGTCGTAGTCGGCGATGACCAGGTCAGCGAACGGGCGGCGGGCGGCAATCCGGGCGAAGGCCGTGCCAACCCCGCCAGCTCCGACCAGAAGGATGCGCATACGGGCGATCTTAGCCTTCTGGCCGCCAACGAAGCACGAGACCAGTCGTGATACCTACCTGTTACAACTGAAATCGTTGCTGAAAGGCCATTTTTTATGCTAGAACCGTGGCAGTTGGGTATCTGGATAAGATGCGGCATCTTGATCTAAACGATCGCCGCTAGTGTCGGCGCTGTACACAAGCGCTTTGCCTGACTTGTTCGGGTAGGTGCCAGGAGGGGTGAGTCATGGCGACCGTTGCACCGGAACTCCAGCCGACCGAGGAATACAAGGACAAGGGTCTCAAGACCGGGGCTCTGGGCCTGGTCGCCAGCGTCACCATGGGGGTCGCCTCCACCGCCCCCGCCTACAGCCTGGCCGCGACCCTGGCCTTCGTCGTCGTCCTGGTCGGTTTCCATGCCCCCATCGTGGCCGTCCTCGCCTTCGTGCCGATCTTCCTGACCTCGATCGGCTACAGCGAACTGAACAAGGCCGACCCGGACTGCGGGACCACCTTCACGTGGGCCACCCGGGCGTTCGGCCCGAAGACCGGCTTCGCCGGGGGCTGGGGCATCGTGGCCGCTGACGTCCTGGTCATGGCGAGCCTGGCGCAGGTGGCCGGCCAGTACGTGTTCCTGCTCTTCGGGGCCAAGGGCATCGGCGAGAACCCGGCCAGCGGCTGGGTACTGGTCGTCGGCATCGTGTGGATCATCGCGATGACCTACATCTGCTACCGCGGCATCGAGGTCTCGGCCTGGTTCCAGCGGATCCTGCTCACCGTCGAACTCGTCATGCTGCTCGTGCTGTCGGTGACCGCACTGGTCAAAGTCTATTCCGGCAACCATCCAGCCACCTCGGTGCATATCAGCGCAGGCTGGTTCAACCCGTTCGGCATCCACGACTTCTCATCCTTCGTCGGCGCGATCATCCTGATGCTGTTCATCTACTGGGGCTGGGACACCGCGGTCTCGATCAACGAGGAGACCAAGGACAAGAACAAGACCCCGGGCCGGGCCGCGATCCTCTCGACCCTGCTGCTCCTCATCACCTATGCGATCGTGATCGTCGCGGTGGTGGCGTTCGCCGGGATCGGCGCGAAGGGGATCGGCCTGAACAACCCCGCCAACACCAGCGACGTACTCTCGGTACTCGGCGGGGCGATCTTCGGTGGCGGCGGATTCGGCACGTTCCTGACCCGCCTGCTGATCCTGATGGTGCTCAGCTCGGCCGCCGCCTCGACCCAGACGACCATCCTGCCGACCGCCCGCACCACCCTGGCGATGGCCGCCTACAAGGCGCTGCCTGCCTCGTTCTCGAAGATCCATCCGAAGTACCTGACGCCGACCGTGTCCACCCTCGTGATGGGCGCGGTATCGATCGCCCTGTACGTGCCGATGAACTACATCTCCGGCGGCAACGTCATCCCGGACGCGGTCACCGCGATCGGGCTCTACATCGCCTTCTACTACGGCCTGACCGCGTTCACCTGCGTCTGGTACTACCGCGCCACCCTGACCAGCAGCGCCCGCAACCTCTGGATGCAAGGCATCCTGCCCGGGCTGGGCGGCCTGCTCATGTACGGGTTCGGCGGCTGGAGCCTGTGGGCGGACTACGACGTCAACAGCGACAACAGCTATACCTCGCTGACGCTGCCGGGTATCCACTGGCAGGTCGGAGGCACCTTCGTGATCGCCTTCCTGGCCGCGGTCGCTGGGGTGATCGCCTTCATCTTCATGCGGTTCACCGCACCTGCGTTTTTCCGGAAAGAGACGCTGACCCGGTCGACGCCGACGCTCGTGCCGGACGAATAGCGGCACCGGGTAGTCACCCGGCCACGGGCGCGCTGACCAGACGCGCCCGCGGTGTCGGCGGCACCGCCTACGCTTGACCGCGTGACCGCCGTAGCCGTTGATTCCCTCCTGGAAGGCCTGAACCCGCAGCAGCGGGCCGCAGTCGTGCACCAGGGTGGCCCGCTGCTCATCGTGGCCGGTGCAGGCTCAGGCAAGACCCGGGTGCTGACCTGCCGGATCGCCTACCTGCTGGCCGAGCGGGAGGTCAGCCCGCACGAGATACTGGCCATCACCTTCACCAACAAGGCGGCCGGTGAGATGGCGGCCAGGGCGGCTTCGCTCACCGGCGTGCGGTCCCGTGCCATGTGGGTGATGACGTTCCACTCGGCGTGCGTGCGGATCCTGCGCCGCGAGGCCACCCGGTTCGGCTACCCGTCATCGTTCTCGATCTACGACCAGGCCGACTCGCAGCGCCTGATGACCCTGGTCTGCCGGGAACTCGACCTCGACGCCAAGAACCACCCGCCCAAGGGCATGCTCACCCAGGTCTCCAACCTGAAGAACGAACTGGTGGACTACGAGACCTTCGCCGCGCGGGCCACCGGCTACCGGGAGAAGGCGCTGGCCGAGGCCTACACCGAATACCAGCGCCGCCTGGTCGCGGCCGGCGCGATGGACTTCGATGACCTGATCATGGTCACGGTCTGCCTGCTGCAGGCGTTCCCCGAGGTCGCGCTGGATTACCGGCGCCGGTTCCGGCACGTGCTGGTGGATGAGTACCAGGACACCAATCACGCGCAATACATGCTGGTCCGGGAACTGGTCGGGCACGGAAAACCACAACCGCCACCTAACGGAAACACCCAGCCGGTCCCGCCCGCCGAGCTGTGCGTGGTGGGCGACGCGGATCAGTCCATCTACGCGTTCCGCGGCGCGACGATCCGCAACATCGAGGAATTCACCCGTGACTTCCCCGACGCGACCGTGATCATGCTGGAGCAGAACTACCGCTCCACGCAGAACATCCTGGCCGCGGCGAACGCGGTCGTCTCGCGGAACACCGGCCGGATGCCGAAGAACCTGTGGTCCGATCAGGGCGACGGGCCGCCGATCACCGGGTACGTGGCGGACGGCGAGCACGATGAGGCGGCGTTCGTCGCTGAGGAGGTGGACCGGCTCGCCGATGAGGGCCAGGCCACGCCGGGGCAGGTCGCGGTGTTCTACCGGACCAACGCTCAGTCCCGTGTCTTCGAAGAAGTCTTCATCCGGGCCGGGATGCCCTACCGGGTGGTCGGCGGTGTCCGCTTCTACGAGCGGCGCGAGGTCCGCGACCTGCTCGGCTACCTGCGGCTGATCGCCAACGCGGCCGACGAGGTGTCGCTGCGCCGGGTGCTCAACGTGCCGCGCCGCGGGATTGGCGAGCGCGCCGAGGCGTCCGTGGTGGCGCTGGCCCTGCGGGACCGGATCAGCTTCGCGGCCGCGCTGGCCCGGCCGCAGGACGCGCCGGCCCTGGCCACCAGGTCGGTCCGCGCCATCGAGGCGTTCAACGACCTGCTCGGCGGGCTGCGGGAAGCGGCGGCGACCGGGATGCCGGTCGCCGACCTGGTCGAGGCGGTACTCGACCGCTCCGGCTACCTGGCCGAGCTAGAGGCGTCCACCGACCTCCAGGACGCCAGCCGGGTAGAGAACCTCAACGAACTCGTCTCGGTGGCCCGGGAGTTCGACGCGCAGACCCCGGACGGCACCCTGGCCGACTTCCTGGAGCGGGTGGCCCTGGTCGCGGACGCCGACCAGATCCCTGACGGCGAGGAACACGGCGGCCTGGTCACCCTGATGACCCTGCACACCGCCAAGGGCCTGGAGTTCCCGGTGGTGTTCCTCACCGGCATGGAGGAGAACGTCTTCCCGCACCAGCGGTCGGTGAACGACGACAAGGAACTCCAGGAGGAGCGCCGCCTGGCCTACGTCGGGATCACCCGGGCGCAGCGCAGGCTGTACCTGACCAGGGCCATCGCGCGGGCCTGGTGGGGCCGGCCGGAGTACCACAGGCGATCCAGGTTCCTGGACGAGATCCCCGAGCACCTCATCGAGTGGCGCCGGGACGAGTCGACGGCGGTGCCGCCCGCCGCCGAGCGCCTGTCGCAGCGCCCCGGGGTCCGCTCGCCCGGCAACCGCCGGGTGCCGTCCCTGTCGCCGGGCGACAAGGTGACCCACGACGCCTACGGCCTGGGCACGGTGCTATCCGTCGAGGGGTCAGGCGACGACCCGGAAGCCAAGATCGACTTCGGCGGCGACTACGGCGTCAAGCACCTGGTCCTCCGCTACGCCCCCATCGAGAAGCTGTAGGGCTACCCTGCGATCAGGGGCCAGCTCGCGCCCCTGGCAGGAGGAAAGGCATTGGGCACCATCCGGGTCGTTATCGCCAAGCCGGGCCTTGACGGCCATGACCGGGGCGCCAAAGTCGTGGCCCGGGCGCTGCGGGACGCGGGCGTGGAAGTCATCTACACCGGACTGCACCAGACTCCGGAGCAGATCGTGGCCGCCGCCTTGGAGGAGGACGCCGACGCGATCGGGCTGTCGATCCTGTCCGGTGCGCACATGACCCAGTTCGCCCGGGTCATGGAACTGCTGAGGGAACGTGACGCGACCGACATCACCGTCTTCGGTGGCGGCATCGTCCCGGCGGCCGACATCACCGAGCTCAAGGCCATGGGGGTGGCGGAGATTTTTACCCCAGGCGCCTCAACGCACGACATCGTGGCCTGGGTACGCTCGACCCTCGGTGAGCCCGAGGCGAGCATTCCCGGCGCTCACGGATAGGCTGCCTGCGGAATCCATCCGGACCCGAGGACGGACGCACGTGGATCTGTATGAGTATCAGGCGAAGGAGCTTTTCGCGGAGTACGGGGTGCCGGTGCAGCGCGGCCAGGTCGCCGCGACGCCGGAAGAGGCCCGGGACATCGCGGCTGGCTTCGCGGCCGAGGGCACGCCCCTGGTCGTCGTGAAGGCCCAGGTGAAGGTGGGCGGCCGGGGCAAGGCGGGCGGCGTCAAGCTGGCCAACGGGCCGCAGGAGGCGGAGGAGAAGGCCCGCCAGATCCTCGGCATGGACATCAAGGGCCACACGGTCCACAAGGTGCTCATCGCCCAGGCTAGCGACATCGCGCAGGAGTACTACCTGTCGTTCCTGCTGGACCGGTCGGCCCGGACTTTCGTGGCGATCTGCTCGGTGCAGGGCGGCGTGGAGATCGAGGAAGTCGCGCACACCAACCCGGCGGCGGTGGCACGGATCCCGGTCGATCCGCTGTCCGGGGTGGACGCGGCGAAGGCAGCCGAGATCATCGAGGCTGGTGGCCTGCCGCCGGAGGCGGCGGCGGAGGCCGCGATGCTCGCCGAGCGGCTCTGGTCGGTGTTCGCCGACGAGGATGCCACGCTGGTTGAGGTCAACCCGCTGGCGCTGACCGAGCAGGGCCATGTGCTCGCGGTGGACGGCAAGGTCACCCTGGATGACAACGCGGCCTTCCGGCAGGATCACGCCCGGTTCGCCGATCCGGGCGCGGCCGACGCCCTGGAGGCGCGGGCCCAGGCCAAGCACCTCAACTACGTGAAGCTCGACGGCCAGGTCGGGATCATCGGCAACGGCGCCGGGCTGGTCATGTCCACCCTGGACGTGGTGGCCCAGGCGGGCGAGGAGTTCGGCGGGGTCAAGCCGGCCAACTTCCTCGACATCGGCGGCGGCGCCTCCGCCGAGGTGATGGCCAACGGCCTGGAGATCGTGCTGTCCGACACGTCGGTCCGCAGCGTCCTGGTCAACGTGTTCGGCGGCATCACGTCCTGCGATGCGGTCGCGAACGGCATCGTTTCCGCGATCGGCATGCTCGGCGAGCGCGGCGAGCAGGTGGGGCACCCGATCGTGGTGCGACTGGACGGCAACAACGCGGCCGAGGGCCGGCGCATCCTGGAGGACGCGGGCCTCGCCGTGGTCGAGCAGGTCGCGACCATGGACGACGCGGCCCGCCGCGCCGCGCAGCTGGCCGCCGCCGGGCCGCCGGCCGACGGCCAGAGGGTCAATGGGCACGGCGCCGACGCGCCCGCGACGGGAGCATGAAATGGCGATCTTCCTGACCGGCGAGAGCCGGATCATGATCCAGGGCATCACCGGCTCGGAGGGCACCAAGCATGGCCGCCGGATGCTGGCGGCCGGCACGAAGGTGGTCGGCGGAACCAACCCGCGCAAGGCCGGCCAGACCGTTGACCTCGGCGGCACGGCGGTGCCCGTGTTCGGCACGGTGGCCGACACGGTGGCGGCCACCGGCGCCGATGTCTCGGTGGTCTTCGTCCCGCCCGCGGGCACGAAGGCGGCGGTGATCGAGGCCATTGACGCGGGGGTGCCGCTCGTCGTCGTGATCACCGAGGGCGTCCCGGTGCACGACACGGCCACGTTCTGGGCACACGCGTGCGCCAGCGGGAACACCACCCGGATCGTCGGGCCGAACTGCCCGGGTATCGCCTCACCCGGCAAGTCGAACGCCGGGATCATCCCGGCCGACATCAGCGCCGAGGGCCGGATCGGGCTGGTCTCCAAATCGGGCACGCTGACCTACCAGATGATGTACGAACTGCGTGACATCGGCTTCTCCACCGCCGTCGGGATAGGCGGCGACCCGGTGATCGGGACGACGCACATCGACTGCCTCGCGGCCTTCGAGGCGGATCAGGAGACCGACGCGATCGTGATGATCGGGGAGATCGGCGGCGACGCTGAGGAGCGTGCGGCAGCCTACGTCGAGGAGCACGTCAGCAAGCCGGTGATCGCCTACGTGGCCGGCTTCACCGCTCCTGAGGGCAAGACCATGGGCCACGCGGGCGCGATCATCTCCGGGTCGGCGGGCACGGCCCAGGCCAAGAAGGAAGCGCTGGAGAAGGTAGGTGTCCGGGTGGGCCGGACGCCCAGCGAGACCGCCCGGCTGGCCCGCGAGGTCATGCAGGCCCGCTGAGGGGCGTCCGTATATCGAGCCGCTGGCTTGCCCGGGTGGTCGCGGGGTTCGGATGTTGGGCACGAGGCGCCCTTGGCGTTGGCTTCCCGTGGTGACGGGTACGCCTGCGGCTCGACATACGGACGCCTCGCACAGATGCTGGGCCGGGGCGCCCTGGGCGGTGGGTTCGCTTGGTGACGGATACGCCTGCGGTTCGGCGTACGAACGCCTAGCACAGTGCGCAGCCTTGTGCGGGTGCGGGCGGCGCGCCTCCACCTGACGATGGCGGTTGGTGGCCAGGATTGGGCATTGTGACCGCTTCCGCCCTGCCTGCCGAACGCACGACTGGTCGTGCTGGCGGCCGCGGCGGGCTGCCCGCATCGCGTAACGGCCGTCCGCTGGCCATCACCGGGGCGATAGCGGCCGGTGCGGCCGCGGGCAGCGGGCTGGCGGTGCTCACCCTGCTGGTGCTGGCGGGCTGGATCGCGGCGCCGCATGCCGGCCTGGGTCTGCCCGGGGTGCTGCGTACCGCTGCGGCGCTCTGGCTGGTCGGCCATCATGTCGGCTTCGCCCTGCACGGCGCGGGACGGATCGGCATGCTCCCGCTCGGCCTTGTCCTGCTGCCTGGTGCCCTGCTCTGGCGGGCCGGGCGCTGGGTGGTGCGCAAGGGCAACGTGTCCAAGCTCTCCGAAGTCGGCTACGCTGCGCTGGCTCTCGCCGTGCCCTATGCGCTGCTCGCCGGTGCGCTCGCGCTGGCCAGCCGGTCGTCGCTGGCCGCCCCGTCGTTGCCGCAGGCCGTGGTGGCTGGATTCCTGCTGGCGCTGGTGGCCGGCGGGCTCGGCGGTGCCCGGGCTCTGGCGCCGTGGGGGCGCCTGGTCCGGTTGCTGCCGCCTCGGCCACGCTGCCTGCTGCTCGGCTCGCTCGGCTCGCTGACCGTCCTGCTGGGCGCCGGGGCGATCCTCGCTGGTGCGTCACTCGCGACCAGCATGGGCAGCTTCAGGTCGCTGAACAGCGCGCTCGCCCCCGGCGCGGTGGGTGCCGTGCTGCTGCTGCTGGCCCAGATCGGTTATGTGCCCAACGCGATCATCTGGGCGGTCTGCTTCGCTCTCGGGCCGGGGTTCGCCTTCGGTGCCGGCACGGTGGTGGCGCCCACGGGTTCCGCGCTCGGGTCCCTGCCGATGCTGCCGATGCTGGCCGCGCTCCCGTCTGGGGCGCATTCCAGCGTGCCCGCCTGGGCGTCCGTGGCCGTGCTCTGCCTGCCGTACCTGGCGGGCGTGTTCGGGGGGCTGCTGACGGTCCGTACCGCACCGATCCCGGCGATCGAGATCGCCCCGCTGTGGGGGTTCGCCTGTGGAGCGGTGACCGGCGGCGCGATGGGCGTGCTCGCGGCCTTCGCCGGCGGCCCCCTGGGCAGCGGGCGGCTCGCCGCGGTGGGGCCATCCGGCTGGCAGGCTGCCCTGGTGACCACGCTGGAGGTCGGCGTGGCCGCCGCGGTCACGGCCGGGGTCATGAACTGGCTCTGGCTGCGCCGGGAGCCGGCCATCGCACCGGCCGTCCGGCCGGAGGGCAGCGCCGACGTGGTGGATGAGAGCGCGGATGACGCCGGGCACCGGATCTACCTGGATCCCTGGACGGATGACGAGGACGAGGAGCAGGCCGCCCCGCCGCGGCCTGGTCCCGCCGCGCTGCCCTAGCCCGGCCTGCCCGTAGCCGGCCTGCCCCGTTGCCGGCCGGGCCCGGCGCAGTCGTAGCGGTCCTGGCTGGGCGCCCACCCGGTACTGCCTACCGGCCGGCAGACTGGCTCCGCACCGCGCGGGTGAGCTGGTCCTGGCAGGCCTGCTGCGCCGTGTGGGTGCTCGCACCGCTGAGGCACTGGGAGTACGTGGCCAGTTGCTTGCTGAAGACCACGAACCCGATCAACAGGATGGCGCTGAGCAGCACGCCGATGCTGCCGATCACGATCGTGAGCACCGATCCTCGCGGGGACCTGGTGCCACCGCGCCTGGCCCGGGTGATAGCGGTGCTGGCGAGCTGGATGGCCAGCACCGCGACCAGCAGCGTGCAGGCCACGACGTAGCTGAGGCGATGCACGTTGCCGAACCTGAGCAGGTTGCTGAGCCCGAGCAGGCCGAACAGGCTTAGCAGCGCGAGGAGGAGAGCCGCGGTCGCTCGCTGCTGGACGGCTGGATCGGGACCCACCCTCCTATTCTGCACGCCCCGCCACCAGCCTTGCTCTGACCTGGGCCGCGGCGAGAAAGGCGCCCCGCCACCCGGGTAAGTGGCGGGGCGCCGGCGCGTGCTGGCTAACCTCGTGCGGCGTCCCTCTCGCCAACCAGCACGCCAGCCGGGACGGCCCGCAGGGCCTCGGCGGCCATCTGCGGGGTTTCCGGCATCAGTGGGGTGTGCGCCCGCTGCGGGGTTTCGGCGGCTCGCTGCGGAACCCCGCCGGCCATCCACGAGGGCGTGACGGGCTGGGCGGCGGGCTGGGCGGCGGGCTGGGCCGCTGCCGCGCGTGACGTGTGCCTGTGACGCGTCGCGGGCCTCCTGGACCGGTACACCTGGACGGTAAAGAACGCCACTATCCAGGCCGTCAGCGCCGATGAGGCGATGAGGATCGCGTTGAGCACGTCCTCCATCACTGTCGTGCCGGCCAGCGCCACGACAGCGACCCCGGCCGCGGTGAGCCGCACCAGGTTGCCCCGTAAGGCGCAGCCGCAGACACGGCGGGCGCACATCATGACCACCGGGCCCTGCTGGCCGTCGCCGGGTCGCTGGGCTTCGCGTGGACGGGGACCACGCGCATCTCTCCGCCTCTTCCGCACGTTGCCATCGGCCTGTCCTTCCGCTCATTGGGGGCCCGAGCACCCGTGCGTCCGGCCGAGGATGCGGACCCCGGCCGGACGCATGGGGCTCAGCTCCACAGTGACCTGCCGGGCCGGGATTTGCCGGCCCGCCGGCGGGGGACGTTGCAGTGGCTGAACAAGGACTACTTCTGCGCCTTTACGGAGCGCCAGCAGTGGCCTACCATCACCGGCTTTACCCCCTCTGACCTGGCATCATGCAGTAATCCTTGCAGCGGGCCTTGCAGCCGCGCCCTGGTCCAACCGGGCCCGGGTGACGCGACGTTGACGTTATGGTGGCCGCATGCCCGCGCGCCTGGTCGTTCTCGTCTCGGGCGCCGGAACCAACTTGCAGGCCCTCTTGGACGCCTGCGCCGATGAGGCGTACGGGGCGCAGGTTGTGGCGGCAGGCGCGGATCGCGGTGGCATCGAGGGACTGGCCCGCGCGGAGCGCGCGGGCGTACCGACATTCATCCACCGGGTCAGGGATTTCCCGTCCCGGGCCGACTGGGACGTGGCGCTCACCGAGTCCTGCGCTGCCTTCCACCCCGACCTGGTGATCTCGGCGGGGTTCATGAAGCTGGTGGGCCCCCCGTTCCTGGACGCCTTCGGCGGCCGCTTCATCAACACCCATCCCGCCCTGCTCCCGTCCTTCCCCGGCATGCACGCGGCGCGGGACGCCCTGGAATATGGAGTCAAGGTGACCGGCTGCACCGTCTTCCTGGTGGACGAGGGCACCGACTCAGGCCCCGTCATCGCCCAGGTGGCGGTGCCCGTTTACGACGATGATGACGCGCTGACGCTGCATGAACGGGTGAAGGTGGCCGAGCGGGCCCTGCTGGTGCAGACCGTGGACCGGATGGTCCGCGCAGGTTGGTCCGTCCAGGGCAGGAAGGTTAGGCTCGGCCGGTGACCAGGGTAGCTATCAGGCGGGCGCTGATCAGCGTCTACGACAAGACCGGGCTCGCGGAACTCGCCCGCGGGCTTCAGGCGGCCGGCATCGAGATCGTCAGCACGGGCAGCACGGCGGCCGCGGTCACCGCGGCGGGCGTGCCGGTGACCCAGGTGGAGGACGTGACCGGGTTCCCGGAATGCCTGGATGGGCGGGTGAAAACCTTGCACCCGGCCGTGCACGCGGGGCTGCTCGCCGACCTGGCCAAACCGGCGCACCGTGGCCAGCTCAGCGAGCTGGGCATCGCGCCCTTCGAACTGCTCGTGTCCAACCTGTACCCGTTCGAGGCCGCGGTGGCGGGCGGCGCGCCGCCGGCGGAGTGCGTCGAGCAGATCGACATTGGCGGTCCGGCCATGGTCCGGGCGGCGGCCAAGAACCACTCCCACGTCGCGGTCATCACCGACCCGCGGCAGTACGAGGCGGTCCTGGCCGCGGCGGCGGACGGCGGCTTCACGCTGGAGCAGCGGCGCCGGTTCGCGGCCCGGGCCTACGCGCACACCGCCGCCTACGATTGCGCCATCGCCTCCTGGTTCGCGGCCGCCTACGCGCCGGACGAAACCGCGCTGGAGACCGGCTGGCCGGACGTGACCGGCGCGGTATGGACCAGGCACGACGTGCTCCGCTACGGGGAGAACCCGCACCAGCGCGCTGCCCTCTACCTGCGGGGGAGCGCTGCGGCCGAGCCGGCTGGCGACGCCGCGGGGGCCGCAGCCCAGCGGCACGGCATTACCGCCGGAACGCAACTGCACGGCAAGGCGATGTCCTACAACAACTACGTGGACGCCGCGGCGGCCTGGCGGGCGGCCCACGACTTCGCCGAGCCGTGCGTCGCGATCATCAAGCACTCCAACCCCTGCGGCATCGCCGTGGGCACCGACCTGGCCGAGGCGCACCGGAAGGCGAACGCCTGCGATCCGGACTCGGCGTTCGGCGGGGTGATCGCCGCGAACGGGGTGGTGACCCTGGACCTGGCCCGCCAGATCGCGGACATCTTCACCGAGGTGGTCGTCGCCCCCGGCTTCGATCCCGATGCCCTCGACGCGCTCACCGCGCGGAAGAACCTGCGGCTGCTGGCCTGCCCCCCGCCTGCGGCGGCCGGGGAGCCGGAGTGGCGCCAGATCGACGGCGGCGTCCTCCTCCAGACGCCTGACCTGGTCGACGCCGCCGGAGATGACCCCGCGAACTGGGAGCTCAGGGCGGGCCGGCCCGCCGTCGGCGACACCCTCGCCGACCTGGCCTTCGCCTGGCGCGCCTGCCGCGCGGTGAAGTCCAACGCCATCCTGCTCGCCTCGGGCCGCGCCACGGTGGGCGTGGGCATGGGCCAGGTCAACCGGGTGGACGCGGCGCGGCTCGCGGTCACCAGAGCCGGTGAGCGGGCCAGCGGCGCGGTCGCGGCCAGCGACGCGTACTTCCCGTTCCCCGATGGGCTGCAGATGCTGACCGAGGCGGGAGTCGCGGCCATCGTAGAGCCAGGTGGCTCCATCCGCGACGAGCTGGCCATCGCGGCCGCGGAGAAGGCCGGGGTCACCCTGTACTTCACCGGGGTGCGCCACTTCTTCCACTGAGCGCGCCGCTGTCATCCACCGAGCTGCGCCAATGTCTGCACGAAGGGCAGGACCGCGATGACCGCACGGATCCTCGACGGCCGGGCCACGGCCGCCACGATCAGGGCTGAGATCGCTGAGCGGGTCGCCAAGCTGGCCAGTCGCGGCGTGGCGCCCGGGCTCGGCACGGTGCTGGTCGGTGACGATCCGGGCAGCCGGGCGTATGTCAACGGCAAGCACCGGGACTGCGCCCAGGTCGGGATCACCAGCATCCGCCGCGACCTGCCCGCCGACGCGACCCAGCAGCAGGTCGAAGCGGTCGTCGATGAGCTGAACGCCGATCCCGGGTGTACCGGCTACCTGGTCCAGTTGCCGCTGCCGGCCGGGCTGGACGCCGCCGCGGTGCTGCACCGGATCGACCCGGCGAAGGACGCCGACGGCCTGCACCCGCTCAACCTCGGCCGGCTCGTGCTGGGCGAGGCGGGCCCGCTGCCCTGCACTCCGCGCGGGATCGTGGAACTGCTCCGCCGCTACGACGTGCCGATCGCGGGCGCGGACGTCACGGTGGTCGGCCGTGGCATCACCGTCGGGCGGTCGCTGGGCCTGCTGCTGACCCGGCGCAGCGAGAACGCGACCGTCACCCTGTGCCACACCGGAACCCGTGACCTGGCCGCGCACACCCGGCAGGCGGACATCGTGGTGGTCGCCGCGGGACAGCCAGGACTGCTGACCGCCGCCATGGTCAGGCCCGGTGCGGCCGTCCTGGACGTGGGGATCACCCGGACCGGCGCGGGCCTGGTCGGTGACGTCGCCGCCGATGTGGCCGAGGTGGCCGGCTACCTGGCGCCGATGCCGGGCGGGGTCGGCCCGATGACCCGGGCGATGCTCCTGGCCAATGTCGTGGACGCCGCGGAGCGGTAGGCCTGAGGCCCACGCCGCGGAGCGGCAGCCATGGGGCAGCGTATGCTACTAATGAGTAACATATCTGGCGCGTCACAGGGACCCCGCGGGGGTGCTGGCGGAGGCCGTTTGGCAGGCTTGGTGTGCTCTGCTGGGTCTGGGCAGGAACGTGAGGGCAGGAGGTGGGCAGCCGGTCATGAATATCGTTGTCTGTGTCAAGCAGGTCCCCGACACGTGGGCGGAACGCACATTGCGGCCGGACGACTCGCGCCTCGACCGGGCTTCGGTGGACGGGGTGATCAACGAGCTCGATGAGTATGCGATCGAGGAGGGACTGCGGCTGGCCGAGGCGCATGGCGGCGAGGTGACGATCCTGTCGATGGGCCCGGCGAAAGCCAGCGAGTCGATCCGCAAGGCGCTGTCCATGGGGGCCGACAGGGCCGTGCATCTCATCGATGACGGCCTGGCCGGCTCGGACGCGCTGCAAACCTCCCTCGCGCTGGCCCAGGTGCTCGGCAGGACGGGGTTCGACCTGGTCATCCTCGGCTCGGAGTCGACCGACGCGCGGATGGGCGTGCTGGCCGCCATGCTGGCCGAGCGGCTCGGCGTCCCGCAGCTCTCCATCGCCAGCAAGGTGGAGATCGACGGGACCGCGATCCGCATCCACCGCCAGGCCGACTACGGCTACGACACGGTCGAGGCGCAGCTGCCCGCGGTGGTCAGCGTGGTCGAGAAGATCAACGAGCCCAGGTACCCGTCGTTCAAGGGGATCATGGCGGCCAAGAAGAAGCCGGTGGAGACGCTGAGCCTGGCCGACGCCGGGATCGACGCGAGCCAGGTGGGCCTGGCGGCGGCCGCGACCGAGGTGGTGAGCTTCACGAAGCGGCCCCCCCGCCAGGCGGGCACGGTCGTCAAGGACGAAGGCGACGGCGGCGTCAAGGCGGCCGAGTTCCTCGCCGCGCAGAAGTTCATCTAAGAGACCCCGAAGGGCTGCCATCCATGGCTGAGATCCTCGTCCTCGCTGAGCATTCCGGCGAGACGGTCAAGAAGGTCACCTGCGAGCTGCTCACCCTGGCCCGGGCGTTCGGTGAGCCCGCCGCGGTCTGGGTGGGCCCAGGCGCGGAAGCGGGCCGGGAGCGGCTGGCGGAATTCGGCGCGGCCAAGGTCTACGTCGCCGACGGCGATGACCTCGACGACTACGTGGTGGCGCCCAAGACCGAGGTGCTCGCGGCGCTGATCGCCGCGCACTCGCCCGCCGCGGTGCTCGTCGCCGCGACACCTGAGGGCAAGGAGATCGCCGGGCGGCTGGCGGTCAAGACCGGCTCCGGCGTGATCACCGACGCGGTGGGCCTGACCGCTGGTGACGACGGCGGCCTGGTGGCCGAGCAGTCCATCTTCGGCGGGGCGATCATCGTCCAGTCGCGGGTGCGGGCCGGCACGCCCATCGTGGCGGTCCGGCCGAACTCCGTCGCCGCCGAGGCCGCCCCCGGGGCGGCCGAACTGGAGCAGGCCGGGGTCGAGCTGAGCGACGCGGCCAAGGCCGCGCACATCACCGAGCGAGTCGTGCAGGAACGCGGCGAGCGGCCGGAACTAACCGAGGCGGCCATCGTGGTCTCGGGTGGCCGGGGCGTGGGCGGCGCGGAGAATTTCGCGCTCATCGAGAAGCTCGCCGACTCGGTCGGCGCCGCGGTCGGCGCATCCCGGGCCGCCACCGACGCGGGCTGGTACCCGCACCAGTTCCAGGTGGGCCAGACCGGCAAGACCGTCTCACCCCAGCTCTACCTCGCGGTCGGCATCTCCGGCGCGATCCAGCACCGGGCGGGCATGCAGACCTCGAAGACCATCATGGTGATCAACAAGGATCCGGAGGCGCCGATCTTCGAGCTGGCCGACTTCGGGGTGGTCGGCGACCTGTTCGCCGTCGTGCCGCAGCTCACCGGGGAGATCGAGAAGCGCGCCGGGTCCTGAGCGAGGACGCACGCTGCCGGCTCGCGGCGCGGCGCGTACCCGGAACGCCAGCTAGGCTGAAGGCCGTCATGACGCACATCGACAGCGAAGGCGCGCGTCCCCGGTCAGCGCAGGACTGCGTGGTGTACCTGGACCACGCGGCGACCACGCCGATGCTGCCAGCAGCGCTCGCCGCGATGGCCGAGGAACTGGCCCAGGTCGGGAATCCGTCCTCCCTGCATAACGCGGGCCGCCGGGCCCGCCGGGTGGTCGAGGAGTCGCGCGAGCAGATCGCGGAGGCGGTCGGCGCCCGGCCCAGCGAAGTGATCTTCACCAGCGGCGGGACCGAGGCTGACAACCTGGCGGTGAAGGGCCTGTACTGGGCGCGGCACGCCGCCGACCCCCGACGGCGCCGGGTGCTGGCCACTGAGGTGGAACACCACGCGGTGCTGGACTCGGTGCACTGGCTGGCTAGCCACGAGCAGGCTGCGGCGACGTGGCTGCCGGTGGATTCCACCGGGCTGCTCCGTCCGGAAGTGCTGATGGACGCCATCACCGCCGACCCGGACAGTGCGGCCATGACCACCGTCATGTGGGCGAACAACGAGGTCGGCACCGTCCAGCCGATCGCGGAACTCGCCGGGATCGCCCGGGAGTACGGCATTCTTTTCCACACCGACGCCGTCCAGGCGGCCGGGCAGCTGCCGGTCGACTTCGCGGCGAGCGGGGTGGACGCGCTCACCATCACCGGGCACAAGATCGGCGGGCCGGTGGGTGTCGGGGCGTTGCTGCTGGCCCGGGGAGTGCGGCCGGTCCCGGTGCTGCATGGTGGGGGCCAGGAGAGCGAGGTGCGGTCCGGCACCCTGGACGCCCCGGCGATCAGGGCTTTCGCGGTCGCGGTCGGCCTCACCGTGGCGGGCCGCGATGACGAAGCCAGCAGGCTCGCCAAGCTGAGGGACGACCTGATCGCCCAGGTCATTTCCGCCGTGCCGGACGCGATCCTGAACGGAGCGCCGCCCGGGCCGGGCCGGCTGCCGGGAAACGCGCATTTCTCCTTCCCCGGCTGCGAAGGCGACGCACTGCTGATGCTCCTCGATGCCCGGGGCATCGCCTGCTCCACCGGTTCGGCCTGCACGGCGGGGGTGGCCCAGCCGAGCCATGTGCTGCTGGCCATGGGCGCCGATGAGGCACGGGCCCGGGGGTCGCTGCGGTTCTCGCTCGGTCACACGTCCACGCAGGACGACGTGGACGCGCTCGGCGCGGTGATCGGCGAGGCGGTGGAGCGCGCGCGGCGCGCCGCGCGCTGAC
>CAYPQM010000016.1:28504-56842 GCA_964412845.1 uncultured Streptosporangiaceae bacterium
ATCCCCGCACGCCCATCGCGGCCGGGCCGCTGGCGGCGGCAGGATGTGCCGCCGCATACCCTCTCTAGACGATGACTTCTCTTCGCGTACTGGCCGCCATGTCGGGCGGCGTTGACTCCGCGGTGGCCGCCGCCCGGGCCGTGGACGCCGGGCACGACGTGACCGGCGTCCATCTCGCGCTGTCCGCGAACCCGCAGTCCTACCGGACCGGCGCCCGCGGCTGCTGCACGCAGGAGGATGCCCGCGATGCCCGCCGGGCCGCCGACGTGATCGGCATCCCGTTCTACGTCTGGGACATGGCGGAGCGTTTCGATCGTGACGTGGTCCAGGATTTCGTCGCCGAGTACGCCCGTGGCCGCACCCCCAATCCCTGCCTGCGCTGCAATGAGAAGATCAAGTTCCAGGCGGTCCTGGACCGGGCGGTCGCGCTGGGCTTCGACGCGGTGTGCACGGGCCACCACGCGCGGCTGGCGGATGGCACCCTGCGGCGCAGCGTCGACCCGGCCAAGGACCAGTCCTACGTGCTGGCCGTGCTGACCCGCGAGCAGCTGGGCCGGGCCATGTTCCCGCTCGGCACGTCCACCAAGGACGAGGTCCGCGCGGAGGCCGCGGCGCGCGGGATGGCCGTGGCGGCCAAGCCGGACAGTCACGACGTCTGCTTCATCCCGGACGGCGACACCCGGGGCTTCCTGGCCGGCCGCCTGGGCCGTGCGCCCGGCCGCCTGGTGGAGGCGGACGGGACGGTGGTCGGCACCCATGACGGCGCGTACGGGTTCACCATTGGCCAGCGCAAAGGATTGCGGGTCGGAACCCCGGCCAGCGACGGCAGGCCCCGGTACGTCCTGGACATCGAGCCAGCATCACGGACGGTGACAGTCGGTCCGGTCGAGGCCCTCGACGTGCTCGACATCACCGCCGAGCGCCCGGTGTGGACCGGGTGCCCGCCGCCCGGCGAGCCGCGGGATTGCCTGGTCCAGCTCCGGGCGCACGGCGAGGTCCATCCCGCCGTGGTCAGCGTGGCCGATGACAGGCTTCTGATCAGGCTATTTGCTCCTTCTCGCGGTGTCGCCACGGGTCAGGCCGCGGTCCTTTATGACGGCGACACGGTGCTCGGCAGCGCGACGATCACCGGCACTGCCTGACCGCTCAGCACCGCTCCCGCGGCGGCCAGCAGCGCCGCCGCCGGGCCTGCCGTTTCGCCTTTATGGCGCCATCATCGGGTACGCACAGTAACCCGTTACATTATCGCGACCAAGGAAAATTTCCCACGCGTGAATGTCTTGTTGCCGGTGGGTAAAGCCCTTAGCGTGGCAGGTGTGATCATTGACGGGACGGTGCTCGGGCGGCGACAGGTCAGCGCACTGGAGGGGCAATGAAAGGTGATCAGGGCAATGGAGCTCGCAGAGTCACTGCACGGCGTCGCACCGTAATGCGGCCGGCCAGGCGTTCACGGCTACGGTTCCGCGGCCTGATCGCGGGCGCGGTCGGTATGGCCCTAGCCTCTGCGGCACTCGCCGCGTGCGGCACAAGCAGCGCGGGCACTGGTGTCGCGCTGAGCCTCTACCTCTACCCGGACAACTCCGGCGCCGCCCAGACCGCCATCAATAACTGCGACAAGCAAAGCGGCGGCAAGTACACGATCTCCTACCAGAAACTGCCCGCCAGCTCCGACGGCCAGCGGCAGCAGCTCGTCCGGCGGCTGGCCGCGCACGACTCCACGATCGACATCCTGGGCCTCGACGTCACCTGGGAGGCCGAGTTCGCGCAGGCGGGCTGGATCGAGCCGTGGACCGGCGCGAACAAGGCGCAGGCCGAGAACGGCACGCTCAAGCCGGCCCTGCAGACCGCGATGTGGAAGGGCCAGCTCGTCGCGGTGCCGGACAACACCAACACCCAGCTGCTGTGGTACCGCTCCGACCTGGTGCCGAACCCACCCAAGACCTGGGCCGAGATGTTCGCCGATGCGGCTCAGCTGAAGAAAGCGGGCAAGCCGCACTACATCGAGATCCAGGGCGCGCAGTACGAGGGCGCGACCGTGTGGTTCAACACCATGGTGGCCAGCGCGGGCGGCACCATCCTGAATCCGGACGCGACCAAGGTGACGCTCGGCGCGCCCGCCGTCAAGGCGTTGTCGCTCATGAAGCAGCTCGCCACCGGCCCCGGCGCGGACCCCTCGCTGCCGGTGCAGATGGAGAACGAGAACCGGCTCGCGATGGAGGGGGGACAGGCCGCCTTCCAGCTGAACTACCCGTTCGTGTATCCGGGCATGAAGGCCGACAACCCGAAACTGTTCAAGGTCTTCAAGTGGGCGCCCTACCCGAGTGTGGTGGCTGGCCAGCCGGCCCATGTCACCATCGGCGGCATTGACCTCGCGGTCAGCAAGTTCTCGCAGCACCAGGCGCTCGCCTTCCAGGCCGCGCTGTGCCTGCGCGACAAGCAGAACCAGATCATCGGCGCCAACGTCGGCGGCGTCCCGCCGACCATCACCAGCCTCTACAACAACCCGGCGCTGTTCAAGAACTACCCGTTCCACGCTGACATTCTGAAGGCGCTGCAGAACGCGAGCGTCCGGCCGAAGACACCCGTCTACCAGGTCGTGTCCATCGACATCTCGCACCTGATCTCGCCTGCCTCCGCTATCAACCCGGAGAGCACGAAGAACACGATGGCCAATCAACTCAACAACGCCCTGCAGTCGAAGGGCTTGGTCCCGTGAGCCGCCGCGCAGCAGGCGGTCGGCTGGCCGCGAGGGAAGGAAGGGGCCGATGAGCACGAGCATCCAGACGGTCACCGTCGGCGAGGCCGGAGAGGCACCGGCCAAGGGCAAGGCTCCGCTGTCGGAAGGCGCGCGAGCCGAGCGCAGGCTCGGCTGGATGCTGTGCGCCCCGGCGGTCATCGTGATGATCGCCGTCACCGCCTACCCGGTCGGCTACGCCATCTGGCTGTCGCTGGAGCGCTACAACCTGGAGCTTCCGCAGAACATCAAGTTCGTGGGGCTGGGCAACTACGCCGCGGTGCTCAGCTCCCCCTACTGGTGGCAGGCTCTGGAAGTGACAGCGATCATCACGGTCATCTCCGTTGGCATCGCGCTGGTGCTCGGCATGCTGCTGGCCATGCTCATGCACCGGACGCTGTTCGGCCGGGGCACGGTCCGCACCGCCGCGCTCATCCCCTACGGGATCGTGACGGTCGCCGCCGCCTACGGCTGGCAGTACGCATGGACGCCAGGCCAGGGCTACCTGTCCTCGATCTTCCACAACAGCGCGCCGCTGACCTCGCAAGGAACGGCCCTCGCCGTCATCATCCTGGCGGAGATCTGGAAGACCACGCCCTTCGTCGCGCTGCTGTTGCTGGCCGGGCTCTCCCTAGTGCCCGAGGACCTGCAGAAGGCGGCGAAGGTGGACGGCGCCACCGCCTGGCAGCGCTTCACCAAGATCACGCTGCCCTTGATGAAACCGGCCATCCTGGTCGCGCTGCTGTTCCGGACGCTGGACTCGTTCCGGATATTCGACAACATCTTCATCCTGACCGGCGGCAACAACCACACCGGGTCGGTCTCGATCCTCGGCTACGACAACCTGTTCAACGCGCTGAACCTGGGGATCGGGTCGGCGATCTCCATCCTGATCTTCATCTGCGTGGCGATCATCGCCTTCTTGTTCATCAAGGGTTTCGGCACCGCGGCCCCCGGCACGGACATCGCAAAGAGGTGACTCGCTAATGGCTGCTGTTACCACGACGCCCGGGCAGAAGGTCGGCTGGGGCACAGCGAACTTCGTCGTCGTCGCGCTGGCGTTGATCCCGATTCTGTGGATGGTCTCGCTGTCCTTCAAGACGCCGGCGGCGATCCTGGACCCCTCGTTCCTGCCCTCGCAGTGGACCTGGAGCAACTACCGCGGGATCCTGAGCACGTCGCAGTTCATCCGGCCGCTGGTCAACTCGATCGGCATCGGCATCATCTCGACGCTCATCGCCGTCGTGCTGGCCTCCATGGCCGCCTATGCGGTGGCGCGGCTGCGGTTCCCCGGCAAGAGCCTGCTCATCGGGATGGCGCTGCTGATCGCGGTGTTCCCGGCTATCTCGCTGGTGACCCCGATGTTCAGCATCGAGCGCGCGCTGGGCCTGTTCAACACCTGGCCGGGCCTGATCATCCCCTACGTGGCCTTCGGCCTGCCGCTCGGCATCTACACGCTGTCGGCATTCTTCCGTGAGATCCCGTGGGAGCTGGAGAAAGCCGCGAAGATGGACGGCGCCACCCCATTCCAGGCGTTCACCAAGGTCATTGCTCCGCTGGCGGCACCGGGAATGGTGACAACGGCGATCCTGGTCTTCCTCGCCTGCTGGAACGAGTTCCTGTTCGCGATCTCGTTCACCTCGACGATCAGCTCACGGACGGCGCCGGCGTCGCTGGCCTACTTCAGCGGCAGTTCGCAGTTCACGGTTCCAACCGGTCCCATCGCGGCCGCCGCGGTGGTCATCACCATCCCGATCATCATCTTCGTGCTGTTCTTCCAGCGCCGGATCGTCGCCGGGCTGACATCAGGCGCGGTCAAGGGCTAGCGGCGAGTTAAGGAGCAGACAGTGGCCGACATCGTCTTGGACCAGGTCACCAAGCGTTTCCCGGATGGGGCGCTGGCGGTCGACAAGATCAGCATGGATATCGCGGACGGGGAGTTCGTCATCCTGGTCGGGCCGTCAGGCTGCGGCAAGTCGACGACGCTCAACATGATTGCGGGCCTGGAAGACATCACCGAGGGTGAGCTGCGTATTGGCGGCCAGGTCGTCAATAATAAGGCGCCGAAGGACCGCGACATCGCTATGGTTTTCCAGAGCTACGCGCTCTACCCGCACATGACGGTCCGGGAGAACATGGGCTTCGCGCTCAAACTGGCCAAGACGCCGCAGGCGACCATTGACGAGAAGGTCGAGGAGGCCGCCCGAATCTTGGACCTGACCCAGCACCTCGACCGCAAGCCGGCCAACTTGTCCGGCGGCCAGCGGCAGCGGGTGGCGATGGGCCGGGCGATCGTCCGCGATCCGGCCGCCTTCCTGATGGACGAGCCGCTCTCCAACCTGGATGCGAAGCTGCGGGTGCAGACGCGCACCGAGGTGTCGCGGCTGCAGCGCAGGCTCGGCACGACAATGGTGTATGTCACGCACGACCAAACCGAGGCGATGACGCTGGGCGACCGGGTCGCCGTGATGCGCAGCGGCATGCTCCAGCAGTTCGCCACCCCCAAGGAACTCTACGAGAGTCCCAGGAACCTCTTCGTGGCCGGCTTCATGGGATCACCCGCGATGAACTTCCTGCCCGGAACGGTCGAAGAAGGGGTCCTGCGTACCCCGCTGGGGGACCTGCCGATGAGCGGCCAGCTCCGTCAAGCGCTTGAGCGTGCGGGCGCACCCCGCGACCTGATAGTGGGCATTCGGCCGGAGAACTTCGAGGATGCTTCGCTTGTCTCGGCCGACGCCCGGTCGAGCGGTGTCACGTTCCGTGCGACCGTCGACGTGGTGGAGTCCCTGGGCTCCGATGTGTTTGTCCACTTCGCCAAGGAACTCGAACAGGGTGTGGATTCTGCCGAGCTACGGGAGCTGGCCCAAGACTCCGGACGCGCGGGCGTCGAAGGCAGCGGGGACGAGGTCGTCGCCCGGATCGATGCGGCCACCCGGATCCGCGAGGGTGATGACGTCGAGCTCTGGGCGGATACCCGGTCGATGCACGTGTTCGATCCGGCCACCGGCAAGAACCTCGCTCTCGGGAACGGCACGGACGCCCCATCGCAGGCCACCACCCTGTCATCTGAAGCAGCGTCGGCGCCGGGCCCAGCGGCCGGAGACGCCAGTTCCGCGCCACGGTCGGCCGAGTCGCCGGACCTGCCGGCCTAGTGCCTGCTCAGGGCTGATGCCGGTTTAGTCCTCGTGCTGGTCTCGTCACGAGTCGTCGGCTGCGGGTTCCCGCCGGGGGTGCCGGCGCGGCGGCCGGAACTGCTGCCGCAGCCGGTCGATGACCTCGTCGTTCCACTCGTGCGTGCGCATGAGGCGGTACCGCTCCCGGGCGACACCCATGTACGCCTCGGCGTCGGTGGCGGTTCCGACCAGGTCCGCGGCGTGCAGCATGCGGACGACCGGGATGAACTCGTCGCTGAACCAGCGGCGGGCGACTTCGGCGCGGTCGAGGAACGTGCGCTCGTGCTGCATCAGCCGGAATCCCCAGGCTTCCACGGCTTCGCCGAGTTCCGCGAACGACCACATGTCAGTGAACGTGATCTTCGCGAGCGCCTGCGGGGGCAGCGGCACCCGGGAGGTGAACATCAGCTCGTAGCTTTTCAGCAGCAGGTCGCCGCGATGGTGGATGCCCCGCGCGGGCACCGCGGTCAGGATTTCGGTCACGTAGGCGTCGATCGTGGTCTGGCCGGTGGCCAAGGCGATCGACACGCGGTGATGGCCATCCTGGACGAAATGCAGGTCGCCGATGCGGTACACGTCGATGGGCGGGATCGACTCGCCGCGCCGTTGCGCCAGCGCCAGCCGCTCCCACCGTTCCCGCACCCGACCTGACATGGGCCGGAAACGCCGGTCGAAGTCGCGGGTGGAGTCCACGGTGCCGACCACGGTGTCCAGCCGGATGGACTGCAAGCCGAGTGACCGCTCGCCCTTGCGTCCGAGCGCGGCGACCACCTCGTCGAGCGGCAGGATGAGGTTGACATCGTCGGGCTCGCGGCGCAGCCGCTGGGCGAGCCGGGCCAGTACCTGGCGGCGGCGGGCCCGCTGGAAGTCGTTTTCGACGTCCGCGCGGGGGAACCCGGTTTCAGCTGGCATGGCGGTGTCCCGTGGGGAAATGCCGGACGGGTCCGCCCGGCTCGATATCCAGGACATGCCGGCCGGTCACGTTGCGCACGACCGTCCGGCCGAGTTGCTGGTCCGGGTTGTTCGCCTCGGCTGGGCGCACATGTCCGTGCAGCAGCAACGCGGGCTGCAGCCGGGCGACCAGCCGGTTGAGGGCGGTGAATCCCTGATGCGGCGGGTCGTCACCGTCGCCGACGCCGCGCGGCGGAGCGTGGGTGAGCAGCACGTCGACGCGGCGGCCGTCCCGGAGCTTGCTCAGGCCGGCCCGCCGGACCAGCGACCGGGCCCGCCGCGCCTGCTGCCGGTCGGTGTACTGGTTGGGCCCGTCGCGGTAACGGAGGCAGCCGCCGAGGCCGGCCACCCGCAGCCCAGCCACGTCCACGATCTGGATTTCCGCGTTGTGCGCGCCGTCCGGCCAGGGGAGCCGTGCCGGCAACCCGGCCCGCACGGTCAGGCCGGCCCGTGAGATCCGGTAGCCGGACAGGTCAGGGTCATGATTGCCGACCACGAAGGCCAGGGGCACGTCGAGCGCGTTCATCAGGTACCTGAGGTAGTCGAACGGCAGGTCGCCGCAGGCCAGGATCAGCTGGGCCGCGCGCACCGGGCGCAGATCCGCGTACAGCGCGTCATCCACCTCGTCGGAGACAGCGAGCACGCGCACCACACGTCGATGGTACGCCGCAGCGATCAATCAGCGGCGCCGCGATGCGGCCGGCCGGGTGCGGGCAGTGACCCGGGGATCAGTGCGAAGCGGGCTCCCGCACGTCCAGCCCCCGCTGGCGCAACGCCGCTTCCACCCGGTAGATCTCGGCCAGCGGAACCCGGGCACCCGGGCTGTGTGGTGGTGTCACCAAGGCTGCGTCGGCCGGGCCGACGCCCAGCCGCTCGCAGGCCGTGGCCAGGGTGTCGAGGTAGGCGGCCCGGAGTGCGCGCAACCGCAGGCCCTTGTGCGGCACATCTGACCGCGTCTCCAGGTCCTCAAGCTCGGCACGGAGCCGGCGCAGCCGGGCGCCAAGCCGCTCGATAGGCTCCAGGACAGGTGGACGTGACCGGCGCCGCGCTGCCCAGCGCAGCGCGCGGATGCCGCCAAGTGTCCCGAATCCCAGCGCGGTGGGAAGCAGGATCACCGCGACAAGCTCAGCCGCCGTACCCACAGTCCTAGTTTCCGCCTGCTCACGCCGGACATCAAGGCGGTGAGGGGGCCAGGTCCGGGGAATTCGGGCTGTCCGCCGGAGGCGTTGAGGACGTGGCTGGCTGGCATCCCGCGCCCGGATAGGTTTCGATGATCATTCCACCCCCGACGACCGGCCTCTGGAGAGCGATGGACGTAGACCGCACCGGTTCCCGCTGGTGGCACGGAGCCACCCTGTACCAGGTCTACGTCCGGTCCTGGATGGACACGAACGGGGACGGCTATGGTGACCTCGCCGGTGTCACAGCGAAGCTCGACCACCTCTCGTGGCTGGGCGTCGACGGCATCTGGTTGTCGCCGACGATGCCGTCCCCGGACGACGACTGGGGCTACGACGTCTCGGACTACCACGGTGTCCATCCCGAACTGGGCACGCTGCAGGATCTCGACCGGCTCATCGCCGAGGCGGCCAAGCGGAACATGAAGGTGCTGCTTGACCTGGTGCCCAACCACACGAGTACCGCTCACCCATGGTTCGTCGACGCGATCAGCGGCCGGGACGCCGCGCACCGGGGCTTTTACGTCTGGGCCGACCCGGATCCGGCCGGCGGGCCGCCGAACAACTGGCTGGCCGCCACCGGCCATTCGGCCTGGGCGTTCGATGAGCGAACCGGGCAGTATTACCTGCACAATTTCCTGGCCAGCCAGGCCGACCTGAACTGGTGGAACCCCGCTGTGCACGAATCGTTCCGCGAGATCCTGCGGTTCTGGTCCGACCGGGGGGTCGCTGGCTTCCGCATTGACGTGGCCCACGGCCTGTACAAGGACGCCCAGTTGCGCGACGACCCGCCGTCCGCCATCGCGGACCGGCTGCACAGCCGGTTCGGGCTGGAGCCGGTGTACAGCGCCAACCGGCCCGAGTCGCACGGCGTGCTGCGGGACTGGCGCAAGATCGCCGAGAGCTATACCCCGCCGCGGCTGCTGCTGGGCGAGACCTGGGTGGCCGACCTGGGCCGGATGGCCGCGTTCCACGGGCAGAGCGACGAGCTCCAGCTCACGTTCAACTTCCCGTTCATTTTCGCCGAATTCACGGCGGCCGCGCTGAGCCGGATCGTCGCCGAGACCCTCGCGGCGCTGCCCGCGGGGGAGTCCGCCGTATGGACCGCGTCGAACCACGACATCAGCCGTTTCCCGTCCCGCTGGGCGGGCGGCGACGAGCGCAAGGCACGGCTCGCCTTGCTGGTGCTCGCCCTGCTGCCGGGGACCTTCGTCCTGTATTACGGCGATGAGATCGCGATGACCGATGTCGATGTGCCGCCGGCCCTGCGGCGGGACCGGATGACCTCCACCGGGCTCGGCGGCGACGGCCGGGACCGCGCCCGGACCCCGATGCAGTGGGACGCCTCCCCGTCGGCCGGCTTCACCGCCGAAGGCACGGCGCCCTGGCTGCCCTACGGGGACACCGCTTCCCGCAATGTCGCCGCCCAGCGCGCCGACCCGGCGTCGGTGCTTCATCTCTGCCGCGACCTGATCGCGCTGCGCTCATCGGTGTCGGGCGGCCGGATCACCAGCTACCGTGAGCTGCCCGGGCCGCCCGGCGTGTGGACCTACCAGGTGGATGGCCTGCAGGTCGCGGCTAACTTCACCGGCGAGCCGGCCAGGCTGCACGAGCCGCTCGATCAGGTCGTGCAGCAATCCATCCGCGGCGGTGTCATCGACCGCGGCACCCTGGCCCCGTGGGCGGCCGTCATAACCCGCCGCCCGCCGCCGGGCGGCAGCGGCTGACCCGGCGGCCCGTCAGGCCCGTCCCTGCTGCGGTGCCTGATCGGCCAGCGCCGCCTGATCGGTCAGCGCGGCCTGATCCGCCAGCGCGATGGCGAACTGCCCCAGGGTGGTGGGATGGAACGGGGCTGATCCTTGCAGTCCCTGCACGTACGGCTGCTGCGCGCACATCTGGTGCCCGGCGAAGTCCGGCTGGATGGAGGCGAACCCGAAGTCGGCGGCTCCCTTGGCCAGGACGGTGTTGAGCGTGTTCAGCCGCGAGGTCAGGGTGCGGAGCTTCGCCGCGGTGAGCCCGGACCGGCTCAGGCAGCTCAGATCGGCGCCGAAGGGATTGTAGTAGCGGTTGATGAGCACCTGCGGATGGCCGGGGATCGTCGCGAGCTGGCTGAGCAGCTGAAGGTAATTCTTGCTGAACGAGGCGAGCTGCTGCTGGAAGTAGGCGGCCGACGCGCGGTCATCGCAGCGCGGCGCGGCCGCGCAGTACCGGAGCATCGCTGACCAGCCCAGATCGTCGGCGCCGACGCTCACGATGACGACCGCCGCGCCGCGTGCGCTCACCGCCGCGTCGATCTGCGCCGGCACTGTCTCGCCGCCACGGCCCTGCGGCCCCAGCAGGCCCTTGCCGATGGTCGCGCTGTTGCAGGCCAGGTTCAGCACCTTCCAGGCATTGGCTCTGGCCAGGTCCTCCGCGTACGCGTCCGTGCTGCGCCCGCAGGCGCGGTCGAACCGGGAGGCGCCCCGGACCAGCGGGAGCCCGGCCCCCGCGGCTGTGGAGTCGCCCATCACCACCACCTGAACCCCGTGCCGCACCGGTGTGGCCTTGAGGGCGTCCTGGACTGGTGGTTCATTGCCCACGAGCTGGTTGAGGGAGTCCACCTGGCGCAGCGAGCCAGGAGCCTTATAGGCGGTGACCATGATGGCGCCCAGGTTGATGGCCTCGGTCACGATCAGGCCGGCCACCAGCAGCTTGATAGTGGTCCGGTGCGGAAGCCGGCGCCAGCCCGCCACGGCGCCGATCAGGAGCAGGGCACCCAGGCCGGCGATCGCGATCTCCCAGGCGAAGTACTGGATCCAGCCGTCCGCGAGACGGTTGCCCAGGACCTGCGCCGCGCCTGACGGGTGGGCGCCCCGGACGAAGTTCGTCAGCTCGCTGTTGATCGAGATCTGCGCTAGCTGCAGCCTGGGCCGGACGGGACCGACGAAGGTCAGGTTGGTGGGCAGGCTCTGCCCGAAAAGGTCGATCTCGCCGGGGCCAGAGACACTTAACGTTGGTGCTGTCGCACCCACCTTAATAACCTGGCCAGCGACAGTGACGGTCTGCAGCGGGGTCACCCGCAGCGCGACCGCGATCGCGGCCAGCGCCGCCACGAACAGCACGGTCAGCCAGGCGAGCCACCGTGGCATCCGCCGTGACCTGCCCACCTTCGCCGTGGATGCTGTCATGGCGCCATGTGGCGGGGTTGGGTCGGACAACCCCGCCCAGGGCTGACAAGCCAGGTCCTCAGGACACTTCGCGCGCTGCGGTTGATTACCATGACTTCCCCCGAAACTACCCGGTTGGAGCCGTGGCAACCCCGGCAGCGAGACCGGTGGCCGAGCCGGTTCTACCAACCGCGCCGACCGCAGTCCTAGTCTCTCAAGGTCGGGACCAACCGGAAGAATGCCTGTCTCAGTGGCTCGATGCGGTCAGTGGGCTTCTGGAACAGGGCTGCTGAGGGGTAGTGATCCGTGTTCTTGGTCCGGAGCCACTCGGCGGCCACGTCAATCAGGTCGATGATGACGTCGTGGTCACGTTCTGTAGCTCGACGAAGGGTCATGGGTAATTCGGCCACAGATCCATATTCGCCGGCGGGTCGGCCAGTCGGCTAGCGATCCTTGGGTCGCTAAGGACCAAGGATCGCTAGGGACAAGTCAAGCGCGGACGGCAGCATTGACCTGGACCGCCTGACATCGAATCCCGGTCGGCCCGTGGCCAAGGCCGGGTGGGCGGAGTCGCTGCCGACGCTGTAATGCGGCAAAGCTGAGAACAGCGTCGGCAGCGCCGCGACGGACTGCGTGTCCGCTCGTACCGGTGAGCGTCCCTCAGTTCGGAAGCGCGTTGCCGATCATGCTGACGCGGGGTCGTAGTGCTCGTAGCGATACTGCACGGATGGGCGGCCGTGACGCTTTGCCATCACACCTCCTCCTCATCATCATTGAGCCCGCCGTGGACCAGGAATGCGATCGCTGGGACGCCCTTGTCCCACTCTGCTACCCCTTGTCCGGTCATCCATGAGTATGGCATGACCCAGCGCTTATCTTCTATTTGATACTTGGTGATCGGCGCTGGGCTATGCTGCCGGCCGCCGCCGCGGATCGGTTCTACTGGCGTGCCGCTCTGATCAGGATCGATAAGGCCCGAGCCAGGTGTTATACGGGCCAGTCGGTGAGATGGGCGTAGCCTCTTGGATAGCTGAATGCTCCCCAAACGCTCGTGCTGCGCTGGTGCGCGCTAGACGCACAGTGCTGGCGTCGCGGTGACTGCTTGAGGAAGGACTGGCTGCGGGCCGGTCACGCTCAACGAGTCGCCGGACGGGGCGGTGAATCGTTGGCTAGCAACTTGGTCAACTTTGCTCATGGGTTTCTGGAAGAGCGCTGCCGAAGGATAATCTTCTTTGTCAAACGGACATATCCGGCAGAATTCGAATCCTCTCTTTGCGTAATAGTTATGTAGCGCCTCATTGGTTGTCCATACATCAATCCTGACCCATTGGGCACCCCAGTCCCGGGCAGCTCTCAGTCCCGCCCAGTCAGTCAGCGCACCACCAACATCAAGACCTGAATACTCCCGGCTCACGATCAGCCGGGAGACGTACACGGCAGGCTCGCTCTGCTCGGCCTCCGTCCAGAGCTCCTGGTTACCGTGCTGCCGGTAAGTGATCGTGGCCACGGCGGCCCCGGCGGCCTCCACCAGCCAGGTTCGCCTGGATCGCAGGCCCCTGAGAACGCGGTTATCCCGCGCCTTCCTGTTCGGCCAGGGCTCGCGCCACTGGTCTGTGCCTTTGGTGCGCAGCCATCCTGCTGCCTCGTCAATCATTCCGAGGATGACGTCTAGGTCGTCCGCCGCAGCTTGGCGGACTTGAAGGATCTCGCTCATGGCTCCGTGGTTGGCAGGCCCCGCCCGATCGGTCAGGTTCGGTGTCAGACCGGGCGGGGAGTTGGTTGGCAACGGCAGCAGGCCTTGACCTTGCGTGTGCCACCGGCGGGTAAGCGGGAGGCCCAGTTGCTGCCGCCCAGAAACTAGGTGGGCGACGCCTGTGCCGGGATCTCCGGGTGACTCTCGACCGCCGGGACCGGATCTGCGATCTCGTCAGGGACACGGCCGACATAGACGGCGAATTGGTTCCGGTCCGCGGGGTAAACGCTGACCGTGAGTCGCACGGGCGCGCCCCGCACGTCGAAGGCCGTCCGGCGGGTTTCGATCACGGAGACCCGGCCGTCATCGGGGAGCCCGAAGAACGTTGACTCAGTCTGATCCGGGGTCCGCACCGTGATCATGTCGCGCCAGCCAGCCTGCTCGATCTGCAGGGTCTCCGCGAGGTACGCGACCGTGCCCTGCTCGATGTCAGTGGCCTGGATGAGCCGGAGCGCCCCCCGCTCGACCAGGCTCATCGGATAGAAGGAGGTCTGCAGCGACCACGGCGTGCCGTCGATGAGCCTCTGCTGGTGGCGGCTCACGATCGACGAGCCGTCCTTAACATGCAGTTCTGCGGCGAGTGCGCCTGTCGCCTGCTGGATCTCCACCCGGGGATCGCTGGCCGTCGGCTCGCGGGCCGTTGCCTTTACTTCCATGTCATAGATGTCGTCTTCACCGCCGCCAAATCCGGTCTGCGGATCGCCGGTCAGGGTGGTGACGAAGGGGTTGATCTTCTTTACGACGAACGTGCCCTGGCCCGGGCGGGTCTCGACCAGGCCGCGGCTGATCAGCCACTTGACCGCGTCCCGGACCGTGTTGCGCGATGCTTCGTACTTCTCCCTGAGTTCCAGCTCGGTCCGGAGCTGGTCTCCGGGAGCTAGCTCGCCGGCCTCGATCTGGCGGCGTAGATCCTCGGCGATCTGCCGGTACATGGGGTCAACCATGGCACCTCCCAGATATCCCAACCACCCTAACCATAGGTCTGGCTGGGCCTAAAAGGATCATACCTGCCATCCAAATCATCAGAATCTTTGGGTCCCCCTCTGGTTTGACCGCCGCGGGAGGGGTATAACGGGGGAAGAGCACTAAAGGTTGGGATGGCTCGGATGGCTGGTTTCATACAGGTGAGTCTAGCAGTCAGACTGCTTGGGCGTACCGGGATTAGCCGACTAGTTCCCCACACCCACCTAGCCCGGGCCACCCGTACCGGGTCAGGGATCCTGATCGGAGCCGGCGGAACCACCGCCGCAGGCCATAAGTAAGGGGACCGCCATGGCCACCACGCTCATCCTCATCGCACTTGTGATCTTCGTCGGAGGAGTCGCCGCGGGGATCATCGTCGTGGTCAGCGCAGGTATCCGCCGGGAAGAGCGGGATCTGGCCAGCCGCCGGGAAGAGCCGGATTTTACGTTGACCCTCCAGGCCCCGGACCGGGTCAGCCAGGGCGCCCGGATGCTGACCGGCCTGCGCGTCCTCGACGCCGGCGCAGGCGCCGGTAACCGCGAAACGACGCTGGTCTAGCAGCCGGCGATACGGCCGGGCCGGGCCCGGCACCCGCGGGCCGCTGCGCCGCACCTTTCCGGGGGCATTGGTGCGGCGCAGCCCCCTCAGCCAGGACTTTCCCGCCGGGCACGCCCTAAGCTCAGCACCGTGCAGGACACTAACCCCGCGACCTCATTCCCGTGGCCGTCGGCCGGCGCCACCGGCGTCGGCTCCATGCCGGGCACCGACCCGGTCGAGGCCACCGGAATCATCCTCGGCGAACTGCCAGATCTGCCCCACCTCGCCGAACTCCCAGACCGCGGCCCCGGGGCCGACCTGACCGGGCGGACGGCGGCCCTGCTGATCGAGTTGCCGGTGGAAATGGCCACGAGCGGCTGGCGGTTCACCGACCGGCCTGGTCGCGACATGCGCCGCGCGCAGACTCTGCTGGCCAGAGACCTGGATGCGCTGGAAGAAGCAGCCGATGGCTACCAGGGCGCGCTCAAGATCCAGGTCTGCGGGCCGTGGACGCTGGCGGCCACCATTGAGCTGGCCCGGAGCCAGAACGTCGCAGTCGCGGACCGGGCCGCGGTCGCCGACCTGACCGAGTCGCTCGCCGAAGGGATGGCCGCCCACCTCGCCGAAGTCCGCAGGCGGGTGCCCGGCGCGCAGGTGCTGCTGCAACTGGACGAGCCCGCCCTGCCGACGGTGATCGCGGGTGGCCTGCCGACCGCCAGCGGCTTCGGCCGGCTGCCCGCGGTCGACGCGCCCGACATCGAGACCGGGCTGCGCACCGTGCTCCAGGCGGTGACGGCCCCGGCCCTGATTCACTGCTGCGGATTGTCGGTGCCCTTCGGCATGATGAAAACCGCAGGGGCTGAGGCGGTGGGTTTCGACCTCAGCCAGCTCAGGCGCGGGGAGGAGGAGACGCTGGCGGAGTTGGTGGAGGCAGGCCTGGTGGTCTTCGTTGGCGCGGTCCCGGCCACGCCCGGGGCTCCTGGCGGCCCGTCCCGCGACACCCGCACTTCCGCACGCACCGGAACCCAGCAACTGCCGTCCCGCGAAGCGGTGGCGGGCCGGGTGGCAGAACTCTGGCGGCGGATGGGCTGGCCGTCCGCGCGAGGGGCGGCGGTGTCGGCCGGCATCGCCGCACAGGTGGTCATCACACCGGCCTGCGGGCTGGCGGGGGCGCCACCCGACTACGCGCGGGCCGCGCTCGCCCGCTGCCGGGAGGCAGGCCGGCTGCTGCCGGAGCTGATTGAGGAGGAGGCGGGGTGACCGAGCCGGACAGCGGCGTGGCCAAGGCGGCGGTAGAAGAAGCAACGGTGCCGGCCCGGCAGCGGCACGCGCAGCTCAGCGTGGAACTCACCGAGCACAATCACCGGTACCACGTGCTCGACGCGCCGCTTGTCTCGGACGCCGAGTACGACGCCCTGATGCGCGAGCTCCGCGAGCTGGAGGACCGCTACCCGCAACTGCGCACGCCGGACTCGCCGTCGCAGAAGGTGGGCGGCGCGGTCTCCACCGAATTCACCCCGGTCCAGCACCTGGCGCGGCTGCTCAGCCTGGACAACGCCTTCTCGGCGGAAGAACTCGACGCGTGGGGCACCCGGGTGGCCAGGCTCGGCGGCACCGGCCCCTACCTGTGCGAGCTGAAGATCGATGGCCTCGCGATCGACCTCGTCTACCGGGATGGTGCGCTGGTTCGCGGCGCCACCCGCGGCGACGGGGTCACCGGGGAGGATGTCACGCCGAACATCCGGACGATCAAGTCGGTCCCGCTCCGGCTGACCGGGCCGGACGTGCCCGGGACGCTGGAGGTCCGCGGCGAGGTGTTCCTGCCCGTCGCCGCGTTCCGCGAACTGAACGAGAAGCTGACCGAGGCGGGCCGCCCGCCATTCGCCAACCCGCGCAACGCGGCCGCCGGGTCACTGCGCCAGAAGGACCCGCGGGTCACCGCCACCCGGCCGCTTGACCTGATCCTGCACGGTGTGGGCGTCACCTCGATCGACGATCCCGGAACCCACTCGGGCTGGTACGAGCGGCTGCGCGGGTGGGGCCTGCCGGTCAGCGACCTGTTCCAGGTCGCCGGGGAACTGGACGGCGTCCGGGAGTACATAGAGCACTACCGCGAGCACCGGCACGACCCGCCCTATGAGATCGACGGCGTGGTGGTGAAGGTCGACCGGCTCGACCAGCAGCGTGCGCTCGGTGCCACCAGCCGCGCGCCCCGCTGGGCGATCGCCTTCAAGTACCCGCCCGAGGAGGTCACCACCCGGCTCCTGGACATCCGCGTCAACGTGGGCCGCACCGGGCGGGTCACTCCCTTCGCGGTGATGGAGCCGGTCCTGGTGAGCGGGTCCACGGTGGAGAACGCCACCCTGCACAACGCCGATGAGCTGGCCCGCAAAGGCGTGCTGATTGGCGACATGGTCGTGCTGCGCAAGGCCGGTGACGTGATCCCCGAGGTGGTCGGGCCGGTCGTGGATCTGCGCAGCGGCGACGAGCGAGCCTTCGAGTTCCCCACCCGCTGCCCGGTCTGCGACACCGTCTTGGCCCGGGAGGAAGGCGGCGTGGACTGGCGCTGCCCGAACGCCAGGTCCTGCCCGGCGCAACTGCGCGAGCGGCTGTTTCACCTGGCCAGCCGGGGCGGCCTGGATATCGAGGTGCTCGGCTACGAGGCGGTCGTCGCCCTGCTCGACTCCGGGCTGCTCACCGACGAGGGTGATCTGTTCTCGCTGACCGCCGAGAATCTCGCTGGCTGCCCCTTCTTCGTCAACAAGCAAGGCACCCTCACGGTTAACGCGGGCAAGCTGCTGCGCAACCTGGACGAGGCCCGGCAGCGGCCGCTGTGGCGGATCCTCGTCGCCTTGTCGATCCGGCATGTCGGGCCCACCGCCGCCCGCGCGCTCGCCGCCGGGTTCGGCTCGGTCGACGCGATCTCCTCGTCCTCACCTGAGCGGCTGGCCGCCGTCGACGGGGTGGGCCCGACGATCGCCGCGTCGGTGATCGAGTGGTTCACCGTGGACTGGCACGTGGCGATCGTGGACAAGTGGCGGGCCGCAGGGGTGCGGCTGGAGTCCGGCAGCGGAGAGGCCGGTGGCGGAGCCGATGCGGGTGGGCTCGGGCTGCTGGCCGGGATCAGCGTGGTGATCACCGGCTCGCTGGAGGAATTCAGCCGGGATGGGGCAGCGGAGGCGGTTCAGGCGCTGGGCGGAAAAGTGACCTCCTCGGTGTCGAAGAAGACTCACTTCGTCGTGGCGGGCGACAAGCCGGGCTCCAAGTACGACAAGGCGCTCACCTTGGGCGTGCCGGTGCTGGACGAGGCTGGGTTCGAGGTTCTGCTGCATGACGGCCCCGCCGCTGCGGCCGAGTCGGCTGAGGTCGCTGAGGCAGCCGGTGACGCTGAGGCAGCCGGAAGCATTGAGTCGGCTGATAACGCTGAGGCGGTTGGGAAGGCACCGCCGACTGATGGTGCGTAGTCGGCCGACGACGCTGAGTCAGCCGGCCGGGCATGATTCGCAACTTTCTTTGAAAGTACTGATCGGGGTCCTGACCTGCACCTATTTAGTTAAGGATCAATGCCTTGTAACGGATAGTGTGCGATCGGTTTCGCGAAGTATGGTTTTCGCCGTACTCTGCTGGTGGAGCAAACGCGCATTCCATAGGCTGCCCCGAGCACGAGGACGCCATGAGGGACCCGAACGACACGAGGGATGTCGGTCCGCGGATCGGCTCTCCGCTATGGATCTTGATCACCGCGGTCGCGGTGGCCGGTCTCGTGCTTCTCGCGGTTACCGTACCCAGGCTCTCCTTTCCCGCTCTGCGCGCACTGGCCGTCCATCCGCTGTTCTGGGTCATTGCCGCACTCGCGCTGATCGGGGAACTCCGGCCCATTGTCACGCCAGGAAAATCCGACCCTGATTCCGGCGTGACCGCGCTCACGTTCTGCTTCGCCGCACTCCTGTACTGGGGCTTTCCCACGGCCGCGCTGGTGCGCTGTGCCACCACCTTGATCGCTGCGCTGACCGGCCGGCAGGCGCCGTTCCGGGGCGCCTTCAACGCGGCCCAGTGCACGCTCAGCCTGGGGGCCGCAGCCGTGGTTCTGGACGCGGCGGGCCAGCATCCGATGCCGTTGCGGCCCTGGGTGCTCAGCGGGCGGGAACTCGGCCTGGTGGCGCTCGCGGCGCTCGCCTACTTCGCGTGCAACTTCGTGCTGGTCGGCCTGGCCGTGGCCTTGCACGGACGCACGCCGGTCCTGGCGACGCTCCGCGCGACCCTGCCCTACCAGGCATTCGTCAACCTGGTCCTGCTGTCCGCCGCTCCGCTGGTCGTCGTGGTGATGGACCGGTCGGTCCTGCTCGTCCTGCTCTTCCTGCTGCCGCTCGCCGCCGTCTACGCGAACGCCGCCATGTCGGTCCAGCGTGAGCATCAGGCGCTGCATGACGAGCTGACCGGGTTGCCCAACCGCACGCTGCTGACCCGCCGGACCAACGAGGCGCTGGCCGGGGTGGCGAGGTCAGGCGGCCTGGCCGGATTCCTGCTCCTCGACCTCGACCGGTTCAAGGAGGTCAACGACACGCTCGGGCACCCGGTGGGCGACGGGCTGCTCCGGATTGTCGCGCACCGGCTCACTCGCAGCGTGCGGCCCGGCGATATCGTCGCGCGGCTCGGCGGGGACGAGTTCGCGGTGCTCCTGCCGTCGGTACGGGCCGAGACCACCGCGCGGGAGGTGGCAAGCCGGCTCCGGGCCGCGCTCGCCGAGCCGATCCGGCTGGAAGGCATGTCGTTCGAGATCGAGGCCAGCGTCGGCATCGCCCTCTACCCGGGCGACGCGACGACCGTGGACGGGCTCATGCAGCGCGCCGACGTGGCGATGTACCTGGCCAAGGAGCGGCACAGCGGGGTCGAGGCCTACGTGGCGCGCTCCGACCGCAACTCGCCGGCCCGGCTCTCCCTGCTCGGCGACCTGCGCCGGGGGATCGACCACAGTGAGTTCGAACTGCACTACCAGCCGAAGGTTTTCCTGGCCGACGGGCAGACCGCCGGGCTTGAGGCACTGATCAGGTGGCGGCACCCCAGCCGGGGGCTGATCACGCCGGGAGCGTTCGTCCCGCTGGTCGCCCAGTCGTTCCTGATGCGAGACCTGACCGCCCACGTGCTGGAGTGCGCGCTCAACCAGGCGTCGTCGTGGCGGCAGAGCGGGCTTCCGGTGCAGCTCTCGGTCAATGTGTCCGCGCGTGACCTGCTCGACGGGGGCCTTGCGGGCACGATAGAGCGCGGGCTCGCCTCCCGCGGGCTGCCTCCCGAGGCGCTCCTGCTCGAAGTCAGCGAACGCGCGCTGACCAGCGAGCCCGCCGACACCGTGACGGTGGTCGCGGCCCTGGCCTCGATCGGCGTCCCGCTCAGCCTGGATGACTTCGCGACCGGCCGGGCGTCACTGGGACGCCTGCGGTACCTGCCGGTCAGTGAGATCAAGATCGATTCTTCGTTCATCACGAAGCTCCCCGGCAGTGCGCACGACGGGCTGATCGTCGGGGCCTTGATCGATCTCGCCCGGGCGCTCGGCATCCGGTCCGTCGCCAAGGGGGTCGAGTCGCTGGAAGCGGCCGCGGCGCTGCGCGCCATGGGCTGCGACGCGGCCCAGGGCTGGCATTTCAGCCGGCCGCTCAACGTGGCGGCGGCGACCGCGTGGCTGGCCGACAGTTTCGCCCGGGGCGCGCTGAGCCAGCGGCCGCTCGCGCAGGCGCCCGGCGGCAGCGAGCAGGAATCCCCGGTGGCCGCGCCGTCCGCTGGCGTGCTCGACCACCATTAATAGGACGGGCCGCAGCGCGGGCGGTCCTAGGATGGCAGCCATGTCCATTGCCCGCGAGGAAGTGGCCCATCTGGCCAGCCTGTCCCGGCTGGCCCTGGGCGAGGAGGAACTGGATCACCTGGCCGGCCAGCTCGGCCAGATCATCGCGGCCGTGGCGCGGATCCAGGACGTAGCCGCGGACGGTATTCCGGCCACCTCGCACGCTGTGCCGCTGGTCAATGTGTTCCGTGACGACGTGGAGGTGCCGTGCCTGGGCGCGGAGAAAGCGCTCGCCCAGGCACCTGCCGTGGAGCAGCAGCGATTCCGGGTTCCGCGCATCCTGGCGGAGGACTGACATGGACAGCGAACTCACCGGGATGACCGCGGCCGCCCTGGCCGCCGCTATCGCGGCCGGCGAGGTGTCAGCGGCCGAGGTGACCGACGCTCATCTGGCCCGGATCGGCGCGGTGGATTCCCAGGTGCGCGCGTTCCTGCACGTCGCGGCGGACTCCGCGCGGGCGGCGGCCCGGGCGGTGGACGAACGGCGCGCGGCCGGCCAGGTGCTCGGGCCGCTGGCCGGTGTGCCGCTCGCGCTCAAGGACGTTTTCACCACCGAGGACATGCCAACCACGTGCGGGTCACGCATCCTGGACGGCTGGCAGCCCCCGTACGACGCGACCATCACCCGCAGGCTCCGTGCGGCGGGGGTGGTGATCCTCGGCAAGGCCAACATGGACGAGTTCGCCATGGGCTCATCCACGGAGAACTCAGCCTTCGGCCCATCGCACAACCCGTGGGACCTGAGCCGGGTGCCGGGCGGCTCGTCCGGCGGATCGGCCGCGGCGGTGGCCGGCTTCGAGGCGCCGCTCGGCATCGGCACCGACACGGGAGGATCGATCCGGCAGCCCGCGGCGGTCTGCGGGATCGTCGGGGTGAAGCCGACTTACGGCGGGTCGTCCCGGTACGGGGTGGTCGCGTTCGCGTCCTCGCTGGACACGCCGGGGCCGCTGGCCCGCACCGTCCTTGACGCGGCCCTGCTGCATGAGGTGATGTCCGGGCATGACCCGTGCGATTCGACTTCGGTGGACGCGCCGGTGCCGCCAGTGGTGGCCGCCGCGCGCCAGGCGGATGTGAGCGGGCTGCGCGTCGGCGTGGTCCCGGAGCTCAGCGGCGAGGGTTACCAGCCTGGGGTCATGGCCAGATTCGGTGAGGCCGTCGAGTTGCTTGAGTCGCTCGGCGCGAAGATCGTCGAAGTCTCCTGCCCGCACTTCAGCTACGCGCTGCCCGCCTATTACCTGATCGCGCCCAGCGAAGCATCGTCCAACCTGGCCAGGTTCGACGCCATGCGATATGGCCTGCGGGTCGGCGACGACGGCACCCGCAGCGCGGAAGAAGTCATGTCACTGACCCGCGCGCAGGGGTTCGGCGCCGAGGTCAAGCGCCGGATCATGCTCGGCACCTATGCCCTGTCGAGCGGTTACTACGACGCCTACTACGGCAAGGCCCAGCAGGTGCGCACGCTCATCATCCGGGACTTCGAGGCCGCGTTCGAGCAGGTGGACGTGCTCGTGTCGCCGACCACACCGACGACCGCGTTCCCCATCGGCGAGCGAGCCGACGACCCGATCGCCATGTACCTGGCCGACCTGTGCACGATCCCGTCGAATCTGGCCGGCAATGCCGCGCTGTCCGTGCCGTGCGGGCTCGCGTCCGAGGACGGCCTCCCGGTCGGCCTGCAGATCATGGCGCCCGTACTTGCTGACGACCGGATCTACCGGGTCGGGGCCGCGGTTGAGGCAGTCCTCACCGAGCGCCGCGGGCACCCGCTGCTTGATGAAGCGAGGGGAATCGGCCATGACTGACCAGCTGGCCACGCTGGTGCCGTACGACGAGGCGGTCTCCCGCTACGACCCGCTCATCGGCCTGGAGACGCACGTCGAGCTGGGCACCGTGACGAAGATGTTCTGCGGCTGCCCGACGCGGTTCGGTGCCGAGCCCAACAGCCAGGTGTGCCCGGTCTGCCTGGGCCTGCCCGGGTCGCTGCCGGTAGCTAGCCGGGCCGCGATCGAGTACACGATCAGGATCGGGCTCGCGCTGAACTGCTCCATCGCCGAGAACTGCCGGTTTGCCCGGAAGAACTACTTCTACCCGGACATGCCGAAGGACTTCCAGATATCGCAGTACGACGAGCCGCTGTGCACCGATGGCTGGCTGGACGTCACGCTGGATGACCCGGAGCCTGGTCCCGGCGGGAGTGCCGGGGGGCCGAGGCAGTTCCGGGTCGAGATCGAGCGCGTTCACCTGGAAGAGGACACCGGCAAGTCGCTGCACGTCGGGGGGGCCACCGGGCGGATTCACGGCGCGGACTACTCACTGGTCGACTACAACCGGGCAGGCATCCCGCTGGTGGAGATCGTGACCAAGCCGGTGGCTGGCACCGGCGCGCTCGCGCCGCAGGTCGCCAAGGCGTATGTGACCGAACTGCGGGACCTGGTGCGCGCCCTCGGCGTATCCGATGTCCGGATGGAGGAAGGCTCGCTGCGCTGTGACGTGAATACTTCGCTGTCCCCGAGGGGTTCCGGGCAGTGGGGGACCCGCACCGAGACCAAGAACGTCAACTCGCTGCGCTCGGTGGAGCGCGCGGTCCGGTACGAGATCGAGCGGCAGGCCGCGATCCTCGACGCGGGCGGCCGGATCGTCCAGGAGACCCGGCACTTGCACGAGGTCAGCGGTATCACCACCGCGGGCCGCAGCAAGGAAGAGGCGCAGGACTACCGGTACTTCCCCGAGCCGGACCTGGTGCCGGTCGCCCCGCCCGCCGACTGGGTGGCACAGATCCGCGCCGCGCTGCCGGAACTGCCGACGGCCCGCAGGTCACGGCTGCAGCAGGAGTGGGGGCTGTCTGACCTGGACATGGCCGCGCTGCGCAACGCGGGCGCCCTCGACCTGGTGACCGAGACCGTGGCGGCAGGCGCGACCCCGGCCGACGCCCGCAAATGGTGGCTCGGTGAACTGTCCCGGCGGGCCAACGACTCCGGCCGCGACCTGGCTGATCTGCCGATCACACCGGCCCAGGTGGCGGCCGTGGCCGGGCTGGTCGCGTCGGGCACGCTCAACGACAAGCTGGCCAGGCAGGTCATCGACGGCGTGCTGGCCGGCCAGGGCACGCCGGATGAGATCGTGGCCGCCCGCGGCCTGGCCGTGGTCAGCGACGACGGGGCGCTCAGCGCCGTGGTGGACGAGGCGATCGCGGCCCACCCGGACGTGGCCCAGAAGATCCGCGACGGCAAGGTCGCCGCGGCCGGAGCCCTGCTCGGTGCGGTGATGAAGGCCACCCGCGGCCAGGCCGACGCCACCCGGGCCCGCGAGCTCATCCTGGAACGCCTCGGCCAGGACCCATCGCAACGACAGTAGAGCGCTTCAACTGTCGTTGGAACGACAGCAAACCGCATCCGTCAGTCCGGGACCCCGGCGGGTCACTCGCCGGGCTGGCGGATCTGGCCGAATTTCTGCTCGTACATGGTCAGGTTCTCGTTGATGGTCCGGATGATGTCGAAGACCGCGGTCGGCGGGACCCGGATCCGCGCGACGAGGCGGTGCGGCGCCCTGATGACCGTTTCGCCCTCCGGCGTCTGCGCCTGCTGCGGTGGCTGGCTGCTGACCAGGAAGTCGAACGTGAACTCGTGCGGCGTGTGCCAGATCGCCAGCCCGTTCGCATAAGACCCGGCTTCCAGCGTGGGGTCGGAATGGGACTCGATCTCAATCCGGGGATTTGCCGGTGGTTCGCTCACCCTGGCACGCTACCGCCGAGGGCCGGGCGGCCCGGTACCCGGCCGCGGTGCTGGGCGGCCACAGCGCGGACAAATGCGAACAGCACTGACAAATGCCGACAGCGCGGATAACACGGACAGTGAGGACAGGTCATGCTGATCTGGGTACCGACGGCCGAGGTGGCCAGCGCGCTTGACGGCCTGCCCGGCGCGCACGTGCAGCAGGTCGCACCGGACGGGCCCGACCTGCCGCCCAGCGCCGCGGAGGTGGAGTTCTACGTGCCGCCCTTCTTCCCCGCGGCGCCGGCGATCGCGGCCATCCGGCACCTGCCGCGCCTGTCGGTGGTGCAGGCGCTGACCGCCGGGGTCGACCGGCTGCTGGCCCAGCTGCCGGAGGGTGTCACCTTGTGCAACGCGCGCGGTGCGCATGACGCCAGCACCGCCGAGTGGGTGGTGGCGGCCATCCTCGGCGCCCTCCGCGAGTTCCCCCATTTCGCCCGGGAGCAGGCCGCCGGGCGGTGGAGCTATCAGTTCACCGAGTGCCTGGCCGGCAAGACCGTGCTGATCGTCGGGTACGGCTCGATCGGCGCTGCGGTCGAGCGGCGGCTGGCCGGTTTCGAGGTGACAGTGCGCCGGGTGGCCCGCAGCGCCCGGGCCGGCGTCACCCCGGTCGCCCCGGTGAGCCAGGTCGGTGACTTCCTGCCCGGGGCCGACGTGGTCGTCGTGCTCGCCCCGGTGACCACGGAAACCATCGGCATGGTGGACGCCGCGTTCCTGGCCCGGATGAAGGACGGTGCCCTGCTCGTCAACGCGGCCCGCGGATCGCTGCTGGTGACCGACGCGCTCTGCGCTGAGCTGGGCCGCCGTCGGCTGATCGCCGCGCTGGACGTGACCGACCCGGAGCCGCTGCCGCCGGGCCATCCGCTGTGGACCCTGCCGGGCGTCTTCTTCACCCCGCATGTGGCCGCGTCCACCCCCGTGTCGGCGGCCCGGGCCCTGTCGCTCGTCCGCGACCAGGCGGAACGGTTCATCAATGGCGAACCGCTCGCGAACGTCATCTCAGGTGCCTACTGAATCCCCCGGGCTGCTGGACGGCCCAGTTGTCTCCCAGGGGACGCCGCCGCGCAATCGAACGGTGACCTTAGGCACGTAGAGTGATCGCAATCGTTAATTTTGATGACGGTGTCCCAGCCCCGGTGATCCCGCTCAACATCCGGTGGTACAGGTCTTCACGTGGTGGCCTCGAGTCATAGCTCGGCCGCCGAGGAGAGCCAGGCTGAGCCCACAAGGCTATCCGGCTCACCGCGCTGGTGATGGACGCTGCGGAAGGAGACTCGGTGCGCCCGCAAGCATCGGGTGGGCTGCGATGAACCTGGCCGGGCAGGCAGGCACCGCAGCGGTGGCCCTGGCGGCCGCTGCCGCGGCCGTCAGCCTGTGGCGCGGAGCCGACCGGCACACAGGTTCCGTTAAGCGCGGGTATTGGTGGCTGGCACTCGCGGCGCTGCTCTGGGGGACCGGGGTCATCGTCCAGGATGCGCTGGCCGGCCCGGCGACCGGCGCGCCTTTCCCGCTGACCTCTGCCGACCTGCCCGGGCTGCTGGCCCTGGCCGCCTTCGTGGCGGGCCTGGTCCGGTTGCCGACCAGGCGGCCCGAGCCCACCGGGCAACTGCTGGCCCAGCGCGGCCGCGGCACGGCACCCGGCGCCGTGGCCGCGCACCTGGCCGATGGATACGTGCTGGCCTCCGCGTTGTTCGTGATCGGCTGGATCGTCGCGTTCGGCCCGGTGTATCCCAGGTCAGGCGACGGCCCGGGCCTGTTCGCCCTGGAACTTGTCCACCCGCTGGCCGATCTCGTCGCGCTCGGCTGCGTGCTGCCGTTCGCCGTGGCCGCCGGACGCCGCGGTGCCCCGGCCTACCTCGCCCTGCTCGCCCTGTCCGCCGCGGACGCGGTGGGGGTGGCAGCCAGGGTGGGCGGCGGCCATCCGGCGGCGGGCGCCGAGATCCTCCAGGTCGTCGGATTCGGGCTGGTCGGCCTGGCGCCGTGGGCCGATGGGCCAAGGAAGGCCCGGCTGGGCGGTGCCGCGCTCCGGCGCACCGGGCTGGACGCGGCGACGGTCGTGGCGTCCCTGGCCGCCACGGTGGCGGCCGTGGTGGTCATCGGGTGGGCGCTGGCCGGCGGTCCCTCCGCGCGGCCGGTGCTGGCGCTCGCCGGGGGGACCGCCGTGCTCGCCCTGGCCGCCCGGGTGCTGAGCCTGCTGCGGCGGGACAGCGCGGCGGCGCGGCTGTGGCGCGAGTCGGGCCGCCAGTTCCGTGAGCTGGCCGACCGGACCAGCGACGTGGTGCTGGTCTGCGATTTCGGCGGGTCGATCAGGTACGCCAGCCCGGCGGTCACCGATTACGGGTACACGCCGGAGAACCTGGCCGGCCGGATACTGGCTGACTTCGTGCACCCGGAGGACAGGTCATCGGGCACCCGCGCGGCGCGCGAGGTCATCGGGGCGGCCGCGCAGCAGGCCGGCCGGTATCCCTGCCGGGTCCGCGCCGCCGACGGCACCTGGCGTTATGTCGAATCGACGGTATCCCGGTACCGGAACCCGGGTGGCCCCGATCAGCTTCTGGTCACCGCGCGCGATGTCAGCGACCAGGTCGAACTGCGCCGCCGGGTCGCCCACCTGACGTTCCACGATGGGCTGACCGGGCTGCCGAACCGCGCGTACGTCGAGGACCGGGCCCGGGACGCGCTCAGCCTGGGCCGCCTGCACACCCCGCAGCAGGCGGCCGCCAGGCCAGGTGTGGCCGGCGTCATCCTCATCGACCTGGACTCCTTTACCGGGGTGAACGACGCGGCCGGGCATAGTGCCGGGGACCTGCTGCTGGCCCAGGTCGCGCGCCGGGTCCGGGCGGCCGTGCCGTCGCCGGACACGGTGGCCCGCTGGGGCGGCGATGAGTTCGCGGTCCTGGTCGAAGGCGCGGCCAGCGCCCAGGAAATACTTGATATAGCCGAACGGATCCTCGCCAGCATTGCCGCCAGCCCGTTCCGCGTCGCGGACCGGGATATCTCGCTCGGGGCCAGCGTGGGCGTGGCCCTGGCGGACGGCAGCCCGGCCGGGTACGTGTGGCGGAACGCCGACGTGGCGGTATCCCGGGCCAAGGAGTCCGGCGGGGCGCGGGTTGAGGTCTACGCGGCGCATCTGCACGCGGACGTGGTGCGCCGTCTCGAGCTGGCCGGGGACCTGCACCGGGCGGTCAGCGAGGGCCAGCTTGACCTGGAGTACCAGCCTGTCGTCGAGCTGGCCAGCTCGCGGATCGCGGGCGCGGCCGCGCTGGCTGTCTGGCGGCCGGGCGGTGTCGCGGTCCCGCCGGGGGAGTTCCTCGATGTGGCGGAGGCATCGGGGGTGATCGTGGCGCTCGGCGACTGGATGCTGCGCGAAGCCTGCACCCAGGCCATGGCCTGGCACCGGTCGGGGCTGGAGTGCGGTGCCTGGGTGCGCTGCACGCCGCGGCAGGTAGCTGCCGCCCGGTTCACCGAGTCGGTGCTTGGCGCCCTGGCCGCCAGCGGGCTGCCACCTGGTGCGCTCACCCTGGAGATAGCGGACCGGGCCCTGATCGATCGCGGCAGCGCGGTCCGCAGTGGGCTGGAGGCCCTGCGCGAGCGTGGTGTCCGGCTCGCCATCGGTGCCTCAGGCGCCGACTACGCCGCCCTCGGCCAGTTGCGCGAGCTGCCGGTCGATGTGATCAAGATCGGTTCCCCGCTCGTCGCCGGCCTCGGCACGGACACCACCATGGCCACGCTCATCAGGGTGATGGTCCAGGTGGTCACCGATCTCGGCCTCGATGTGGTGGCCGAGGGGATCGAGCACCCGGAGCAACTGGATCTGCTGCGGGACATGGGCTGCGCGTTCGGCCAGGGGACGTTGCTGGCGGGGCCGATGGCGGCCCGCGAGGTGGCCCGGCTGGCCCGGGCCCGGACCCAGGCCAGCAGGCCGGGCGGCTCCGGCCGGGACCGCGCGGGCGACCGGGATCACCCGGGTAACGTCTCAGCAGCCGAGACGAACGCGCTCTCAAGTTGACGCGGGACGCCGCGTGGGCCAGAGTAGAAACCGTGTCCACCTCTATCATCGTCGTACTTGGCAGGCGCGCGGGTCGCTAAGAAAGCTGATCACGCGCGCTCCCCTCGACCGCCCTAGGGCGCGGGGGGTTTTTTGTTGCCAGTTCCCGCTACGAATCGCAGACGAGGAAGCCTTCCGATGACCGACCAGACCACCGCGGCGGCCGGCCCCCCTGCCGGACTGGCAGATCCCGCGCGCCGGGGCACCGCCCCCACGCCCCGTGACCTCGCGGCCCGGGCCGCGTCCCGG